>JBBSCP010000033.1:0-20207 GCA_038250135.1 Acetobacterales bacterium | reverse complement strand
TGCCCGAGACGGCCGAGAATGTCGCGCAGGATTTCCAGATCGGCCGCGCCGACCAGGACGCCTTCGCCTACCGCTCGCAGCAGCGCGCCGGCGCTGCCATCGCGCGTGGTCGCTTCGCCGAGGAGATCGTCTCCGTCACCATCCCGCGCCGCAAGGGCGAGTCGGTGGTGGTGGACACCGACGAACACCCCCGCCCCGACACGACGCTGGAAGCGCTGGCCAAGCTCGGCACGCCCTTCCGCAAGGAGGGCGGCAGCGTCACGGCGGGCAACGCCTCGGGTGTCAATGACGGCGCCTGCGCCATCCTCGTCGCCTCCGGCGCGGCGGCGGCGAAACACGGCCTCACGACGCGCGCGCGAATCGTTGCGCTGGCGACCGCGGGCGTGGCGCCGCGTATCATGGGCTTCGGCCCGGCACCGGCGGTGAAGCGCGTGCTGGCGAAGGCCGGGCTCAGCCTCGGCCAGATCGACGTGATCGAGCTGAACGAGGCCTTCGCCGCCCAGGCGCTGGCGGTGACACGCGACCTCGGCCTGCCCGACGATGCCGAGCACGTGAACCCGAATGGTGGGGCCATCGCGCTTGGACACCCCTTGGGCATGTCCGGCGCCCGCCTGGTGCAGACGGCGGTGGCCGAACTGCACCACCGCCGCGCGCGCTATGCGCTGGTCACGATGTGCATCGGCGTCGGCCAGGGCATCGCGATGGTGCTCGAAGCCGTGTGAGTCCCAAAAGGGTTGCTTCCCGTCCCACACGATGAAGTGCTAAACACATTTCCGAGAGAAGTGGGTGGGTAGATGTTTCTGGCACTTGACGATTTCGTTGCACATGTCGTGGTCGATGCGCCGGCTGCGGTCATCCCCGCACACGACGTCCCGCTGCTGATGTTGCATTCGATCGGCACCTCGCTTGGGGTGTTCGATCCGCAGGTTACGGCGCTGGCGCGCACCCGACGTGTAATCCGCATGGATATGCGCGGGCATGGCCTGTCCGGCGTGACGGCGGGCGATTACTCCATGGCGCTGCACGCGGCCGACGCCTTCAAGGTGCTGGATGTACTCGGTATCCGCCAAGCCCATGTGCTGGGCATGTCGATCGGCGGGCGGATCGCGTTGCAGATGGCCGCGATGGCGTCGGCGCGCGTGGCCTCGCTCATCCTGTTCGACACCGCGCTGGAATTCCCCCCGCCCGAAGCCTGGCAGGAGCGCATCGACGCGGTGATGGCGCGCGGCACCGTCGCTTTGGCGGATGTGGTGATGCCGCGCTGGGTGGTGGACCCCACGCGGCCCGATTCGCTCGGGCTGCGCCAGATGCTGCTGCGCACGGACCGCGTCGGCTATGCGGGCTCCGCCGCCGCGCTGCGCGATGCGCGGGCCGCCGAGATTATCGGCAAGGTCAACTGCCCGACCACGGTCGTTGTCGGCGACCTCGATGTCGCGACACCGCCCGAAACGGCACGGGAAATCGTCGCCGCCATCCCCGGCAGCCGATATGTCGAGGTCGCGGGCGGCGCGCATCTCATTGCGCTGGAACGCGCCCAGGCCGCGACCGAAGCGATTCGCGCCCACTTCGCCGCCTTCGAACCGGAACAGGGCGCCGAGGCCGGGCTCGCTATGCGCAAGGCCGTGCTGGGTGAGGCGCATGTGGCGCGCGCGCAGGGCAACGTCACGGCGCTCGACGCCGCCTTCCAGGAATGGATCACGGCCAATGTCTGGGGCGGCATCTGGACGCGCCCGGGGCTTTCCCGCCACCAGCGCTCCCTGCTGTGCCTGGGCATGATGGCGGCGCTTGGCCGGCATGAGGAGTTCGAACTGCACGTCCGCGCCACGCGCAACACCGGCGTGACGCCCGACGAGATTGCCGAGGTATTGCTGCAGGTAGGGGCTTATGCGGGGGTGCCGGCGGCCAATTCCGCGCTTAAGATCGCGAAGGCTGTTCTGAAAGAAGGGTAACGCTCCAGCATGAGCGATCCGGTTCCCTACCGCCGGCCCGATCCGGCGACGCAACCGCCCTACGACGCGCCTGCCTATGGCAGCACCCGCGCGCGGCATCCCAGCTACGCGCTGATCCGGGTGCCGCATACGCTGACCGAAACCACCGCGCCGCGCTTCACCCCGGCCCGGTATGCGCCGCATGCCGACATGTCGAGGGTGAACGGCAAGGCCGCGCTGGGCGAGCGCATCATCGTCGCCGGGCGGGTTACCGATGAGGAAGGCCGGGCGGTGCCGCACACAATGGTGGAGGTCTGGCAGGCCAATGCCTCGGGCCGCTACCATCATCCGCGCGACCAGCATGATGCGCCGCTCGACCCGAATTTTGAGGGCCAGGCACGAGTTTTTACCGATGCCGAGGGGCGCTACAGCTTCACGAGCATCAAGCCCGGCGCCTATCCCTGGCGCAACCACAAGAACGCCTGGCGGCCGGTGCACATCCATTTCGGCCTGCATGGCGCGGGCTTCGCGCAGCGCATGATCACGCAGATGTATTTCCCCGGCGATCCGCTGCTCGCACTCGACCCGGTCTTCCACAGCACGCCGGACGAGGCCGCGCGCAACCGTCTGGTGGCGTCCTTCGATCTCGACATTACGCAGGCGGAATGGGCGCTCGGCTACCGCTTCGACATCGTGCTGCGTGGGCGTGATGCGACGCCCTTCGAGGAGGGGCACGCATGATCGCCGCAACTGCCTCACAGACCGCTGGCCCCTATTGGCACATGATCGACTTCCCCGAATGGGCCGATCTGCTGCGCCCAGGCGGGCCGAATGACGGCGCGGTGGGGGAACGTGTGGTGCTCACCGGGCGCATCACCGATGGTGAGGGCGCGCTGGTGGTGGATGCCCTGGTCGAGATCTGGCAGGCCGGGCCGGATGGCAGCTACGACGGCGCCTTTCACGGCTTCGGCCGCTGCGCCACCAACGAGGCCGGCGCGTTCCGCTTCACCACGCTCAAGCCCGGCCCGGTGCCCGGCCTCGGCAATGCGACCCAGGCGCCGCACATTGCCATCACGATCTTCGCGCGCGGCCTGATGAAGCATTTGGTGACCCGCGCCTATTTCGCCGGCGAGGCGCTGAACGCCGCCGACCCGGTGCTGAACCTGGTCGAGGACCCCGCCAGGCGCGCGACGCTGATCGCGCAGCCGGCCGGTGGCAACGAATGGCGCCTCGACATCGTGTTGCAGGGCGCGAACGAGACCGTGTTCCTCGACGTATGAGTGTAGCGCCGGCCGATGGCGTGGTGTTCGGCGCCGTCTATGGCACCGATGCGATGCGCGCCATCATGGGCGAGCGCGCCTTCCTGGCGCGGATGCTCGATGTCGAGGCCGCACTTGCCCGCGCCCAGGCCGGGCTCGGCCTGATCCCGGCCGCGGCCGCGGCGGCGATCAGCGGGGCGGCGCGGGTCGAGATGCTGGACCTGCCGGCGCTCGCCGCCGCCACGCGCAACACCGGCTTTCCCGTGGTCGGGCTGGTGCAGCAGCTCGCCGCCGCGGCGGGGGAAGAAGCCGGGCGCTGGACGCATTGGGGTGCCACCACCCAGGACATCACCGATACCGCGACCATCCTGCAACTGCGCGAGGCCTTCGCGCTGATCGGCGCCGATCTCGACGCGCTGATCGCCGCCCTGGCGCGGCTCTCCACGACGCATCGCGACACGGTGATGCCCGGGCGCACCCATGCGCAGCAGGCCCTGCCGATCACCTTCGGCTACAAGGTGGCGCTCTGGCTCGACCCCTTGATCACCATGCGCCAGCGGCTCGCGCAGATGCTGCCGCGCCTTTTGCGCCTGCAATTCGGCGGCGCCGTCGGCACGCTTGCCTCGCTGGGCGCGCAAGGCCCCGCCGTGGCTGCGGCGCTGGGGCGCGAGCTCGGCTTGCCGGTGCCGATCATTCCCTGGCATGTGGCGCGTGATGGAATGGCGGAGGCCGCCTGCTGGCTCGGCCTGCTCGCCGGCACACTCGCAAAACCCGCCACCGACATCATGCTGCTGATGCAGTCGGAGGTGGCGGAAGTCTCTGAACCCGCCGCACCGGGTCGGGGTGGCAGTTCCACCATGCCGCAGAAGCGCAACCCGATCGGCTGCGAATACGTCATCGCCCAGGCGCGCAGCGTGCAGACCCTGCTGCCGCAAATGCTCGGCGCCATGGCGCATGAGCATGAACGCGGCGCCGGCGGACAGCAGGTGGAGCAGCTCGTGCTGCCCCAGATGGTGCTGTACGCACACGGCGCACTCGCCACGCTGCGCCCGCTGGTCGAGGGGCTGGTGGTCGATGCCGCGCGGATGCGCCGCAACCTGGCGGGCGGCGGCGGGCTGATCATGGCGGAGGCGGTGATGATGGGCCTCGCCCCGCTGCTCGGCCGCGGCCTGGCGCATGAGGTGGTGCGCCACGCCTGCGACCTCGCCTTGGCCGAGGGCGTGAGCCTCGCCGCAACCCTGGGACGCGATGCACGAGTCGGCGCCCATCTGGATGCCGCCGGCCTGGCGCGGCTGACCGATCCGGCCGGCTACCTCGGTACCGCGCATGAGGCCATTGAGGCCGTGGTGGCGCGCGCCACCGGCCGAGCGAATCCCTTGCGGTTTCCGCCCGCGCCGCCATAGAGGCAGGATGACCATCGCGAAGGTTGCCATCATCGGCGCCGGCCTTGCGGGCTTGGCCGCCGCCAAGACGCTCGTCGCCCATGGGGTCGATGTGCGGCTGTTCGACAAGGGCCGTGGCGCGGGAGGGCGCATGGCGACGCGGCGCGTGGAGGTGGATGGGCAGGCCTTCTTCTTCGACCACGGCGCACAGTACCTGACGGCACGCCGCAAGGTGTTTCAGGCCACGCTCGATGCGGTGGGCGCCAAGCCCTGGCCGCAGCCCGGCCGCTACGTCGGTGCCCCGCGCATGTCCCAGGTGCCGCGCGCCCTGGCCGAGGGGCTCGACCTCGTGACCGGGCGCCATGTGGTGGCGGTGGAGGGCGGGCGCGGCGCCTGGCGGATCCGCCACGCCCCCGCCGCCGCGGTGAAGCCTGGCAAGCCGGCGCCGAGCGAAGGCCTCGCCGAGGAGGGCCCCTTCGATGCGGTGGTGCTCGCCCTGCCCTCGCCCCAGGTCGTGGAATTGCTGCAAGCGCCGGCGCCGCACCTGGCCACACTCGCCGACAAGGCGGTGATGGCGCCCTGCTGGACGCTGATGGCAGCGCTGCGCGAACGGCCGAACCTGCCAGATTGGCTGCAACTTGAAGGCGGGCCGATCGCCTGGCTCGCGCGCGACAGCGCCAAGCCGGGCCGCCACGCCGCCGATGAGTGCTGGGTAGCCCAGGCAAGCGCCACCTGGACGCGCGAGCATCTGGAACGGCCGGCCGAGGAAGTCGCTGGCCTGATGCTCACCGCGCTGGCCAAGCTCGCCGGGCCGGAGGCGCTGCCGACCCCGCTGTTTGCCGCGGCGCATCGCTGGCGTTTCGCGCTGACCGAGGTGCCGCTGGGCGCGCCCTGCATCTGGGATGCCGATCTCGCCCTCGGCGCGGCCGGCGATTGGTGCCTCGGACCGCGCGCCGAAGATGCGGTGGAAAGCGGCATGGCCGTTGCTGCGGCGCTGCGGAAGGCATGACCCCCGCACCCGCGCATGCTGGTGACCTCGACGCCACGTTGGCCGAGGCGCTCAGGCTGCTGGCGCGCGGCGTGGCGGATCGGCGGCACGCCTTCCACACGCCCAGTTTGGCAAGCATCGGCCAGGATGGCGCACCGCAGGCCCGCACCGTGGTGCTGCGCGGCTTCGATGCCGCGACGCGCCGCCTGCGGTTCCACACGGATGCGCGCAGCGCCAAGGTGGCCGAATTCGTCGCCGATCCCCGCGCCGCGCTGCACCTGTACGACGCCTCGGCGCAGATTCAGCTTCGCCTCGCCGGGTCCATCAGCCTGCATGCCGAGGATTCCGTGGCCGAGATCGCCTGGGCCTCCAGCCGGCCGATGAGCCGCATGATCTACGCCCTGCCCTCCGGCGCCGGCCCCGGCACGCCGCTCGACGCCCCCCAGCCCGCGCCCAAGGATCCCGAGGCCGGGCGGCCCCATTTCAGGGTGCTGGTGCTGAGCATGGCGCGGCTGGAGTGGCTGTGGCTGGCCGCAGCGGGACATCAGCGCGCGTGCTACGATTGGGACGAAACCGGCGCATCCCGCGCCTGCTGGCTGGTCCCATGAAATCGCCCTCCGCCGACGCCATCACCACGGAAATCCTCCGTCAGACCGAAGCCCGCGGGGCCGACCGGAGCATCTGCCCCAGCGAGGTCGCCCGCACCCTGGCGCCGGAGGAGGAAGCCTGGCGCCGCCTGCTCGGCCCGGTCCGCGCTGCTGCGCTGCGCCTGGCACGGGATGGCCGCGTCGAGGTGCTGCGCAAGGGCAAGCCCGTCGATCCGCAACAGGAGGAGGTGCGCGGCGTGATCCGCCTTCGCGCCGCGAAGGAAACGCCATGATCGGCATGATGCTCGGCAGCGGCACCTCAGGCGTGCCGGAGGCGGTGGCGCTGGACATCGCAAGTCTCAAGCTGCCCGCCTCGCCCAACGCCCACCTGGTGGCGCCTGATGGCGCGACCGCGGAGCGGCACGATGCCACGGCGCTCCGCCCGATCGACCCCGATGCCGCCTGGGCCGTGCTGCGGCGCCTCGGCGAGGGTCGGGAGCGCGTTTGGATGCAGGCCGAATTCGCCGCGCTGCGCCAGATTCATTGGGTCGAGCGGTCGCGGATCATGAACTACCCGGACATCATCGTGGGGCAGGTCATCACCCTGCCTGGCGGCACGGGCTACTGGCTGTATTCGCGCAGCCTGATCGGCCATTCGGACCTGGGCGTGAATGCAGCGCGGCTCGCGCGGTGGCGGACGGATCTCGAATCTCGACTCGACGCGCTTTGATGCGCGGCCTCAAACCCTTCCTGCGCGATGCCTGGGCGCTGACCCGCCCCTATTGGTCCAGCGATGAACGCGGCCGCGCGCTGCTGCTGCTCGGCGCCGTGGTCGCGCTGAACCTGTCGCTGGTGGCGATGACGGTGGTGCTGACCTATTGGCAGCGCGCCTTCTACAACGCGCTGGAGCAGAAGGACGCCGCCACCTTCTGGTCGCTGATTTTCCTCGGTGGCGAGGCCGAAGGCACCTGGTTTCCCGGCTTCACCGTGGTGGCCGTCGCCTACATCCTGATCGCGGTCTATCAGCTGTATCTGCGCCAGGCGCTGCAGATCCGCTGGCGCCGCTGGCTGACGCGCGACTACCTCGACCGCTGGCTCGCCGACCGGGCCTATTATCGGATCGCGCTGACCGACCCTGGCACCGACAACCCCGACCAGCGCATCGCCGAGGACATCAAGCTGTTTGTGGACGATACGCTGAGCCTTAGCCTCGGGCTGATGAACAGTGTGGTCACGCTGGTGTCGTTCATCTTCGTGCTCTGGGGGCTGTCGGGACCGCTGGAGGTGCTGGGCGTATCGATCCCGGGTTACATGGTGTGGGTGGCGCTGGTCTATTCGGCGCTCGGCACCTGGATCGCGCACCGCATCGGCCGGCCGCTGATCGGGCTGAATTTCGTGCAACAGCGCGTCGAGGCGGATTTCCGCTACGCCCTGGTGCGGCTGCGCGACAATGTCGAAGGGGTGGCGCTGCATGGCGGCGAGGCGGATGAGAATCGCGGCCTGCAGGCGCGCTTCGCCGCGCTGATGACCAATTGGTGGGGCATCATGACCGCCACCAAGCGCCTGACCTTCTTCACTGCCGGCTTCTCCCAGGTGGCGAGCATCTTCCCCATCGTCGTCGCCGCGCCGGCTTATTTCGCGGGTCAGATTCCCCTCGGCGGGCTGATCCAGACGAGCAGCGCCTTCGGCCAGGTGCAGGGAGCGATGTCCTGGTTCGTGGACAATTACGCCCGCCTGACCGAATGGCGCGCCACGGTGGAGCGCCTGACCGGCTTCACCGCCGCTGTCGCTGCGGCCCGCGCCGCGACGGGCGGCGTGCAGTTGGCAGAAGGTGCCGGCTCGGCGCTGGTCGTCACCGGCGTCACGCTTCGGCTGCCCGATGGCCGCGTGCTGATGGAGGACGCCGCGCTGCGGCTGGAACCGGGCGAGGCGGTGCTGATCTCCGGCGCCTCGGGCAGCGGCAAATCGACCTTCTTCCGCGCCCTGGCCGGCATCTGGCCGTTCGGCCAGGGGCGGGTTGCGCTGCCGATGGGCGCGCGGGCGCTGTTCCTGCCGCAGCGGCCTTACCTGCCGCTCGGCAGCCTCCGCCGCGCCGTCTGCTACCCGCTCGACGCCGCGACGGTGCCCGATTCGGACGTGCGCGCCGCCCTTGAAGCCGTCGGCCTGCCGCGCCTGATCGAGCGCCTTGACGAGGAGGATAGCTGGGACCGGCGCCTGTCGGGCGGCGAGCAGCAGCGCCTCGCCTTCGCCCGCGCCCTGCTGGTGAAGCCCGAATTCCTGTTCCTCGACGAAGCCACGGCGGGCCTCGACCCGGCCGGCGAGGCCGGGCTCTATGCCCTGTTGGCGACGCACCTTGCGGGTACGGCGGTGCTCTCCATCGCGCATCGACCTGCAGTGGCAGCCTTCCACGCCCGGCAACTTCGGGTGGCGGAGGGGCGGCTTTCGGAGAAGACAGGTTGATTCTTACCCGTTAATCTTTCTACTCTGGGTTTAGGTCTGGGAGTTTGGGCGCGTGAATCGGGCGTCATCCTGTTTGGCTGGAGTAGTCGGGCTGGTCCTGGGCAGCGCGATGCCGGCCTTCGCCCAGGGCAACGCTATCGACCGGGTAGTGGAGTTGGTGGCGGAGGCACGCCGCTCCCCCTGCTTCCAGCCGCCGAGCCGCCCTGCCTTGATGCAGAATCCGCCGCTGGAAATGGTCGTCGCCGCCAGCCAGGGCGATGGGCGCGCCATGCAGCGCGTGGCGGAGGGTTACCTCGCGGACCTCGGTCGGCCGCGCCAAGCGCTGGAATGGCTGGAGCGCGCGGCTTTAGCCGGAGCGATCTCGGCCGCCGCCGATGCCGGAAGCCTGCACGCCAGCGGCCGCGGCACTGCGCAGGACGAGCCACTCGCCGTCGCCTGGTGGCGCTACGGGGCAACGCGGGGCGAACTCCGCGCCATGGCTTGTCTCAGCGCCGCCTATCTTCTGGGCCGCGGCGTGCCGCAGGATCTGGCGGAAGCCGCGCGCTGGGCCTTGCTGCGCGAGACGCGCGCGCCGGGGCGGCTGCTGCTGCGCCCCAGCGCCGCGGATTTCGACCGCACCCTGCCGCCGCAGACCCTGGCCCGGGCGCGGCAGTTGGTCCGCGAGCCGCTCGATCCCTCCCCGCCACCGGACCCTGCCGCCGCCTGGCCAGCGCCGCCAACCCCGCGCGTCGGGCCGCGCACGGCTGCGGGCCGTTGAGCGGCTTGCGGCGCGTTGGATTGCACCGCACAAGCGATGCATGTGGAGGGTGATTCGCGTGCTCGGTTGGATCGGTGTCGGACTGGGCGTGGCGCTGATCGGCGCTTTCTGGTGGTTATGGACCCCCGATAAGCCCCGCGCAGCGCTCGAGGCGCTGCACGCGCCGCCCCCGAGCCAATTCGTGACCGTCGAGGCTGTGCGCTTCCATCTGCGCGACACGGGGCCCCGCGACGGCACGCCCGTTGTACTGCTGCACGGCTTCGGCTCCTCGCTGCATATCTGGGAGGATTGGGCGCGGCTGATGGAGGCGGAGCGGCGCGTCATCCGGCTCGACCTGCCAGGCTTCGGCCTGACCGGCGCGGACCCGACCGGCGACTATTCGGATGAGCGGTTCATCGCGCTGCTGGCCGGGCTGCTGGACCGGCTCGGCGTGACGCAGGTGGATCTCATTGGCACTTCCATGGGGGGGCGGCTCGCCTGGCGCTTTGCCGAGGCGCGGCCGGACCGCGTGGCGAAGCTGGTGCTGATGGCGCCGGATGGGTTTGCCAGCGCCGGATTCGAATACGGCAAGCCATCCGGCGTGCCGCTCGCCATGCGCGCCCTGCCCTACACACTGCCCATGGCCCTGCTGCGCGGCGGGCTGGAACCGGCCTATGCGGACAAAGCTATGCTGACCAATCCGGTGGCCGAGCGCTACCGCGACATGATGCTCGCACCTGGCGTGCGCCACGCCATTCTCGACCGGATGCGTGCTCATGTCCTGGTGCCGCCAGAGCCCTTCCTGCGCGGCATCGGCGCCCCCGTCCTGCTGCTTTGGGGCGCGCAGGACCGCATGGTGCCGGCGCCTCATGCGGCGGATTACGCGCGCGAATTGCCGAACAGCAGGACCGTGACCCTGCCCGACCTCGGCCATGTGCCGATGGAGGAAGACCCGGCGCGCTCGCTCGCGCCCGTGTTGGAATTCCTGCGCGAGCCGCGTTTGTAGAGCACGAGATCGATCCGGCAGGATCGATCGTGCTCGATGCGGTGGCGGCCGGGTCCGCCGGCGTTTGCGCACGCCTGGTTGGCGGATCGTCATCGTGGGAGGGGGCGGAAGCGCCACCGGATCTGCTGAAGCCATCGGCAAGGATGAATCGGGAACGGTGAGAATCTCAACCTGTTGTTGATAATTGTTTATAATAGAGGCATCATCGGTTGCAACATGGCGCCGATCACCACTCGACTAGCCGGCTGGTTTCGCCCGGCACGCGATATCCTGCTCGGCGAGACACGCCGAACGGCGCCACGCCCGCGTGGTTTCGCGGAAGCCCAGACAGCGCTCGCGGCCCCTGATCCGCCGCTCGGTCAGGCCGTTCCGCGCAGCTATGACCACGCAAAAAGTACACCGCGCGACGATGTCCCATTCCCTTCCACGGGGCCGCATGGCCATCGCGCCAGGATGCGCGAAAAGTTGCTGGAACGCGGCCCGGATGCCCTGGCCGACTACGAAATCCTGGAAATGCTGCTGTTCCTTGCCATGCCGAAGGGCGACACCAAGCCGCTGGCCAAGGCGCTGATCAACGCGCATGGCAGCTTCGCCGCCGTGCTGACGGCCCCGCAAAAGCAGTTGGTCGAGACGCGTGGCCTGGGCGAGCATAGCGTCGCGGCCCTCAAGCTGGTGCAGGCGGCCGCCCTTCGCATGATGCAGGCGGAGCTGCGCGAGCAGCCCGTGCTGAACAACACCGAGCGGCTGGACGCCTACCTCGCCGCCGCCATGTCACGCGACAAGGTGGAGCAGTTCCGCGTGCTGTTCCTCGATCCCAAGAACCGCCTGATCGCCGACGAGGTGCAGGGCAAGGGCACGGTGAACCACACGCCAGTCTATGTGCGTGAGGTGGTGAAGCGCGCGCTGGAACTGCACAGCACCGCGCTGATCCTGGTCCACAACCACCCCTCGGGCGACCCGACGCCGAGCCGCGCCGATATCGACATCACCGCCGAGCTGCGGGAGGCGGCAGCGCTGTTCGAGGTGGTGGTGCACGACCACCTGATCATTGGCAACGGCCGACAGTTCAGCTTTCGGCGCGAGGGGCTGCTGAGCCGCCGCTGACGGACCCGCCGGCCTCGGCCAGCACCTTCAACACCGCGGCACCATAGCGCTCGAGCTTGGTCCGCCCAACCCCCGGAATCCCGCCGAGCTGGTCGAGGCTGCGCGGCCGCGCGGCGACGATCTCTGCCAGCGTCCGGTCCTGGAAGATGACATAGGCCGGCACCGATTGAGCCTGCGCCTCGCTCCGCCGCCAGTCGCGCAACGCCTCGAAAACCTTGTCGCCAACCGGGGTACCCGCCCCGCCGGAAGGGCGCGACGCACGGGCCGGCCCAGGGGCGGATGAACTGCCGGCGCGCAGCACATCCTCGCGCAGCATCACCTGCTCCTCGCCCTTGAGGATGGGCCGCGCCGCGTCGGTCGGCACCAGCTCGCCATGGTTCTCGACGGCGACATCGAGCGCGCCGCGCGCCACCAGCTGCCGCGCCACGCCGCGCCACGCGAGAGTCGTGAAATCCTTGCCGACGCCGAAAGTGGGCAGCCGGTCATGCGCGAATTGCGCGACCTTGTCGGTCATCTTGCCGCGCAGCACGTCCACCACATGCCCCACGCCGAAGCGCCTTCCGGTGCGCAATACGGCGGAGAGGAACTTCTGGGCGGCCACCGTGCCATCGAACAGCTTGGGCGGCGTGAGGCAGACGTCGCAATTGCCGCAGGGCGGCATCTCCTCCTCGCCGAAGCAGCGCAGCAGCAGCTGGCGGCGGCAGCTGGCGGCCTCGGCGATGGCGACCATCGCTTCCAGCCTTTGCCGCTCGATACGCTTCTGCTCGGGCTGGGCGGGGCTTTCCTCGATGCGGTGGCGCGCGAGGGCGATGTCGCCGGCGCCGTACAGCAGAAGGGCGCGCGCGGGCAGGCCGTCGCGCCCGGAGCGGCCGATTTCCTGGTACCAGCTCTCTGGCGATTTCGGCAGGTCGAGATGCGCCACCCAGCGCACATCCGGCCGGTCGATGCCCATGCCGAACGCGATTGTGGCGCACATCACCACATCATCGCCGCGCGAGAAGCGGCGATGCGCGTCGCGCTTGGCCTGGCCATCCATGCCGGCGTGGAAGGCAAGCGCATCGATCCCCTCGCCGCGCAGCCATTCGGCGGTGCTTTCGGTGCGGTTGCGCGTGCCGCAATAGACGATGCCAGCCCCACCCTTCACACCTGCCTCGCGGATCAGCGTGCGGATCTGCGCGCGCTCCTGCTCCCGCGGCGCGGCCTCGATGCGGATGTTCGGCCGGTCGAAGCCGCCGCGGAAGACGGGATCGTCCTGCAGGCCGAGCTGGCGGCGAATGTCCTCGACGGTGCGGGGATCGGCGGTGGCGGTGAGCGCCAGGCGCGGCGTGCGCGGAAAGCGTTCGGCCAGCACGCCGAGGCCGCGATATTCGGGGCGGAAATGGTGCCCCCATTGGCTGACGCAATGCGCCTCATCCACCGCGAACAGCGCAATCGGCAGGCCTGCCAGCCGGGTGAGCATGCCCTCCAGCGTGAGCCGCTCGGGCGACACATAAAGCAGCTTCAGCTCGCCGCTGTGCAGGTCGCGCAGCACCGTCCGGGCCTCTGCTTCGGGCAGGTCGGAATGCAGCGCGGCGGCGGCGATGCCCTGCTGACGCAGCGCCGCCACCTGGTCCTCCATCAGCGCGATCAAGGGGGAGACGACAACGCCCACACCCGCGCGGCACAGCGCCGGCACCTGGAAGCATAGCGACTTGCCGCCACCCGTCGGCATGAGCACGAGGCCCGATCCACCCTCCGCCACATGGCGGACCACCTCCTCCTGCCGGCCGCGAAAGCCGGCATGGCCGAAGACGCGGGCAAGGATCGCCCCAGGGGAGCTATTCTCGCTGTCGTTCTCGACTCGTGGCAGGGGGAATCGGGCGTCATCGGGCATAGCCACCTGTGCCATGCCGCGACGCCGCCGTCAGCTACGCATGCGCTATTGGGGGCCGATGCGGATTTCGACGCGGCGGCTTTCCGTCGCGCTGTCGGCAAATTCCACCGGACCGCGGGCCGAAACCTGGAGCCGCGCCGGGGTGACGCCCGCCTCGCGCAGTTCTTCGGCGATCGCCTGGGCGCGGGCGTTGGACAAAGCGCGGTTGTAGGCCACGCTGCCGGCCGGGCCGGCGAAGCCCAGCACGCGCACCGGTTGGGTCGGGTAGCGACGCGCGATCGCCGCGGCGTCCCGCACAACCGCCATCGCGGCCTCGCCCATGGCCACGCTGTCGCCCTCGAAGAAGATGATGTGGACGGGCTGGGCAATCAGATCGGCGCCGAGCGGGTCGGCGGCATTGCAGCCGGCGAGCAGCGAGGCGGAAACAACGGCAAGGCCCGCTAGGGCAGCGGCGCGGCGGCGCATCATGATCAGGCTCCGGACTCTCTGTGGCGCATAGGTCGCGCAAGCGGCCCTGGCCGTCAACCGCGCTACAGCGCTATCCGCCCCCGTTGAAGGAGCGTGACCGGATTTCGGTCGGTCGATTCAGTTCAGGGCGCGTTTCGCCCCACTACGAGCGGTTAACCCTTTCGCGGGCATGGTGCTTGCGTGGCAACCTTCCCCGACACGACCAGCACGGCCGCGGCCTTCGCCCTTCCCGACGCGCGCGGCTTCGACCCGGTGCGCTTTCCCGGCGTCCCGGCGGGCGAGACCTGGCCGCCGCCACGGCTCGATTTCACAGCGCCCTGGCTGCATGAGCCGGGGCTGTGCTTCGAGCGCGACTCGGGTGGCGGCATCGGCGTGGTCAGGGCCTTCGCGCATCTGCGCATGGTGGTGGATATCGAGGCCGCTCACCGGCAATTCGACATCGCGCCGGGCAGCCGGGATTTTCTTCTGCTGCGCCTGATCCCGGCCGCGCTGCGCTGCGTCGAGCGGATCGCGCCGGGCGATCCCCTGCCCGGCCCGCTGCTGGATGACGATCCGGAACTGCCGGAGGACCACCACATGTTCGCCGCCAGCTCGGCCCTGGTGGAACGCCTTGCCGCCACGGCCGGGGAGGAAGGCCTCGCCTTGGCGGATGCGATGCGCCGCGTGCCGCCTGGCCCCGCCATGTTCGAGACCGCCGTGGCGCGCTGCATCACCGATGGCGGCTTCGCGATGGAGACCATCGCCCCACTCGCCCGGCGCCTGCAACGCCTGGCCAACGCGCATGCCCGCGTACTCTCCGCCGCGGCGACCCAGCCGGATTATGAGGCAATGGAGCGCATGGTCCGGCGCACGCGCGAAGCTATCGGTTCGGACCGTCGCTGGGCGGGCGATCTGCTGACGCGCGCGCTGGAGGCCTTGCAGCCGCGCATCTCACTCCCCCGCCGCACCGCCACGGCGATCTTCACCGCCGCCGAATCCGCCATGCGCAAGCCCCTGCCGCTGGAGGCGCCGACGCGGCTGATCCGCGAGCAGGAAGGCTACCGCGACCGGTTGATGGACCTGGGAATCTTCTGGCGCCGCCTCTCCGCCGCCTGGCTGGCGGTGGATCCCGAAACCACCGACCGGCGCGAGATCGAGTCGCTGTGCCGCAACGCTGTGCGGCGGCTCGGGCTGGTCACGCTCTACCGGGTACAAGACGAGAGCTGAGCCACGGCTTCGGCCTGGGCGAACAGGGTTGGCGCGCCGCCGGAATGCAGGAAGGCGGCGGCGCCGCCACGCGGTACCAGGCCCCCCACCGCGGTGGCGAGCCCGGCCAGCGCCTTGCCGGTGTAGCTCGGGTCCAGCACCAGCCCCTCGCAGCGCGCGGCGAGCGACAGGGCGGAGAGGCCGGCCTCGCTCGGCCTCGCGTAGCCGGGTGCAATCTGGTCATCGGTGAGGGTGACGAGTTCCATCGCGCCCCCCGCCTCCCAGCCGAGCAGTGCCGCGGTACGCGCCACCACCTGCGCCACCCAGGGCGTGAGCCGCGCGGCTGGCTGCTGCACCGAGACGCCGAGCAGGCGCACCGGCAGGCCCTGCCGCGCAAAGCCCAGGGCCAGCCCCGCTAGCGTGAGGCCGGACCCACAGGCCAGCGCCAGCACGTCGGGAGCGGAGCCTGAGGCGAGGAAATCCTCCGCCAATTCCTCGGCGGCCAGCGCCCAGGCCGCGGCGGCCAGGGGGGCGCTGACGCCGGGCAGTTGTATAACGAACGGATGCCGGCCTTGCGCGCGCAATGCGGTGGCCATCGCCTCCAGCTCGGTGAGGATGGCAGGGTCCCAGGGGTCGGTGGCGTCGGTCCAGGCAATTTCGGCACCGAACAGGCGCATCAGGAGCAAATTGCCCTGTGCCACCGTGCCGCCCGCACGACGCAGCAGCAGATGGCAGGACATCCCGGCGCGCGAGGCCGTTCCGGCCAAGGCACGACAGAAATTGGACTGGCTCGCGGCGGTGGTCAGCACGGTATTCGCCCCCGCCGCCCGTGCCGCGCCAAGCAGCAATTCCAGGCTGCGGATCTTGTTGCCGCCCATCGCGGGGCCGCTCAGATCCTCGCGTTTGATATGCAGCCGCCCCAGGCCAAGTGCGGCCGCAAGGCGCGGGGCCGGCTCATAAGGCGTGGGCAGGCTGGCGAGCGGCAGGCGCGGCAGGCTGGACATTGGCCAGCCTGCGCGCGCTTATTCCTCCGAGTCCAGGGCGTAGCCTGCTGAGCGGACGGTTCGGATGATGTCGGCCTCGCCCTCGCCATTCACTGCCTTGCGCAGCCGGCGGATGTGGACGTCCACCGTGCGTGGCTCGACGTGGATGTCGCGCCCCCAGACAGCATCCAGCAGCTGCTCGCGCGAGAAGACCCGGCCAGGGTGCTGGAGGAAGAACTCCAGCAGGCGGTATTCCGTCGGGCCGAGATGCAGCGAGCGCGGGCCGCGCGTCACGCGATGCGCATCCTGGTCCATCACCAGGTCGCGGTAGCTGACGCGGCCCTTCACTGGCACGGCGCCAGAGCGGCGCAACAGGGCGCGGATGCGCGCCAGAAGTGCCTCCATCGCGAAGGGCTTGGCGATATAGTCGTCCGCGCCGGTGTCGAGTGCCCGCACCGCGTCCTGGTCCTCGGTGCGCGCCGTCACCATGATGATCGGCAGGTCGCGCGTGTTCGGCCGGCGGCGGATCTGACGGCAGACTTCAAGGCCGGACAACGATGGCAGCATCCAGTCCAGGACGATCAGATCGGGCTTTGTCTCGGCCACGCGCAGCAGCGCTTCCTGCCCATCGGCCGCTTCCTCGACGCGGAAGCCCTGCTTTTCCAGGTTGTAGCGCAGCAGGGTCAGCAACGGCGCCTCATCCTCGACGATGAGGATGGTGGGCTTGGCGAGATTTCCGGTGGCCTCGGGCATGGCTCGCTTTGTCCTCGATTATTCGGGCGCGCGGATGACGGCGTAGGCGGAGGTATCGGATTTCGGCCGGTCATCCGGCAGGCTATCGCCGCGCACGGCGTAGTGCACGGTCTCGGCGATGTTGGTCGCGTGGTCGCCGATGCGTTCCAGGTTCTTCGCGATGAACAGCAGATGCGTCGCCGCGGTGATGTTGCGCGGGTCTTCCATCATGAAGGTCAGCATTTCGCGGAAGATGCCGTTATAGACGTCGTCCACCGGCTCATCCGCCGCCCAGACGCGCTGCGCGGCCTCCGCATCGCCGTTCACGAGCGCGTCGATCGCGGCCTTCAGATTCTCCTGCACGAGGTTCGCCATGCGCGAGAAGCCATTCATGGAGCCGAGCTGCGGCTGCTGCATCACGACAATGCTGCGTTTTGCGCCGTTGCGGGCATAGTCGCCGATGCGTTCGAGGTTATGCGCGACCTTCATCGAGGCGATGATGAAGCGCAGATCTGCCGCCATGGGCTGGCGAAGGGCGAGGATTCGCACGCAGAAGGCCTCGATCTCACGCTCGAGCTGGTCGAGCGCCGCGTCGCGCGAAACCACCTCCGCGGCAAGCCGCGCGTCGCGGCGCGTCATGGCGGTGACGCTGTCATGGACCTGACGCTCGGCGAGGCCGCCCATGCGCGCCACCATGTCGCGCACGCGGTTCAGCTGTTCGTCATACGATCTCACGATGTGGTCCGGCATCTCGTTCGACATCTTCCACGTTCCTCAGCCGAAGCGGCCGGTGATGTATTCCTGCGTCTTCTGCTGCCTCGGCGCGGTGAACATCTGCCCCGCCGGCGCGACTTCGACCAACTCGCCGAGGTAGAAGAACGCCACCTGATCGGCGCAGCGCGCCGCCTGCTGCATGTTGTGCGTCACGATGCAGATGGTGAAGTCGCGCTTGAGTTCGTCGATCAATTCCTCGATCTTGAGCGTGCTGATGGGGTCGAGAGCGCTGGTCGGCTCGTCGAACAGGATCACCTCGGGGCGTACCGCGATGGTGCGCGCGATGCACAGGCGTTGCTGCTGCCCACCCGAAAGGCCCATCGCGCTGGTCTGCAGCCGGTCCTTCGCCTCGCCCCAGATGGCGGCGCGCGTCAGCGCCCATTCCACCCGATCGTCCATCTCGGATTTCGACAGCTTCTCATGCAGTTTGATGCCGAAGGCGATGTTGTCGTAGATCGTCATCGGGAAGGGTGTGGGCTTCTGGAACACCATGCCGATCTTGGAGCGCAGCTCATTCAGGTCCACCTCGGGCGAGATCATGTTGCGCCCGTCCATCATCACCTCGCCTTCCGCGCGCTGGCCCGGATAGAGGCTGTACATGCGGTTGAGCACGCGCAGCAGCGTGGACTTGCCGCAGCCCGAGGGGCCGATCATGCCCGTCACCTGCCGGTCCGGCAATTCGAGGTTGATCGCCTTCAGCGCCTTGTTGGTGCCGTAGTAGAAATCGAGGTTGCGCACCGACAGGCGAGAGACGGTGTTGAGCGCCGCATCCGACCTGACCTGCATCCCGCCGAAGGAGCCGCTTTGCGACTCGGCGGTGGAGGTCTCGCTGCTGGTAGACATCGCGACGTATCCCTTCAGTGACGGCTGCGCAGAAGCACGCGCGCCACGACGTTGATGAACAATACGCCGGCCGTGACGATCAGGGCCCCTGCCCAGGCGATCTCGATCAGGTCCGGGAAGCCCGAATTGGCCTGCTGGTAGATGGCGATGGGGAGCGAAGCCATCGCGTTGGACAGGTCGCCGGTCACCACGTTGTTGCCGAAGGAGGTCAACAACAGTGGTGCCGTCTCGCCGGCGATGCGCGCCACGGCCAGCAGCACGCCGGTGGCGATGCCCGACAGCGCCGCCTTGTAACAGACCAGGGTGATCATCTTCCACTTCGGCGCGCCAAGCCCGATCACCGCCTCACGCAGCGTATTGGGGATCAGCTGCAGCATGTCCTCCGTCGTGCGAACGACAACGGGCACGACGATGATTGCCAGCGCCAGCGAACCCGCCCAGCCCGAGAAGCCGCCGAGCGGCAGCACGACGAGGGTGTAGATGAACAGGCCGATCAGGATCGACGGTGCCGAGAGCAGCACGTCCGAGACGAAGCGCACCGCATTGCCGAGCGGCGAGGTGCGCGCATATTCCGCCAGGTAGGTGCCGACGAGCAGCCCGATCGGCGTGCCGATGGCAGTGCCGATGGCGGTCTGGATCAGGCTGCCCACGATGGCGTGCAGCAATCCGCCGCGCGGCGCCGTGGGATCGCCATAGGTGGTCGGCTCGAATTCCTTGCTGAACACGGTCCAGTCCAACGCCGCCGCACCGCGCCAGACCAAGGTTGCCAGGATGGAGGCGAGGAACAACAGCCCGATAGCCGTCGCCGCATAGCAGGCATAGGTGACGATGAGGTCGGCACGGTGCCGGCGCCGGCCCAGCGACTTCGCCGCGGCGGGGTCACGCCCGGCCATCATCTGTGCGGTGGTGATGCTCATCGGCTCAGGCCTTCAGTCGCGAGCGCAGCAGGTACCGGCTGGTCGCAAGCACAACAAAGGAGATCACGAACAGGAGGAAGCCCAGCGCGAAAAGCGCCGACTGCTTGAGGCTGCCGTTCAGGCTCTCGGGGAATTCCATGGCCACGATCGAGGCGATGGTGGTGGAGGGGTCGAACAGGCTCGTCGCCATCCGGTTCGCGTTGCCGATCACGAAGGTCACTGCCATCGTCTCGCCCAACGCACGTCCGAGGCCGAGCATGATGCCGCCCACCACGGAAATCCGCGTATAGGGCAGCACCACACCCTTCATGACCTCCCACCGCGTCGCGCCGAGTCCATAGGCGCTTTCCTTGTAAACCGGGGGCACCTGGTCGAACACGTCGCGCATCGTGGCGGCGATGAAAGGCAGGATCATGATGGCCAACACCAACGCCGCGGCGAACAACGACGTGCCGGCAAAGGAGTTGGAGGCGAACAGGAAGCCCACCAGCGGGATGGCGCCCAGCGTCTCGCCGAAGGCAAGCTGGATGTTCTGCTGCACGAAGGGCACCAGGACGAACAAGCCCCACATGCCGTAGATGATCGAAGGCACGGCGGCGAGCAGCTCGATGGCGGTGCCGACCGGCCGCTTCAACCAAGGCGGCGCGAGTTCGGTCAGGAAGAAGGCGACACCGAAGGCCACCGGCACGGCGAAAGCGATCGCCAGAACAGAAGTGACGATGGTGCCGAAGATCGCGACGAAGGCACCGTAGGACTCGCGTCCTTCAACGGGGTTCCAGTCGGTTGACGTCAGGAAGCTCAAGCCGAAGGCCTGGAAGGCCTGCAACCCTCCAAGGAACAATGTCAGGATGATGCCGCCGAGAGTCAGCAGCACCAAAATACCAGCACCTCGGCACATCCACTCGAAGATGATGTCGCCCAGGCTGCCCGTGCTGCGACGCGTCTTTACCGCAGGCGGCCCAGCGGCCTGCATTGTTATCCC
>JBBSCP010000032.1:0-20213 GCA_038250135.1 Acetobacterales bacterium | reverse complement strand
CGGCCAGCTCTCGCGTGGCGACGGCGGGCGGGATCACGCTCAGGCCGATGCCACCGCGCGCCATGCGCAGGATGGTGGCGAGTGAGGCGCTGCCGAGCAGGCGGGGGGGCTTCTGCCCTTGAACACGCAGCGCTGCCAGCAGTTCCATGGTTGGCCGCGTGCTGCGAGGGTAGGTGATGATCGGTAGCGCGAGCAGCCCCCTGATGGTCAAGGGCTCCGGCGGCAGCGCCAGGGAAGGGCTGGCGGCGAAGGCCAGATCATAGCGGCACAGCGGCAAGTTCGTGACGCTCGGATCGGCCACCGGCCCCATCAGGAAAGCCAGGTCGAGAGCGTGCCCCACCAGCGCATCACGCAGGTTGCGCGAGATGTCCACCTCGATGTCGATCGTGACACCAGGCAGGAGCGCATGCGCACGCTCGATGAAGGCGGAAAACCAAGTGTGGACGATCGTTTCCGAAACGCCCAGCCGCAGCACGCCGGCAGCCTCGCCGCCGGCGATGGCGGCCAGCATCTCGGCGCGCAGGCGCAGCAGGTGTTCGGCGTAGTCGATCAGCAGCCTTCCCTCGGCGGTCGGCGTCACCTGACCGGCGCCACGGTCGAGTAGCCGGACGTGCAGCTCGACCTCCAGCGCCGCGATGCGCTGCGAGACGGCCGGCTGGGTGGTGTTCAACCTCTCCGCTGCGCCACGGAAGGAGCGGAGCCTTGCGGTCCAATAGAAGATTTCGAGGCTGCGGATCTCGGGCATGGCTCCGTAAGATTGCGCCGGGTGCATCGTGCCTTCCAGGCATGTCAGGGGCGAAATGCCCATTGGCTGAGCGGGGATGCCCGCTTGCTGCGCAGCGCTTGCCCGCAAAGCGGCCTGAGACCGCGTCCTGCTCTGGCACGCGGGTTGCTGTCCTGGGATGTGGCGGCGTTTGGCGGTGTCCTTTGGCGTTGTCTTCCCAGCCGCCATTCATCTGTGAGAGGTCGCCCCATGATCGCACGTCGCCCCCTGCTGTTTAGCATGCTGGCCCTGCCGGCTATCGCGCGCGCCCAAGCCGCCGAGCGCGTGCGCGTGGCGGTGTTCAACGTCTCCTCCGCGCTGCCCTACTACGTTGCCGTTGAGAGCGGATTCTTCGCGGCCGAGGGCATCGAGGCCTCGGCCGTGCCGCTTCAGGCCGCGCCGCTGATCGTGCAAGCCATGGTGACCGGCGATGTCGAAGCGGCATCCAACCTGGTGACTCTGGAAGGTGCCAACATCAATGCGCGGCGCGCCAACACCGCGCTGTACATCGCGCTCAACGGGCAAAACGCGCAGTACCGGATGGAGCAATTCGTGGTGCGACCGCAGCACCCGGCGCAATCCATCCGTGACCTGCGTGGCGCGCGGATTCTATCGGCGCCGGGGCCGGCGAATATCTCGGCTGCGCGCGCAGTCCTGGCGGCGAATGGCCTCCAGGAAGGGCGCGACTACACGATCCAAGAACAGCAGATGGGCGTGCATGTCGGCGCGCTTGCCGCCGGCACTTTCGACGCCGCCTATACGCTGGAGCCGGTGGCGACCATCGCCGAGCGTGCCGGCGCGGCGCGGCGGCTTGAAGCTGGGGTGATCGCCACGCATCTGCTCGGGCGACGTGAAGCGCAGGCCTGGGCGGCAGGCGCTGCACTGACGGGGAAGTTTCTCGCCGAGAAGCCGGATGCCGCGCGCCGCTTCGCTGCCGCCTGGGCGCGTGCGTGCGCGCTGATCCAGTCCGATCCCGCCAGCGTGCGGCCACTGCTCGTGCAGCACATGCAGACCTCGGCGGAGCTCGCGCCAACGATTCCGCTGGTGAACTTTCGTATGGTCAAGGATCTCGGCGCGGCAGATCTCGCGGACTTCCAGAAGTTCGTCGATCTTGCCGTGCAGCAGGGCGTGGTGCGCGACCCGATCCAGGTGCAGTCCTTCCTGCGCTCGTTGTGAAACCACGGGAGACCGCAATTTCCATCCGCGGACTGCGCAAGGCCTTTGGCGGGCAGCCCGTCTACGCTGGCTTCGATCTCGACGTGAAGCGAGGCGATATCCTCGCCATCTTTGGGCCGAATGGTTGTGGCAAATCGACGTTGATCAACATGGCGGCCGGCCTTCTGGCGAAGGATGGCGGCAGCATCCTGTACGATGGGCGAGAGGTTTCGGAAGTCCGTGTCGGCTATGTCTTCCAGAACTACAGGGAGGCGTTGTTTCCTTGGCGCCGCGCGGCCGACAATATCCGCTACCCACTGCGCCGCATCGGCTTGTCGCGCGCCGCGGCAGATGCGCGCGTGGCGGAGCTGGCAATGCAGTTCCACGTGCGCTTCGACCTCAACCGCTACCCTTACGAATTGTCGGGCGGGCAGCAGCAGCTGATCTCCATCATGCGGGCGCTTGCGGTGGAGCCGGAGGTGCTTTTTCTCGACGAGCCTTTTTCAGCACTGGATTTCGAAACCACGCTCTCGCTTCGTGCCCTGTTGCAGGATGTGCTGAAGGCTACGCGCATCACCACCATCCTCGTCTCGCACGATCTGGAGGAATCGATCGTGTTGGCCGACCGGCTGTTGATGCTGACGCGCCGGCCGACGGCGGTCGCGGATGACGTCAAGGTTGCGCTGCCATGGCCGCGCGATATCGCGGCGCTGTCCTCGCCCGGCTTCGTCGCCATCAAGGCGCGCTGCCTCGACGTTTTCCAAAAAGCGGTTGCGGCATGAGGGCCCTTGCGGCGCCCGTTGCGGGGGCGATAGGCTTTGTGCTGGTCTGGCAAATCGCCGTCTGGGCGCGCATCGCCGACCCGGTGCTGTTGCCCTCGCCCACCGAAGCCTTCACAGACACTTGGCGTGCCTGGACGCATGGTACTCTTGCGCATGATACCTGGCGGACGGTGCAGCGCACGGCGCTATCGTTCCTGATTGCCACAGCCATCGGCGTACCGCTCGGCGTGGCGCTGGGAGCGAAGGAGAGAGTGTATCGCTCCGTGGAGTTTGTGGTTGATTTCTTCCGCTCCACGCCGGCCTCAGCATTGTTCCCCCTGTTCCTCATCCTGTTTGGTCCGGGCGAGAACACCAAGATTGCTGTCGCGGCCTTCGGCGCTGCGCTGGTGATCCTGTTCAATGCCGCTTACGGCGTGATCAACGCACGCCGCACGCGCGTGTTAGCCGCGCGCATCATGGGCGCGTCAAGCCCACGCATCATGCTCGATGTGCTATGGTGGGAGGCATTGCCGCAGATTCTGGTTGGCATGCGCGCGGGTATCTCGCTCGCGCTGGTTATCGTTGTGGTGGCGGAGATGTTCATCGGCTCCACCGATGGGCTCGGTCATCGCGTGATCAACGCGCAGATGCTGTTCGAGAGCGGGCTGATGTACGGTGTGATCTTCATTGCCGGCGCGCTCGGCTATGTGCTGAACCTGCTGTTCCTGGTGATCGAAAAGCGCTTTGTGCACTGGGCGGGCAAGTGACGGGTCACGCGACGTCGGTGTAGAGGCGTTTCAGCTTTGCGAGGAAAGGCGCTTCTGCCTTCGCGCGCGTCGCAGCCACGATATCGCAGGGCGGGATGAGCGTGTCTGACGCCTCCCAGGAGAAATCGCTGACGAAGGCCACGCGCGGGTCTCGGAGCGCCGTGATCTCGGCCACCGTACCGCCGCGCCGAAGCACTTGCGCGGCGACGACGCCGCACTCCACCGCCTGTGTCGCGCCCTGACCGAGGGTCGGCACCATTGCCTGCGCGGAATCGCCCAGAAACAGCGCGCGTCCGTTCGCTGCACTGCGCAGCACCGGTGAGGTCGCGCTGCGCGCCCAATGGATCTCCGGCAAATGCGCTTCGATCTTGTCGAGCATCCAGGCGACGCAGGAGCAGGCCGTTCCGCTCGGCGGCGTGAACAACTGGCGTTGCGCCGCCGCGGTCTTCATCGCCTCTGGAATCTGCTCGTTGCCGTGCAGCGGAAAGGTGCCGGCGATGTAGACCGCGCCGCCGGGAACGCTGAATGACAGCAGCCGCGCATTGCCATTGAACCACTGGCCGTAATCGTCATAGGGGCAATCGCCAATCTCCGTGACCAGCAGCCGCCAGATGCATACGCCGAGCGGCGTGCTCTCGGGCGCGCCGGCCGTCAGCGCACGCAACTGGCTGTAGCGGCCATCGGCGCCGACCAGCAGATCGAAGCCACCGTCGCGCACCAGCCCTGCCGCGGTTCTGAACACCGGCACCAGGCGTCCGGCCGCATCCTCCTCAAGCGCCTCCAGCACCTGCCCGTAGCGCGTGCATTCAGCGACAGGCGCGCGCAACAGGGCGTAGAGTTCGGACCATCGGATTCGCACGCCGGTTTCTTCCGCGACCTCCATCAGATCGAGGTCGAACAGCCGCGTCCCATCCGCCAGATCCACGAACCAGCGACGCCAGGGCAGCGAGGCCGCGCGCAATGCGGCGTGCCGAGCGGGCATGTGCAACCGCAGCGCCTTCAAGGCATTCGGGCCGATGTTGAGCCCCGTGCCGGCCTCCGCATGGTCGCCGGGTGCGACGCGTTCGAAGGCCGTGACGGCATGTCCGCGCGCCTGCAGGAGCGCCTCCGCCAGGAGACTGCCCGCAACGCCAGTGCCGATGATGCCGATGCGCATGAGCAAATCCCGAATTCACCGCGCGAATCTGTGCAAGCCGCGCGCCAGAGACAGTATGCTCAGGCGATGCCAAGCCTCGCCATCCATCGCCTGCCCATGGCCCATCCGGGCGACTTGTCCGCGCTTGCGGCCCTGATCGAAGGCGGTCGATTGCGGGCGGCCGATGTGCGTGCGGTGATCGGCAAGACCGAGGGCAATGGGGGCCTCAACGACTTTACGAGAGGCTACTTCACGCAGTCGTTGATGCTGCTGCTCGCGGCGCACACTGGCGACACGCCCGCGGCGCTGACTGCGCGGGTTCCTTGCGTGCTGAGCGGAGGAACGGAGGGCGCACTCTCGCCACACTACATGGTGTTCAGCGTGGCCGACACGGTGACGACGCAGACGGGCCTGGCGCTCGGCACAGACTTTAGCCTAGCGATGCCGAATGAGTCGATCGGTCGTGCCGCGCAGATCCATGCCGTTGCCGAGGCAGTTCAGATTGCGATGTCCGCGGCGGGCATCGCGTGTGTTGCGGACGTAGCTCTGGTGCAGGTGAAGGCGCCGGCCGGTCGCGGCGGCGATCCGGCGGCGCGCACGCGTGACCCGAAATTGCTGATGGCCCTGAGCCGCGCGGCTGCGGCTTTCGGCGTCGGCGTCGCACTCGGCGATATCGCGCCCGCGGCTGCGCTGGAAAACGCATTGCTCAGCGACTACGCGCTCTACTGCAACCGCGCCAGCATCTCCTCCGGCGTTGAGGTGATCTGCAATGAGGTGATCGTCTTTGGCCGTGCCAAGGGGTGGGCGGCGGGCCTAACGGCTGGCGTCGCGCCGATGCGCGACCTGCTCGATTTTGCTGGCGTGCAGGCGGCGTTCCAGGCGGCGCCGGGCGAGGTGCTCGGCGTCATCGCTAAGGGTGAGCCGGATGTCTCCGGCCGCATCCGCGGGTATCGTCACACCATGCTCGGCGACACCGATATCGATGCCCAACGCCATTTGCGCGGCGCGCTCGGCGCCATTGTCGCGGCAGTCGCCGGAGACGGGCGTGTTTTCGTCTCCGGCGGTGCCGAGCACCAGGGTCCGCCTGGCGGCGGCCTGGTGTGTGTATTTGCGCGGGAAGTCTAGCGGATCGCGTCCATCACGGCGTGGCTCCAGGCACCGGTAGGCGCGCGGCTGATCACCGGTGAGTCGCCGCCGGAGGACAGCAGCGTCTGCCCCGTGCGCTCGTAATCGGCGACGGCGAGGCGGCCATTGCCCTCGGCGTCGAGCAGCCGCGCGATCTCGCCCATCATGCGCCGCTGATGCGCGGCGGTCTGCGCGCCGGAGGCATCGTTGTCGAGCACGATCTGCGCTGCCGCATCCGGATTCTGCCGCGCCCAGGCCCAGCCTTCCATCGAGGCCTTCACGAAGCGCGCCATGCGCGCGACGAAAGCCGGATCGGTCAGGCGGTTCTCGAGCACGTAGAGACCGTCCTCCAGTGTCGCAACGCCTTGTTCCTCGTAGCGGAAGACGGTGAGTTGCTCTGGCCGGAAGCCACCATCGATGACCTGCCAGTATTCGTTGTAGGTCATGGTCGAGACGCAATCTGCCTGCCGCTGCAACAACGGATCGACGTTGAAGCCCTGCCGCAGCACACGCACTCCTTGCGGGCTACCATCGGTGCGCAGGCCAAGCCGCGCCATCCAGGCGAGGAACGGGTATTCATTACCAGAGAACCACACGCCGAGCGTGCGCCCGCGCAGATCTGCCGGCGTGCGGATGCCGGTCTCCGCGCGGCAGGTGAGCATCAGGCCCGAGCGCTTGAAGGGCTGCGCGATGTTGACCAGCGGTACGCCACGTTCACGCGCGGCAAGCGCGGCAGGCATCCATTCCACCACCACATCGGCACGGTTGCCGGCGATGACCTGCGGCGGCGCAACATCCGGCCCGCCCGGCTGAATCCGCACATCGAGGCCCGCGGCACGATAGATGCCTCGTGCCTGCGCCACGTAGTAGCCGGCGAACTGTGCCTGCGTCACCCATTTGAGCTGCAGCGTCACCCGCTCCAGCCCCTGCGCGCTGGCCTCACCGGCGGCGGCGAGGGCCATCGCACCGCCCATCAATGCACGTCGTGTCGTCTGCATCAAAGTCTCCTGCGCTGGGCGGCCTCAGCCGCGTATGGAGGGGTGCCAGAAGGTCGCGGCGCGCTCGGCCAGCACCACCAGACCATAGAATGCCGAACCTGCGACCGCTGCGACAATGATTTCCGCCCACACCATGTCGAGGGCGAGCCGCGCCGCCTCGGTGGCGATTCGAAAACCCATGCCGATGGTGGGGGAGCCGAAGAATTCGGCCACGATGGCGCCGATCAGCGCCAGCGGCGCATTCACCTTGAGCCCGGTGAAGATGAAGGGCAGCGCCGCCGGCAGGCGCAGCAGGAACAGCGTCTGGCGATGCGTGGCGGCGTAGCTGCGCATCAGGTCACTTTCGATCCGCCCGGCGGCGGCGAGGCCGGTGACCGTGTTCACCAGCATGGGGAAGAAGGTCATCGCGACGACGACGGCCGCCTTGCTTTGCCAGTCGAAGCCGAACCACATCACCATCACCGGCGCGATGCCAATGACGGGAAGGGCGGCGACAAGGTTGCCGATGGGCAATAGCCCCTGCCGCAGAAAAGGAACGCGATCGGCGATCAGCGCGAGGGCGAAACCCGCGCCGCAACCGATGATGTAGCCGGCGAGAACCGCCTTCAGGAAAGTCTGCGCGAAATCCTGCGCGAGGATATGGGCCGAGGCGGCCATGCGGTTCGCGATGGCGGTGGGCGCGGGCAGCAGCACCATCGGCACCTCGTAGCCGACGACCAGGATTTCCCAAAGCGCCAGCAGCGTCGCGCCGAAGGCGAGCGGTGCCAGCAGGCCGAGGACTCCGCCCTCGAAGCGCGAACTGCGCTGGACCACCAAGGCGCCAACCAGCGCGACAAGCAGTGCAAGCACCCCTGTCATCCTGCGCGCGCACCCAGGCGCTGCGCGACGACGCGCTCGGTGACGCCGAGCAGTCCGACGAGGCTGGCCGAAACGATCGCGGCGGCGGCGAGCGCCGACCAGATCTGGATCGTCTGCCCGAAATAGGACCCCGCAAGCAGCCTCGCGCCGAGCCCCGCCTGCGCGCCGGTGGGTAGTTCCGCGACGATCGCACCGACCACGGCGGCAGCCACAGCGACCTTCAGGCCAGCGAAGAGATAGGGCAGGGAGGTCGGCACGCGCAGCGCCCAGAACACCTGCGCGCGAGTCGCCGAGTAGGTACGCAACAGGTCGAGCGAAAGGCGATCCGGCGCGGCCAGCCCCTTCACCATGCCGATGGTCACGGGAAAGAAGCAGAGATAGGCGCTGATGATGGCCTTTGGCAGCAGATCCGGCAGGTTGAGCGCGCCGAGCGCCACGATGACGATCGGCGCCAATGCCAGGACAGGCACGGCCTGGGAGGCGATGATCCAAGGCATCAGGCTGCGTTCGAGTGCGCGCAGATGCACGATGGCCACGGCCAGCACGATGCCGAGCGCCGTGCCCATCGCGAAGCCTGTCAGCGCCGCGGAAAGCGTGATCCAGGCATGGTGCACCAGGCTGCGGCGCGAGGTGACGGGTAGCACGACCGTGGTGTCCCACAACTCGACAAGAATCTGATGCGGCGCGGGCAGCAGCGGGCGATTGTGCGAAAGGGTGAGTGACAGCATCTCGCCAAAACCTGGCGCGGCGCCGGCGCGTGCCTGCATGTCCGCCACCACCTGCCAGTTCAACCCGATGGCCGCGACGTACCAAAAGGCGATGAGGCTGGCGGAGACGACCGCGACCGGAAGTGCCGCGCTAGCTTTCATAGGAATGGCCCGCGCGCAGCCCCTCGCGCACGCGCTGGGCGATTCTGAGGAATGCGGGTGTTTCGCGAATCTCGAGGGGACGCTCGGCGCCGAGGTCGCAGTCGATGACGTCGTGGATGCGCCCGGGGCGCGGCGACATCACCACGATTCGCGTCGAGAGGAATACCGCTTCAGGGATGCTGTGCGTCACGAAAATCACGGTCTTGTGTGTTGCGGCCCAAAGCTTCAGCAGTTGTTCGTTGAGGTGGTCCCGCACGATCTCGTCGAGGGCGCCGAAGGGTTCGTCCATCAGCAGCAGCTGCGGCTCGAAGGCCAGCGCGCGAGCGATGGAGGCGCGTTGCTGCATGCCGCCGGAGAGCTGCCAGGGAAACTTGCGCGCGAAGCCTTCGAGATTGACCAGGGCAAGCTGCTGCCGCGCGCGTTCCCGCCGCGCCGCCTTGTTGAGGCCCATGATCTGCAAAGGCAACATCACATTGCCTTCGATCGTTCGCCACGGAAACAGCGCAGGGGCCTGGAAGACATAGCCGTAGTCGCGCCGCAGCCGTGCTTCCTCCGGCGTCGTGCCATTGACGCGAATCTCTCCGCCCGTGGGGTGTTCCAGATCGGCGATGACGCGCAGTAGCGTGGTTTTGCCGCAGCCGGAGGGGCCGATCAGCGAGATGAACTCGCCAGGCTCCACGCGCAGATCGATGTTGTAGAGCGCCTGTACCGGGCCGTCGCGCGTGGTGAAGGTGAGGGAGAGGCCGCGCGCCTCAATCGCCGCCATGCAGCAACTCCCAAAGGCGAGAGGGGCTCAGCGGAATCTCCAGAATCTCGATTCCCTTCGCTGGCAATTGCAGTGCATCCTCAAGCGCCTGGGCGAACAGCGCGCCGACTGGAATCGCCCCTGCCTCGCCCGCGCCCTTGACACCGAGCGGGTTGAGCGGAGAGGGCGTCACCGTGTGGTCCAGCACCATGCGCGGGACGTCGAGCGCGGTCGGCAGCAGGTAGTCGGCGAGGCTGGCGTTCAACAGTTGCCCCTGGTCGTCCCAGGCGAGCTTCTCGAAGAAGGCGTTGCCGATGCCCTGGGCGACGCCGCCATGGATCTGGCCCGCGAGGATCAGCGGGTTGATCACGACACCGCAATCATGCACCACGACATAGTCGCGGATGGTGGGGCGCAGCGTTTCGGCATCGATCTCGATGATCATGGCATGCACGCCGCTCGCCGTCGCACCACTGGCGGGGCCGAAATAGCTGGTCGCTTCCAGCCCCGGCTCGGTGCCTGGCGTGACCGCACCGCGCATCGGATTGGCAAGGCCGGCGAGCGCGCCGAGCTTGATGGTGCGCTCCTCGACACCCGCGATGTGGACGCGGCCGCCGGCGAGTACCAGATCCTCCTCAGCGCATTCGAAATGTTGTGCTGCGGTCTTGAGAATCTTCGCCCGCACCAGCTTTGCGGCCGCATGCGTCGCACTGCCGGCCACCACGGCGCCGCGGCTCGCGAAGGTACCCACGCCCCAGTAGAACTGGTCCGTATCGCCCGTTGTCACGTCGATGTCGCGGATATCGACGCCAAGCTGTTGCGCCACCACTTGCGCCAAGGTCGTGCCATGCCCCTGGCCCTGGCTGCCAATGCCGGTGGCGAGGCTGATGCGCCCGCTCGACTGCACCTGCACGCGCGCCCCTTCATAGGGGCCTATGCCCGTGCCCTCGACATAACAGACCAGGCCAAGACCCAGCGCGCGGCCTTCGGCGCGGGCCTTGGGTTGCTCCTCGCGCAGGAAGTGTTCGTAGCCGATGGCGGCGAGTGCCTTTTCCAGGATCGGCGCGTAGTTGCCGCTATCGTAAGAAAGTCGGGTAAAATCCTGGTAGATCACGTTCTGGTCGTAGGGGAACGCATCGGCGGGGATGAAGTTGCGGCGTCTGATCTCCGCAAGATCGATGCCGAGCTCGCGCGCCGCGATGTCGAGCAACCGCTCCATCACGAAGACGCCGTGCTGCCGCCCCGCGCCGCGATAGGGCGTGACCAGCGTGCGATTGGTGAAGACCGCGGTGAAGGTGCTGTCATAGGCCGGCACGACATAGCAGCCGAGCAGCGTGCACTGGCTGTTGATCGGCACGGTCAGGCCATAGGGATCATAGGCGCCGGTGTCGTGCAGGAACACGTCTCGCACGCCGAGGATGCGGCCCTGCGCATCGAGGGCGATCTCCGCATCGTGAATCTGCGACCTTTCATGCGTGGTCGAGAAAAAATGTTCAAGCCGATCCTCGATCCACTTCACCGGACGGCCGAGGCGAATCGCAACCCAGGGAACCAGAACTTCTTCCGGATAGAACATCATCATCTTTGGCCCGAAGCCGCCGCCGATGTTCGGCGCGACGACGCGCACCTGGCGTTCGCTCAACCCCAGCATGCTGGCGAGACCGTTGCGAATCACCACGGGTGCCTGCGTTGTGTCCCACACCGTCAGCCGGTCCGCGCGCGGGTCCCATTGCGCGACCACGCCGCGCGTCTCCATCGGAATGGAAGCACCACGATCGTAAGTGAAGCGCCTTGCGATCACGCGATGCGCCTTCGCCACTGCCGCCGCATAGTCGCCACGCGCCTGGCGCGCCTTGGCTGCGACGTTGCTCGCGAGGTCGTCGTGCACCCTCACGCTGCCCGGCGCGAGCGCTGCTTCGAGATCACCGACGGCGGCGAGCATCTCCCACTCAATGGTGATATCGCCGAGCGCGTCCTCGGCGATGTAGCGGCTCTCTGCCACCACCATCACCACGGGTTCGCCGACATGGCGCACCTTGTCGCGTGCAAGGGGCACCTGGCAGCGCTGGTGGAACTCCATGCCCGCGATCGGTGGCGGCGGCACGAGCAGTGGCCCGGGCTGCCAATAGGCGCCAAGGTCCTGCGCGGTGTACACGGCGAGCACGCCCGCCCGCGTCTTCGCGGCGGTCACATCGATGCCGAGGATGCGGGCATGCGCGTGCGGGCTGCGCAGGAAGGCGGCGTGCAGCAGGCCCGGCAGTTCCACATCATCGACGAACAGCGCTTCGCCGCGCAGCAGGCGCGGATCTTCGTTACGTGTCAGTGGGCGACCGAAGCTCGTCATCGCGCACGCTCCGCGGCGAGCAGCACGGCATCGACGATGTGCTGGTAGCCGGTGCAGCGGCAGAGGTTGCCCGAGAGCGCGTCGCGCACTTGGTGTTCGGTCGGCGCAGGGTTCTCGGCAAGGAAGGCTGTCATCGTCATGAGGATTCCCGGCGTGCAGTAGCCGCATTGCAGCGCGTGCGTGTCCTGGAAAGCCTGCTGCAAGGGGTTGAGCTGGTCTGGCGCGGGTGCGAGTCCTTCCACGGTATGGATTGCATGTCCCTCAGCCTGCACGGCGAAGATCAGGCAGGCGCGCGCCGGTGCGGCATCCCACAGGATGGTGCAGGCGCCACAGACGCCGTGCTCGCAGCCGACATGCGTGCCAGTCAGGCCGATCTCGTGCCGCAGAAAATCGGTGAGCAGCAGGCGCGGCTCGACCTCGCGCCGATACGCCGTGCCATTGACGTTGAGCGTGATCGCAATGCGTTGGCTCATGCGAGGCTCCGTGCCGCGGCGATGCTCAGCGCACGGCGCGCGAGCACGCCGGCGAGGTGACGCTGATAGCCGGGATTCGCCTGCACGCTGCCCATCGGCTCGACCTCCTGCTGCGCCATCGTCGCGGCATCCGCGATGGATTTCTTGTCGAGCGCCGTCCCGCGAAGCAGTGCGGCGGCGCGGGGGGCCAGCACTGGCGTCGGGCCGGCGCTCAGGAAAGCGAGCCGCGCCTCGCGGCACCCTCCCGCGACGTCACGCACCACCACCACCGCCACGCCGAGCATCGCGTAATCGCCCCGCCGCCGTGCCACTTCGAGGAAAGCCGTGCCGCTGCGCGAAGGAAGCGGCGGGATGCGAATTTCAGCCAGCATCTCGTCCTCCGCCAATACCGTGGTGAGCGGCGCGATGAAGAAGTCGGCGGCAGCAACCTCCCGCCCGCCGCTGCTGCTTGCGAGACGAAAGCGCGCGCCCAGCGCCAGCATCACCGCCGGCATCTCGCTCGCCGGATCGGCATGAGCGAGGTTGCCGCCGAGCGTGCCGCGCGTGCGGATCTGCGGATGCGCGACTTCGGCCAGCGCCTCGATCAGCAAGGGCTGGCGCGCGGCGATGGCGGCGTCGCGCTCGATGCTGCGGTAGCGGGTCATCGCGCCGATGCTGAGCGTGCCATCGGCGTCCCAGGCGATGCCATCGAGCCCCGCCACGCGGTTCAGGTCCACCAGCATGGCCGGCTGGGATACCCGGAAATTCATCGCCGGCACCAGGCTCTGCCCGCCCGCGAGGAAGCGCGCGGCATCGCCGTGATGCGCCTTGAGCGCGAGCGCCTCCGCCAGCGTTGCGGGGGCGTGCCAATCGAACGGGGCGGGCTTCACGCGGGGCTTCTCATGGCCGGCAGGTTGGCAGATCAGGGGGCAGGGCGAACAGGGGGGTCTGTCGCCCCAGGGAGCGCGCAGCGGCGGTGATCTGCCGCTGGCTTGCGCAGCCTGCCGCTGGCGTGGTCACTTGAGTGCATGCGACCTCGCGCCTACCTCGCCGGCCCCGACGTATTCCTCCCCGATGCGCCGGCCCAGGCGGCGCGCAAATCGGCAATTTGCGCGCGCCACGGCATCCACGCCCTGCCGCCGCTGAACGAGGATGTGGCGAGCCTCGCTGCCATGCCGGAGCACGAGGCCTGGCGCGTGATCTATGCCAAGGACGTCGCGATGATGCAGCAGGCCGATCTGGTGATCGCCAACCTCACCCCCTTCCGCGGCGCCTCGGCCGATTCGGGCACGTTGGTGGAACTCGGCTGGTTCCTCGGGCGCGGCAGGCAGATTTTTGCCTATTCAAACACGGCAACGACATTTTCTGCACGCAGCGCGGCGCTGCTGGCGGTGCAGCCTGACCCGATGCCCGGGTTGACCGTCGGCGGCTTCGGCCTGCCGGACAATCTGATGATCCCCGGCGCCGTCGAACAGGGCGGCGGCCTGCCGATCTTCCTGCCGGAGGGGGGCGACCTGCCCTTCGACTCGCTCGCGGTGTTCGAACGCTGCGTGGCCGCGGCCGCTCAGCGTTTCGTCGGCTGATCCGCCGCGGCGAGGTTGGCGCGGGCCTGGCGCAGCAGGCGGAGGAGCGTCGCGACCTCTGCCTCGCTCATGCCCTGGGTGGCCAGCGCGATCACCGCACGCGGCGCTGGCAGCATGGTCTCGCGCAGCGCGCGTCCGGACTCCGTCAGGCGAATATGCACTTTTCGTCGGTCTTGCGTACTCCGATCGCGCGTGATCCAGCCGGCCTGCTCCATGCCGCGCAGGGCGATGACCGCGGTGGGTTCCTGCATGCCGGTGCGGGTGGCGAGCTCGCGCTGCGTCAGGCTTTCCTCCTCCCACAGCGCGCGCAGGTAGTACCAGGCGCCGAGAGTCACGCCGCCGGGCTGGATACGCTGCTGGAGCGCGCGCTGCATCGCGCGGTTCAGGTCGCGAATCTGGAAGCCGAAGCTGTCTTCCAGCGGCAGCGGATCGAGCCGCGACGTATTCGTGACGGTCACGGATACAGCAGCACGATATCGCGCCCCACCTCATCCGCCTCGCGCTCGGCCCGTGCGCGCCAGTCAAGCATCAGCTTGCTTTCCATCTGGGTCGCGATGAATTCCATGCTATCGGGCGCGAGTTCCACGCCGTAGGTCACGTAGCGGCTGCACATCGGCGCGAAGGTGGCATCGGCGAAGCAGAATTGCTCGCCGGCGATGAAGGGCCCGCCCCACTTCGCGCGGGCGTCGCGCCACATGGCCTCCATTCGTTCGGTGCCGGCGCGTACGCCGGGGCGGTTCATCAACTTCACGTGGCTCGGCAGGCCATCGCGCACCGGCCAGCGCTTGATGAGGTTCATCGGCAGGCCGTTGCGCACCTCGTCGAAATGGCTGTGCACCTCGGCCGCGACGCAGCGCGCATAGGCGCGGCGTATCGGGTCCTGCGGCCAGATGCCGCAATTCGGGTTGCGTTCCCACAGCCATTCCGCGATGGCCAGGCTGTCCCAGAGCACCATCCCGTCAACCTGCAGCACGGGCACCCGCCCGCTGGGCGAGACGGCCTTTAGCTTGGCCGGGCTGTCCGGGCGGGAAAGGAAGATGCGCTTTTCCTCCACCGCCAGCCCGCCGAGCCGGCAGGCCATCCAGCCCACCACGGACCAGGAGGATGACCAGGCGCTTCCGAGATGCAGAACTGGCAGCATGCGGCGACTCCACGAAACCCGGGAAAGAGTGCGGAGAGTTGGCCCGCCAGCGCAACAGGCGATCATTTGGTGGACAGGCGGCCAAACAACGACCATCTAGGGGGCATGGACTGGACGGCGATCCTCGGACTTGTCGGCAGCTTTGCAGCCTGCTTCGCGGCAGCAAGCATGGGCGCCGTGTTCAAGCCTGGCGCGTGGTACAAAGGCCTAAGGAAGCCGAGCTGGAACCCGCCGAACTGGGCGTTTCCGTTGGCTTGGTCGGCGCTTTACCTGATGATCGGCACGGCGGGCTGGCTGGTCTGGCGAGCCGACGGCTTCGGGCTGCCTCTAGCTTTCTGGGGCGTGCAATTATTTTTCAATGCGCTTTGGTCGATCGTGTTTTTTGGCTTGCGGCGGCTGGGCTGGTGCTTGGTCGAGGCATGGTTCCTGTGGTCCTCGATTCTGGCCTGCGTCATCCTGTTTGCCCCGGTCAGCGCGACAGCCGCCTGGTTGATGGTGCCCTACCTCGCCTGGGTCAGCTTCGCCGTCGCGCTCAACCGAGCGATCTGGCGGCGCAACCCTGGCCCGCACCCCGTCATCACCTGGGCCGAACTGAAGGCGCCATCGGAGACCTCCGTGGCGCGCGCAGCCGCACGGGCCGAACGCGCCCTGGTCAAGGCGAACCAGGCTCAGCGCGCCCAGTAAAGCCGCGTCGGGTTTTCGACCGTCACCTGGCGGATCAGGGCTTCATCGGCGGTCATCGCGCCGAGCAGATCCACCAGATCGCCATCATTGGGCATGTCGCCGGCGATGTTCGGGTGCGGCCAATCAGTGCCCCACAGGCAGCGATCCGGTGCCGCCTCCAGCAGCGCCTGGGCGAAGGGCACGGAATCATGGAACGGCGCCCCGGCCGAAGAGACGCGCTCGGAGCCGGAGATCTTCACCCAGGCCAACGGGTTGCGCATCAAGTCGAGCAACTGCCGGAAGGCCGGCTGCGCCACGCCATTCTTTGCCTTCACGCGGCCCATATGGTCGATGATGAAGGGGATCCGGATGCCCGCGATCACCCGCGCGAGGGGCACGATGTCCTCGGCATCCAGGTGCAGCACGACATGCCAGCCGAGCGGCTCAACCTGCGCCAGCACGCGATGGAAGAAGGTCATGTCGGGCATGCCGCCGAGGTGCTTCACGAAATTGAATCGCACCCCGCGAATTCCCCCGGCATCGAGCCGCGCGAATTCGGCATCCGTCACCCCCTGATCGACCACGGCAACGCCACGCATGCGCCCCTGCGAACGCGCGATGCCATCCAGCGTCACACGCATGTCGCTGCCATGGCAGGAGGCATGCACGATCACCGCGCGTTCGATGCCGAGGATGCCGTGCAGCTTGACCAATCCCTCATAGGGGCTGTCGGGCGGCGTATAGGAACGGCCCGCGGCGTAGGGGAACACGGCGTCCGGGCCAAACACATGGCAATGCGCATCACAGGCGCCGGGGGGCAGTTTCAGCGTCGGCGTGCGCGTCTCGGGGTCGGGTCCCTTGCAGGTGGGGATGCTCACTGGCGCTCGATTCCCGCCTTCTCGATGGTCTCGGTCCAACGCGCCGTATCGGCGGCCAGCAGCGCACCCATCTCGGCCGGCGTGCCGCCGCGCGGCTCGACGCCGACGGCGGTGAGGGCACCGCGCAGCTCGGCCGTGGCGAGGGCGCGGTTGACCGCGGCGTTGATCGCGGCGATGGCCTCGGGCGGCGTGCCGGCGCGGGCGACGAGTGCGTTCCAGGAGGCGACATCGTAGTCCGCCATGCCGGATTCCTGCACCGTCGGCACCTGCGGGAAGGCCTGTGCACGCGTCGCACTCGTCACGGCCAGAAGGCGTAGGGCGCCGGCGCTGATCTGGCCGGCGATCGGACCCGTGATCTCGAAGGCGGCGTCCACATCGCCGCGCAGCATCGCGGTGATCAGGGCGGGCGTGCCGTTGAACGCGACGACCTCGAACCGCGTGTCGCTGCGGATCTTGAACAGTTCCGCCGACAGGTTCTGCGTGCTGCCCGCGGCGATGGTGCCAATGTTGAGCCGGCCGGGATTGGCGCGCAGCCGTGCCAGCAGCGCGGGCAGGTCGCGATCCGGGCTGCCCTGCGCCACCAAGATGGCGATGGGGAAGGCGCCCATCGTCACCACCGGGGCGAAATCGCGCAGCGGGTCGAAGGGCAGGGTGCGAAAAAGCCCGCGGCTGATCGCCGTGCCGTTGGAGGCGACCATCAGCGTATGCCCATCGGCCAGCGCGCCCATCAGCGCCTGGCCTGCGACGATGCCGCCCGCGCCAGGGCGGTTGTCGATCACCACGGGCTGGCCGAGGGTTTCGGCGATGCGCGCGCCGACGGCCCGCGCCGTGAGGTCTGCGACGCCACCGGCGCCGAAGGGCACGATCACGCGGATCGATCGGCTCGGGAAGGCCTGGGCGCGGGCGCCGCGCAGCGCCGGCATCGCCAGCGCCGCGCCGAGCAGAAGGCGGCGGGTGGTCATGCTCATGCCGCCGCCCAATCCGCTGGTACGTAGCGGAAGCCCTGGCCCTCACGCGCAAAGAAGCCCTGCGCCGGGAAGGGGAAGTGGTAGCCGCCGACCTGCATGCGCTCGGCCGCGATGCGGTCCAACAGCCGCACGCGGTTGGCGGCGGCGGCGGGGTCGAAATCGAACATCACCTGGAAATCCGGGCGGCGAGCGAACAGCTCCGGCCGATGCGTGACATCGGCCAGCACCGTGATTTGCGCCGCGCTGTCGGCGATATGGTAGCAGGCATGGCCGGGTGAATGGCCGTGCGCGGCGACGGCGCGGATGCCAGGCGTCTGCGCCACAGCCGCACCGGGCAGCGTGGCGGCGGCCAACGTGGCGAGGCCCGCGCCGCGACGTGTGATGTTGCTCATTGTTCGTGTCCTCCCTGGTGGTTGATCAGTCGGCCTGCACATTGGCACGGCGGATGACACCGCCCCAGCGCGTGCGCTCGGCGATGATGAGGTCGCGGAATTGCTCGGGCGTGCCCGGCGCGGCGTCCGCGCCTTCGGCGGCGAGGCGCGGCTTCACCTTGTCGCTGTTCAGCGCGCGCGTGCTGGCGGCGTTGATGCGATCGACGATGGCGCGCGGCAGGCCCGCGGGACCGACCAGCCCGTACCATTGCACCGCTTCGAAACCGGTCAGGCCCTGTTCATGCATGGTGGGGATGTCGGGCGCACTCGACAGCCTGGTGAGCGAGGACACGCCGAGCGCCTTCAAAAGCCCGGCGCGGATCGGCGGCAGCACGGGCGGGCCGCCGGTCATGGTCATGTCGATGGTGCCGGCGATGAGGTCCGTCATCATCGGGCCGGTGCCGCGATAGGGCACATGCGTCATCTCGGTCCCGGTGGCGAGGTTGAAGGCAACCATGGCGATATGTGCCGCCGAGCCATTGCCGCCCGAGCCGAAGGTGAGCCCGCCCGGATTGGCCTTCGCCTGCGCGATCAGCGCTGTTGCTGTCGTTGCCTGCACCTTGCGCGGATTCACCGCCATGATGTTCGGCACATTCGCCACCAGCACGATCGGCGTGAAACTCGTGACGGTATCGAAGCTGAGGTTGCGATACAGCGCGGGGTTTACCGCGAGCGTGCCGATATGGCCCATCATCAGCGTGTGGCCATCGGGGGCGGCACGGGCCACGACCTCGCTGCCGAGCGTGCCGCCGGCGCCGCCGCGATTCTCGATGACGAAGGTCTGGCCGAAGGCTTCCTGCAATTCGGCGCCCAGCGCACGGGCCAGGATGTCCGTGCTGCCGCCCGGCGTGAAGGGCACGATCAGCCGGACCGGCCGGTCCGGCCAGGCGGCTTGCGCGCGCGCCAGCGAAGGGGCCGCCAGCAACGCCGTGCCGGTGCCGAGAAGCAAGCGGCGGGTCAGGGTGATCATGTCGTTTCTCCCGAATGGAGCAGCGCGCCAACCCGCGCCAGCTCGTCGATCTCGTTGGGCTTCAGCCCCGCATTCTCCAGCACCTTGCGCCCATCCGCGCCGAGCCGCGAGGAGGGCGGCAGCGCGGGCGCCATGCCACCAGACAGGATGTTCGGTGCGCCGATCGCGAAGGTGGAGCCCTCGCTGGGGTGCTCCTCCTCCCGCACCATGCCGGTGGCGCGCAGATGCGGGTCGGTCAGCAGGTCCTCGATGGTGTTGTAGGGCATGGCGGGCACGTCGGCATTGGCGAAAAGCGCCAGCCATTCGGCGGTGGTCTTGCCCGCCAGGGCGGTCGCGCGCAGCGCGAAGTAGTCCTTGGTGTGCGCGGTGCGCGCGGCGACGGTGGCGAAGCGCGGATCCTCGGCCAGTTCGGGCCGTCCGATGGTGCGGAAGAATCCATGCGCCTGCGCATCGGTGTTGGCGGAGACGGCGATGAAGCCATCCGCGGTCTTCAGCGGTCGTGCCTCCGGGCTCAACACGCGCGCATCGCCGGGCGGGCCGAGCGCGGGGCGGAAGGACATCGCACCCAGATGCTCCTGCAGCACGAAGGCCGCCATGTTCTCGAACATCGGGATCTCGAGGCTCTCGCCGCGCCCGGTCTTCTCGCGCCGGTACAGCGCGAAGCCGATCTGCTGGGCGGCGATCAACCCGCAGACATGGTCGGCGATCAGCATCGGTGCGTAGCGTGGCTCGCCTGTACTCGCTTCGAAACAACCGGCGATGCCGGAGACGCCTTGGATCACCGTGTCGTAGGCAGGCTTGCCCGCATAGGGGCCGTCGGTGCGGAAGCCGACGATGGAGCAATGAATGAGGCGTGGCGCAGCGTTGGCCATGCTCGTCGCATCGACGCCGAGCCGCGCCTGCGCCTCGGGGCGGATGTTGGTCACGAAGATGTCGCAGCGCGTGGCGATGCGCGCGAGCACCGCCTTGGCGCGCGGATGCTTGAGGTCGAGGCAGATGGAGCGCTTGCCGCGATTGAAGTTGAGGAACTTACCGGCCATCCCTGGATTGCGCCCCTTGCCGCCGAGCTTGCGCAGCAGATCGCCTTCCGGCGATTCGAGCTTGATGACCTCCGCCCCCTGTTCGGCCAGCACGCCGGTGCAGACCGGGCCGACGACGACCGAGGAAAGGTCAAGCACGCGCAGACCCGCCAGCGGCCCGGCCATCAATTGATCCTCGCCTGAATGCGCAGCGCCATGGTGCCGTTTTCGTCCTCCATCCACAGCAATTGCCGCCCCTGCGCATCAGGCGCCGTGCCGGCCAGTGCGGCGGCGCGGCCGCAGATCAGCGGCCGCAGGGTGCGGATGTCGGCGGCGTGCAGCACGCGGCCCGTTGCGCGTCGCAGCGCGGCGTCAAGCAACATCATGGTGGAAAGCCCGCCATTCAAGACGAGGCCCGGATAACCCTCCTCGGTGCGTGCATAGTCGATATCGTAATGGATTCGATGGCCGTTGAAGTTCAGCGCGGAATAGCGGAACAGCAGCACCGGATCGGGCCGGAATGATTCGCGCCAGGCGGCTTCCGGCAGGGGTGTCGCTTCGGGTTTCGCGTCCGCCTCGCCGGTCGTG
>JBBSCP010000031.1:0-20255 GCA_038250135.1 Acetobacterales bacterium | reverse complement strand
GAAAAAGGCAAAAAGAATATCGCGTTGTAAGCATTGCAAACATACTGTAAACGTCTGAGCATCATCTTGCTATATTAGTAAGATTTCATCTGCTTCATGCTGAAGCCGCCACTGGCCCTCTATTGTGGTGAGCAAGCGGCGAATGTCGGTAGACGTCTGGCGTGGTAGAGACCATCGAGAACATCGGCGATGGCGGCGGATAAGCAGGCCAGCGAGAACAAGGGCCAGTGGCACGAGGACGAAGGCTCCCCTGGGACTTCGTCATGCATGCACTGGGCGACGAGGAGATCCGATGGAAGGTGGTACTCCGATCGGCAGCGCGGCGGCTTTCAGGGCACTGCCTCGCATGGCGTGGATCCCGACAGACCCGATCGGCGTGCTGGTGCTGTTGCGGCATTACTGGCTGTTCATCTTGTGCTGCGGGCTCGCAGGCGCCATCGCCCTGGTCGCCGCCGCCATTCTGATCGGCGGGCCGCGCTACGTCGTCACGGCCAAGATCATGGTCAATCTCGGCCCCGAGATGGTCGGCTCGCCCCTGCTCTCGGCACGGGAGGGAACGCCCGCCGCGCCCGCCGTGCGCCGGCCCGAGGATTCCGCCACCGGCGTCGAGATTTTCAACAATCCGCGCCTGGTACGGGATGTGGTGGCCCAACTCGGCGAGGGATTCTTCGCCGATCCACCGCCCGTGACGCCGTTCCAGCAGGTGAAGTACGAGGCCAGGCAGGCGCTGCGGACGTTCCGCGCCGCGCTGCGCGAGGGTCTCGTCGCGCTCGGCATCCGCCGGCCCACGACGGAGCTCGACCGGATTGCGTTGTTTGTCGGCGATGCTCTGAAAGTAGAGCCCGTGCGCCGGGCCGACGTGATCAATCTGATCCTGACCTTCCCCGATCCGCACGCCGGCGAGGTCATTCTCGACCGCTTCATCACCCTGGCCCTGGCCGGGCACGTCCAGGCCTATCGCATGCCCGGCGTGACCGGTTTTTTCCGCACCGCGCGCGCCGAGCGCCGGGCGGAGCTTGCGACCGCCGAAGCGCGGCTGCTGGCGCTGCGGCTTGGCACGCCCAATCCGGTCTGGTCGGTGGCCGATCAACGCCCGGTGCTGATCCGCGCCGAATCCGACCTTCAGGTGCAGCAACGCCAGGTCATGGGTGCCATCGTCGCGACGGAGGCGGAGATCCGCCGCGCAGAGGCCGCCCTCGGCACCGTGCCCGGCGAGGTCGAACTGGCCGCCGTGCGGTCACGCAATACGACGACCGACGAACTGCTGGCCCGCCTGGTGCAACTCCGCCTTGAATTGATCATGCAGCAGGCGCGCTACGGCGAGAGCAGCATCGAGATCGCCGATATCCGTCGCCAGATCGAGGCGCTGCAGGCCCTGGTGAGGTCCGAGGAACCCTATCGGCTCGACCAGATCACGACCGGGGCCAACCAGGCGCATCAGGCGCTGGAGCGCGACATCATCACAAGGCGCATCGACCTCGCAGGCCAGCGCGGGCGCGCCCGGCAGATCGAGGAGGACATCCGCGGGCTGCGCGGCCAACTGCGCGACATCGAAACGGTGGCGATCGAGATCGCGCAGCGCGAGCAGGACGTCACCCGCCTGCGCCGCGCGCTCGACCTGCATGAGCGCGGCTACGAGGATGCGCGCATCGCCGAGGCGATGGAGGCCGTACAGCTTTCCGGCCTGCGGGTGGTGATGCCGGCGACTGCGGAGATCATCCCTTCCTCGCCTTCGCTGAGGCGGAACCTGCTGCTCGGCTTCGCTGCTGGCCTGTTGCTCGCGATCGGGGTGATGCTGCTGCGCGAATACCTGGCCGCGCAACGCGCCGATGCCGGGCACCACCACGCATGAGCGCCGCACCGCGGGTCACCATCGCGCTGCCGACCTACAATTCGGCGCACTGGCTGCCCAGCGCCATCGCCAGCGTGCTCGGCCAGCGCTTCATCGATTTCGAGGTGCTGGTGCTCGACAACGCCTCCACCGACGACACGCCGGCGGTCATGGCGCGCTTCGACGATCCGCGAATCATCTATCGGGTGAACCAGCGCAATCTCGGCTTCGCGGGCAACGTGCATCTGGGCTGCCGTCTGGCGCGCGGCGATTTCGTCGTCATCCTCGGCGCGGACGATATCCTGCTGCCGGACTTCCTGACCGCAGCGGTCGCCTTCCTTGATGCGGAACCGGGCTGCACCATGCTGCATGGGCCGGCGACGTGGATCGACAGCGCGGGACAGCGCACCGGCGGTACCGAGCCGGGTTGGCCGCGTGTTACGCCGGGGCCGCAGGCGATGCTCGACATCTTCCGGCATGGCTTCTGCCTCACGACGATGGTGATGCGCACGGCGGCGATCCGCGCCTCCGGCCCCTTCGACGAAAGCTGGCTCGAACTGATCGATGTGTGGCTGTTCTGTCGTCTCTGCCTGGGCGGCGACATCGGCTATCTCGACCGTGTGCAGGTGGAATACCGCGTGCACGACAGCGCGATGTCGATGCCGATGTATCGGTCGAACGCGATGTTCCGCAAGCAGATCGCGGCACTGCGCGAAGCCTTCGCCTGGCCCGAGGCGGTGGCATCCGGCGCCTCGCGGCACCGCGCCGCCGCCGAACTCCAGGTCGCGCGCGTGGCCATCGAGATCGTGCATGTCAGCCGGGCGGATGGCTATGGCCGCTACCTCGCCAACCTCGCCGAGATCGTGCGGGTGGTGCCGGCGGTGCTGTGGCGGCCGGCGACGTGGCTGCGCATCGTCTTCGGCCTGCTGCCCAAGCCGGCGCTGCGCTGGCTGGCGCGCCTGCGCGGGCGGCGGCGCTTCGAGCCGGAGGGCGGACCAAGGGGCGGACCAAGGGGCGGACCAAGGGACGGGCCAAGCGGCGGTGCAGCCGTCAAGACGACGACATGACGGGCCGGATGGCCCGGCACGGCCTGCTTGTGGTCGTCGGGAGGATCGGCTTCGTCGGGCTATGGTTCGGCGCGCTGATGCTGGTCTATCGCGGCCTCGGGCAGGATGAGGCCGGGCTGGCGCAGGCCGGGCTGTTCGCGGTCGCCATCGCCATTGTCAAGCTCGCCTCGGGTTGCATCGTCGATCCGGGGGATGTCGCGCTGATGCGCCGCGCGCCGGGGCTGCTGCTCAGCGACAGGCTGGCCGCCTATCGGCTGCTATGGGCGGCCTTCGCGCTGCGCCTAGGTGCGAGCGCCATCGCCGGGGTGGCGCTGGGCATGCTCGCTGCCGTGCTGAGCCAAATCGAAGCGCCGGGTCCTTCCATCGCGCCGCTGATGGGCTGGGTGGTCGCGGCGATCCTGACCGACATGCTGTTCCGCTCGGTCATGGTGGTGTTGCAGGTGCAGGAGCGGTTTCCCGCGCTGGTGCTGCTGGAAGGAGCGCTGCAAGTCGCGCGCCTCGTGGCCATCTTGGTGCTCTGGGCGGGTGACCTGATCAACGTGGAGCGCGTGCTGGCCGCCTATACCGGCGTCGCCCTGCTGGCCGCCCTGGCCGGTGGCGCGGCGCTTCTGCCACGCGGGCTGATCGGCGCCTTCGCCATCCGGAGGGTAGACGTGGTCGATCTGGCCGGCGCGCTGAAATGGCTGGTGCCGGGGATGCTTTTGGGCGTGCTGAGCGACCGGCTGGACGTGCTGTTGGTCTATGGTTTCGGCGATGGGGCGGATGCCGGGCGTTATGGCGCGATGGTCACGCTCGCGCTCATCCCGGATCTGGTGGCGGGCAGTCTTGCCGCCATCTTGCAGCCGCGGATCGCGCGCATGCGCGAGGAGGGCGGCTACGGCGCGGGGCTGCGGCTGTTCCTGCGCATCTCGGTGCCCGGCGTGGTGCTCGTCTATGGCGCGGCGCTGGTATTGGCCGCGCCGGTGATCGGCCTGCTGCTCGGGCCGAGCTATGTGCCGGGGGTGCCGGTGTTGCTGTGGTTGCTGGCGGGTACGCTATTCTGGCTGGCGGTCACGCCCTTGCCGCTGGCCATGGTGGCCGTGCATGCGCCCAAGCGCATCGCCATCGTCGCCCTTTCGCAATCGGCGTTGATCCTGCTCACCGGCCTGCCGCTATTCTGGCTTTGGGGTGAGGTCGGTATGGCGCAGGGCGTGTGCATCATGCGGGTGGGCGTGGCGATGCTGCTGTTCGTCATGGCGCGGCGCCTCGCGCCGGGGCCGCAGCCCGACGCGGAGGGCGGATGCGCCAGCCCGGCCCGCTGATCCCGGCCGCGATCGGCGCGGGCCTGTTCACCGCCGCCGCCATCGCCGGGCCGCTGATCGCGGCGGGGGGCGTGGTCGCCGTCGGGCTGGCTGCGGTGATCTACCTGCTGCCGGTGGTTGGGTTGGCCTTCATGCTGGCCTCGGGCACCGTGTTGCAGGTGCTGGGCAGCGAGCACATCAGCGGCCTGCCGCTGAGCCTGAACAAGATCGCGGCGGCAATGACGCTCGCGGTCTGGGGTGCGCGCACCGTCCTGTTGCGGATTCCCTTGACGTGGTCGCCGCAGATGCCGGCGGTGCTGGGCTTCCTGCTGGCCGTCGTCGTCGCGGGTCTCGGCTCGCCCGATCCGGCCGAGTCGATGGATGGGCTGGTGCGCTACATCCAGGTTGCGCTGCTCATGGTGATGATCGCCAACATCGCCGGCGAATCGGCGCGCGCGCTGGACCTTTCCTGCATCGCCTTCACGGCATCGATGACCGCCTCGGCGCTGCTCGGTCTGATGGAGTTCCTGCTGCCGTCCCTGGCCATCGAGTACGATGACCCCAGCCTGCTGCAAGGCAATATCGGCGCGGTGATAGATCGTGATTCGCTCGATGGTGTCGAGATCAAGCGCGTCACCGGGGGGCTCGGGGATTCCAACTGGTTCGGCTATACGCTGGCCGCGTCGCTGCCGCTGAACCTGTACCTGTTCCATCGCTATGCCGGGACCGGCGTGCGGCTGCTGATCCTCGGCGTCGCAGCGCTGCAAAGCGTGGGCATCGTGCTGTCCTTCACCCGATCGGCGATCATCGCGGCGGGCGTGTCCGTTATCTGGCTGCTGATCCGCAAGCGATTGCCGCTGAAGCCGCTGCTGGCCGCCGGCATCATCGGCGCCGCGGGCATGTTGGCGTGGAACCCGGCGGGGCTGGAGCGCATCTACTCGACCAGCTATGCGCAGGAGGGCAGCACGCCGATCCGCACCTATATGTTGCTGGGCGGGTGGGAGTTGATTGAGGCGCGCCCCATCACCGGCTATGGCTTCGCGCAATACGGCAGCAACTTCCATGGCTGGCTCGAGCGGCAGCCGGATCTGCCGATCTTTGTCGAAGCCTGGGCGCGCGAACTCGACAAAGGCGTCGCCACCGGCGAGGACCGCTTCGAATGGGTGAACGCGCACAACACCTTCGTCCAGCTCTGGGTCGAGTTCGGCCTGCCCGGGATGATTGCCTTTGCGGCGCTCTATGGCTTCATGCTGCTTGATCTGCGCAAGGCGGGGCGCGTCGGCGGGCCGCGCGTGCAACTGCTGGCGGATTGCCTGGCGGCCTCGGCGATCGGCTTCCTGGTGAGCTGCGCGTTCGGCTCGCTATTGCTGATCAAGGTGGCCTGGATCGTCACCGGCTTCGCCGCGGCATTGCGCCGCGTGGCGCTGGCCGAGGCGGCGGGCGCGCCGCCATGACGGCCCTGCTCCGCGCAGCCGCGCTGGTGCTGGGCACGGGCTACGTGCTCGCCTTCTTTTCGGAGAGCGTCTTCTGGTCGGTCTGGCGCGCCGAGGATGCGCTCGCAGGGCGGGCGCTCACCTGGCTGCTCTACAGCCTGTTCGGCTACCTCACCTTGGCGGTGATCCGTCATTTCCGGCTGCGCGACTGGCAGGAGCTGCTCCTGGCCGGGGCGTTCTTCGGCTGGGTGTGTGAGGGGGTCTATGCCATGACCGTCTTCGGCGATCCGTCGATGCCCTTTCCGCTGACCATCGTCTGGACCGCGCTGGCCTGGCACGCGCCGCTGTCCCTGCTGATCGGCTGGTACGCGCTGGGGCTTGCCTTGCGTCATGCAGATTTGCGCGCGGTAAGCCTGCTCAGCCTCGGCATCGGCCTGTTCTGGGGCATCTGGGCGCTGGGCTGGCTGGCCGAGGCGCCGCCGGTCGTCGTGCGGCCGCTGGACTTCCTGCTGCACGCATCCGCGACGACGGCGGGGCTCGCTGCGGCGCATCTGGCGATCGCCGCAGGCGCGCCGGATCGCTTCGCGCCCTCGCGCCTGGGCGTGGGCCTCGCCGGTCTCGTGGTGGTCGCGTTTTTTACCGTGGTGACGGTGCCGGCGGTGCCCATGGCCATCCTGGTGCTGCCGCCGCTCATTGGCCTGCTGTGGCTGATGGCGCGACGCATCCGGGCGCGGCGGCGGGAGGGCAGCCTGCTCGCCCAATTCGCCAAGCCGATCCAGGTGCGCAACCTTGCCGCGCTGGCGCTGATCCCGATCACGGCGAGCGCGGTTTATGGCCCGGCGAGCTTCGCCTTGCCGCCGCTCGGCTTCGTGCATCCGCTGTTCGCGGCGCTGACGAGCCTTGTCGGCGTGGCGCTGTTCGCGCGGTCGCTCCGCGCGGCGCTGCGGGTGCGGGCGTGATGCAGGGCCGCACGCCGCTGATCATGGTGAAGGGCGCCTATGACAGCGTCGGCGGGCCGGAGACGGTGCTGCAGGTGATCGCCGATGCGCTCGATCGCGACCGTTTCGCGCCGCTGCTCACGCTACTGGCGCGGCCGGGCGAGCCATTGCCGGCGGTGCTGGCCGAGGTCGCGGACCGGATGCCCTCCGCGCGGCTCGATTGGAACGGCCTCCCCAGTTCGCCCTTCGCGGCGCGGCGGCTCGCGCGGCTGGCGGCCGAACGGCCGGGCGCGATCCTGCACACCAACGACATGCGCGCCAATCTGCTCGGCTGGATGATCCGCCGCGTGTGGCGCGTGCCCTGGATCGCGCATGTGCATGGCTGGCTCGGGCCGACCCATTCCGGCCGGCACCGCCTGTTCGAGGAGGTGGACCGCCGGCTGATCCGCGCTGCGGACCTCGTGCTGGTCGGCTCCGGCGCGATGCTGGCCGAGGTGCGGCGCGCCGGGGCGAAGCGCGCCGAGATCGTCACCAATGGCGTCCCGCCCGGCGATCCTGCGGCGCATGCGGCCGAAGCCGCGGCGATCCGCGCGCGCCTCGTTCCCTCGGGTGGATTGATCGCGGGGGTGCTCGGGCGTCTCCACCCCGGCAAGGGCCAGGCCCTGCTGCTGGAAGCACTGGCCGGGCTGCGGGCGAAGGGCATCGACATCACCGCGCTGATCGTCGGCGTCGGGCCCGCCGAGGCCGAGTATCGCGCGCAGGCCGAGACGCTTGGCGTGGCCGCGCATGTGCACTTCGCCGGGCTGGTAGCCGATGTCCGCCCCTTTCTGTGCGCCATGGACATGCTCTGCGTGCCCTCGCTGAAGGACAGCATGCCGATGAGCGCGATGGAGGCGATGAGCCTTGGCATGCCCGTCATTGCGTCGCGCACCGGCGACCTGCCCGTGGCGATCGAGGATGGGCGGAGCGGCCTGATTGTCGAGGTCGGGGACGCTGCCTCGCTGGCGGCGGCGATGGAACGCCTGGCGCGGGACCCGGCGGCGCGCGCGCGGTTCGGCGCGGCCGGCCGGCAGCGTTTGATCGAGCGCTATTCCCCCGCCGCCATGCTGCGGCAGCTGGAGGGCTTCTGCACCATGCTGGCAGCCGAGGAGGCCAAAGGTGGCCGCTGAGCGCAAGCGCATCCTCTACGTCCACCCGAACAACGAGGTCGGCGGGTCCGACATCGCGCTGCTGCGCCTGATCCAGGGGCTGGACCGCACGCGCATCGACCCCTTGGTGGTGTTGCCCGGCGCCGGGCCGATGACCGCGCTGCTGGAGGCCGAGGGCGTGCGCCTGCACGTGCTGCCGATGACGCAGCTGCGCACGCTGCCCTCGCCGAGCTACCAGGCCCGTTACCTCGCGCGCCTATGGCCCACCGTGCGCGACCTGGCCGCGCTGATCCGCGCCGAGCGCGCGGACCTCGTGCACACAAACTCGCTTTACTGCCTCTATGGCGGCTTCGCGGCGCGGCTCGCGCGCCGCCCGCATCTTTGGCATGTGCGGGAGATTCCGCCGGCCATCCCGGTGGCGCGGCCGGCGCTGGGGCGGATGGTGCTCGCGCTGTCGCGCATGGTGGTGTGCATGACGCAGGCCTGCTCGACCGCGCTGTTCGGCGCCCGCGCCGGCGATGCGCGCATCCGCCATCTGGGGGAGGGGCTCGACCCCGCCATGTGGTCGCGCGGGGTGGTGACGCGCTCGATCCGCGAGGAGCTTGGCCTCGCCGCCGAGACGCCGGTGGTGGGCTTCGTCGCGCGGCTCGACCCGTGGAAGGGGCTGGACGTATTCCTCGACGCCGCGGCGCAGGTGGCGCAGCGCCTTCCCGACGCCATCTTCCTCGTCTCCGGCGATGCGCCCGAGGGCATGGAGGCGTATCGCGACCGGATGGTGGCGCGCGCCGCCGAGCTCGGCCTGAGCGAGCGCGTGCGCTTTCTCGGCTGGCGCTACCGGCTGGGCGACATGCCGGCGCTGATGGCCGCACTCGACGTATTCTGCCACACCTCGATCGAGCCCGAGCCCTTCGGCATGGTGATCATCGAGGCGATGGCCATGGGCTGCCCGGTCATCGTCGCGCGCGCCGGCGGGCCGATGGAAATCGTCGAGGAAGGCGTCAGCGGCCTGCTCACCGCGCCGCGCGACGCCACGGCGCTGGCGGCGGCGATCGGCTCGGTCCTGGGCGACCCCGCGTTGCGCCGCCGCCTTTCCGAGGGCGGGCGGGCGCGAGTCGAGGCGCGCTATTCGCGCACCGTCCATGCCGCCGATCTGATGGCGCTCACCGATGAGGCGCTGGCGGGCCCGCTGGCATGAGCCTGGCGCTTACCGTCATCATCATCAGTCACGGCCATGAAGCGATGCTGCCGCGCTGCGTCGCCTCGCTCGGCGCGGCGCTCGAGGGCGTGTCGGCCGAGATCCTGGTGGTGGACAACCTGCCCGGCGGCCATGCGGCGGCGGCCCTCGCGGGGCTGCCGGCGAGGGTCATCGCCAATCCGGTGCCGGTCGGTTTCGCGGCCAATGCGAATCGCGGCGCGGCGGCGACCACGGGGCGCCACCTGTTGCTCCTCAACCCTGACACGGAGCACCTCGGCGGGCGACTGGCCGAGGCCGTGCAGCTGCTGGAGGCCGAGCCGCGAATTGGCCTGCTCGGCTGCACCCTGCTCGGCGAGGATGGCGCGCCGCAGCAGAGTTTTCGCCGGTTTCCCTCGCCCGCCGTGCCGATCGCCCGCGGCCTGGGCGCCGATCACTGGCCGTGGCGGCCGGCCTGGTATCAGCGCGCGATGATGACGACGACGTTGCGGCGGGACCAGCCATTCCCGGTGGATTGGGTGTTCGGCGCCTTTCTTCTTTTGCGGCGGTCCGACTATTCCCGAGTCGGCGGCATGGATGAGGGCTACCGGCTGTATTACGAGGATGTGGACCTGGCGTGGCGGCTGCGGCGGGTCGGACTCGCCACCTGGGTCTTTCCAGGGCTGCGCTTCCTGCACGCGCATCAGCGCAGCAGCGCGAGGCGCCCCTTCAGCCGGCTCTGGCGCTGGCATGTCGCCAGCGCCTGGCGGTACAGCGCGCGAACGATCGGGCGCAGGCCGAAGGATCCGACAACGACATGAGGCACCAACGCACTGCCGCGCTGTTCCTCGCGCTGCTCACCCTGGCCGGCCCGGCGCTGGCGCAGGGCTGCCGCTTCCCCGGCCCCTGGACGCGAAGCGAGCCGCCCTCGCGCCTCGCCAATGGGCAGCATCTGGTGCCGATCCGGATCGCCGCCGACCCTTCGGTGATTCGCCGCAATGGGCGCTACGAGTTGTTCTTCACCACCGCCGGCAGCAGCCATGTCTCGGGCATCGCCCGCGCCGAGGGCAGCGATGGCAAGGTCTGGTCGGTCTGGCGCAGCCCGACCCGGCCCGACCCGCTGACCGACCTCGTGCTGCCCACCCCGCCGGATGGCTGGGAGGCGCCGGGGATCGAGACGGCGGATGTGCTGATCGGCCCCGACGGGCTGTGGCGCATGTACTACACCGGCAACCGCCCGCCGCAGGGCAGCGCCACCTACGCCGTCGGCCTTGCCACCTCCCCCGATGGCATTCGCTGGACCCGGCGCGCCACGCCGGTGCTGGAGCCGGCCTCGGAGTGGGAACGCCCGGTCTGCGCCAACCCGGCCGACCTCACCACCTGCCGCCGCGGCGGCGTGCTGGAACCAAGCGTGCTTTACGACCCGGCCGCGCGAGAATACCGCATGTGGTATGTCGGGCTCGGCGAGCCGCGAAACTCCTTCCGCACCTTCCGCATCGGCCACGCCACCTCTCCGGACGGCATCACCTGGACGCGCCGCCCGCAGCCGGTCTTCGCGCTCGGCACGCCGGGAGCCTGGGACGAGATGTGGACCAGCCATGTCAACGTCGTGGCCGATCCAGGCGGCGGCTTCCACATGTTCTATTTTGGCAGCGCGCCCGGCGATTACCGCGACGGCGCTGAGTTGCAGCGCGGCGCCATCGGCCACGCCTACAGCGCCGACGGCATCGCCTGGCAACGCAACCCGCGCAACCCGATCTTGGCGCCGCGCCCCGGCCAGGCGGATGAATGGATGGCGGGCGGGCCGAGCGCGGTGATGGAGCGGGGGCGCATCCGGCTGTGGTATTTCGGCGCCCGCACCAGCGGCCTCGTCTCCGACATCATCATGGCCGAAGCGGCCTGCGGGCCGTGAAGCGCCTGCTTGTTCGCCTCGGCCTCGCCGCACTCGCGCGGCCGCTGCTGGGCGGCGCCGGCGCGGTGCTGGTCCTGCATCGGCTGCGGGCGCACGACCCGGGCCTGAGCTTCGCGGCCAACCATCGCAACGCCATCCCGCCCGAATTGTTCGTGCAACTGCTCGACACGCTCGCCGCCGCCGATGTCGAGGTGGTGACGCTGGACGCGGCGCTCGCGCGGCTCGCCACTCCCCGGCCCGGGCGCTTCGTCTGCCTGACCTTCGACGATGGCTACCGCGACAACCTCGACGCGCTGCTGCCGATCCTCGAAGCGCGGCGCGTGCCCGCGACCATCTATATCGCGCCCGGCCTGATCGATGGCAGCGCGGCCCTGTGGTGGTACGCGCTCGATGAGATCATCACGCGCGAGCCGTCGCTGCGCCTGCCGTTGCCCGCGGAAACGCTGCTGCCGTCCGGCGACGCCGCGGCCAAGCAGCGCGCCTTCGAGAGCCTCGCCCAGGTGATGATTTCCACCCCGGCCGAGACGCGCGACGGGCTGCTGGCAGCACTCGCCACGCGCTACGGCATGGACGCGCCGGGACTGGCCGCGCGCCACATGATGGACTGGGCGATGCTGCGCCGGCTCGCCGCCTCGCCCTGCATCGAGATCGGCGCGCATACGCTCACCCATCCGCCGCTGGCGACGCTCGCCCCGGAGGCGGCGGCGGCGGAGATGGCGGGTAGCCGGGCGCGGCTGGAACGCGAAACCGGGCGCGAGGTGCGGCACTTCGCCTTCCCCTATGGCGTGCCCGGCACGATCGGGGAACGTGAGCTGGGCCTGGCGGCGGAGCTGGGCTTCCGCACGGCGGTCACCACGATGCCCGGCAATTTGTTCGCCCGCCACGCGCAGGCCTGCCACGCCTGGCCACGGCACGGCATCGGCCCAGCCGATGGGTCCGCGGCGCTTCACCTCAAGCTCGCCGGAATCAGCAACCCCTTCCGTAAGGCGAGGCCGAACCGATAAAACGTCAGTCGCGCTGCATCGTTACAACACCAAAATAGCTGAGCCAGCCCAGCCCCGGCACTCTGCCCAGCGCGCGGTCCACGCCGCGCAGCACCGCCGCCGGCCGCGCCCCTTGCAAGGCCGGCAGGTAGCACCCCATTCGCGCGCAGACCGTGGCGGGCATCGCCACTTCCACCCGTCCCGGAAAGCCCGCGCGCAGCCGCGCGAGGCCGGCCCGGCTGATCGGCGCCTCATCGTCCGAGGAGGCCTTCTCGATCCCGAAGCGGCCGGTCAGCAGGGCGCGCGCCGCGGACAAAACAGGGTTGAAGGCCAGCGTCTCGACGAAGGCGGCCGGCCCGCCGGGCTTGAGCACGCGCCCGATCTCCCGCGAGGAGGCAGCGAGATCCGTGTGGTGCAATACGAACAACCCGCAGGCCGCGTCGCAGGACGCATCGGCCAGCCCGGTCGCCTCGGCCGGCGCGAGGCGAAACTCGATCCGCTCGGCCACGCCGCTCAATTCGGCGCGCTGCCGCGCGAGGCCCAGCGAGGCGGGCGAGATATCCACCGCAACCACCTTGGCGCCGCGCAAGGCCAGCGCCGCGGCGAGGAAGCCGTTGCCGGTGCCCAGATCGAGGATGGTTCGTCCCTCCAGCGGACCGAGGTGGCGCAGCAGATGCGCGGTGATCGCCGGCAGGTCGAGGTAGTCGAGCCAGGGCTTCAGCCCATCATGCAGATCGGTCGGCCGGACCAGCAAATCCGCCGCCGCATGCGCCGCCTCGGCCGCGGCGATCGCATCCCAGTGCGATACCTCTCGGTCGAGGCGCGCCGCATCGGCTTCGGGTTTGATGTCGCTCATCCTGGGTCTTCCCGGCTTCTCATGCGCTCGGCGCCATCATATGCAGATGTTGCAGGGAAGGGCGCAATCGGATCGTCAGCCCAGGGCGTCAGGAGGCGGCAGGAGGCACGGTGCAGACGGGCGGGCAGGGTCTCGATGACAAGACCGTCATGGTCACCGGCGCGTCGGGCTTCCTCGGCGCCGCGTTGCTGCCCGTGCTCGCCGCTGCGGGGTGTGAGGTGGTCTGCCTCGGTCGGCGCCCGCCCGCCGATTTGCCGGCGTCACGTGCGCGGCATGTCCGCGCCGACCTGCTCGACGCGGCATCGCTCACGGCCGCGCTGCGCGAGGCGCGGCCCGACATCGTCATCCACCTCGCCGGGGTGTCGCTGCCGCCAGGCGACGCGGCGGCGCGGCGCGCCATGCTGGAGCTCAACGTGCTGGGCACCGAGACCATGCTGGCGGCCTCCGCAGCTTCGGGCGCCGGCTCGGTCGTGGTGGCGGGCTCGGCGGCGCAGTACGGGCCGCTGGCGGGCGGCGCGCAGGGGTTGCGCGAGGAAGATGCCTGCCGTCCCGTGGGCCTGTACGGCATCTCGAAGGCGGCGTCCGGCGCGCTGGCGTTGGAGTTCGGCCGCGCCACCGGCCTCACGGTGACGCTTGCCGTGCCGTTCAACGTGATCGGGCCGGGGCAGGGCGAGCATCTCGTGCCGGCGACCTTCATCAAGCAGTTGGTGGCCGCGCCGGGCACGGGGCCAGCGCGTATCGAACACGGCGACGTCAGTGCCGAGCGCGACTGGATCGACGTGCGAGACGTGGCGCGGGCCATCGCATTGCTCGCCGCGCGGCGTCAGCCAGGTGCGTTCAACATCTGCACCGGCCGCCCGGTCGCGGTGGCGCGCCTGCTGGAGACGCTGCGCCACGTCAGTGCCCGGCCCTTCCAGTGGATTCTGGACCCGGCCCGGCTGCGGCCGGACCAGCCCTCGATCCAATTCGGCGATCCCTCGCGCATCGCGCAGGTGACGGGCTGGCGCGCGGAGATCAAGCTGGCCAAAACGTTGGCGGACATGCTGTGCGCCGCCGGCGGACCCGCAACAGGGACGGAGCGACAGGGCGGATGAGTTTCTGGACCGGTAAGAAGGTGCTCGTCACCGGCGGCGCGGGCTTCATCGGCTCGCATCTGTGCGAGGCGTTGCTGATGCGCGGGGCGGAGGTCTCGATCTTCACGCGCTACAGCTCACGCGGCGTGGCGGGCGCCATCGACGATTTGCCGAAGCCGGCGCGCGCGGCGCTGCGCATCACCATGGGCGACCTCAAGGACCCCGCGGGCGTCGATGCAGCAATCGTTGGGCAGGAGGTGGTGTTCCACCTCGCCGCGCATATCGGCATCCCCTATTCCTATGTGCATCCGCTCGATGTGATGCAGACCAACGCCACCGGCACGGCGCATGTGCTGGAGGCCTGCCGGCGGCATGGCGTGGCCAAGCTCGTCGCCTTCTCGACCAGCGAGGTCTATGGCTCCGCGATCTATGCGCCGATCGATGAGGCGCACCCGTTGCAGGCACAATCGCCCTACGCCGCCAGCAAGATCGCCGCCGATGCGCTGGCGCTGAGCTATTTCCGCTCCTTCGGCACGCCCGTTGCGCTGTGCCGGCCATTCAACACCTTCGGCCCGCGCCAGCCCGCGCGCGCGGTGCTGCCGACGATCATCGCCCAGGCGCTGGGCGGGGAGCGCATCCGGCTCGGCGCACTGACGCCGACGCGCGATTTCCTGTTCGTGGCGGACACCGTGGAGGGCGCCCTCGGCGTGGCGGAATCGCCCGCGACGCTCGGCGAAAGCGTGAACCTCGGCACCGGCCACGAGATCTCGATCGGCGAGGCCGCTGCGGTAATTCTGCGCGTGGTCGGGCGCGACCTGCCGATCATCGAGGAGCCTACGCGGTTGCGCCCCGCCGCCAGCGAGGTCGTTCGCCTGATCGCCGATGCGCGAAAGGCCGAGCGGCTTTTCGACTGGCGCCCGCGACACAGCTTCGCACAGGGCATCGCCGCGACGGTGGATTGGGTGCGGGCCCATCCTGGCTTCCTTGTCGAGGCCGGCTACCATGTTTGAAGGGAGGGCGCGCGCATGAAGGCGGTGATCATGGCCGGGGGCAAGGGCATGCGGCTGCGCCCCTTCACCACGGTGCTGCCCAAGCCCCTGATGCCGGTGGGCGAGGTGCCGATCCTGGAGATCATCCTGCGCCAACTCGAACGCGCCGGCGTGAGCGAGGTGGTGATCTCGATCGGCTATCTCGGCCCGCTGATCCGCAGCTACCTCGACCACAGCGCCATCTCCAGGCGCATCCGCATCCGCTACCTGACCGAGGAGGAGCCTCTCGGCACCGCCGGCGCCGTCGGCAGCATCGAGGGGCTGGAAGAGCCCTTCATCGTCATGAACGGCGACCTCCTGACAACGCTGGACTTCGCCGACATGTACCGCACGCATGTCGAGAGCGGCGCCGAGCTTACCGTCGGCGTGGTGCAGCACCGCATGCGCATCGAGCTTGGCGTGCTCAGCATCGATGACGATGGCCGCGTCACCGGCTATGACGAGAAGCCGACCAAGACCTATACGGCCAGCATGGGCATCTACGTCTATTCGCCGAGCGTGCGCAATGTCATCCCCGCCGGCGGCTACCTCGACGCGCCGACGCTGGTTTTGCGCCTGATCGAGCAGGGGCGGAACGTGCGCGCCTATGCGCCGGACGCGGTGTGGCTCGATCTCGGCAATGCCGGCGAGCTGGAACGCGCGCAGGAGATTTTCGCCAACCAGCACGCGGAATTCCTGCCCTCGGCGGGCTGAGGGCGCAGCATGATTGGCCACGCCGCCGCCGCCGGCCTGTCGCCCCGGCTCACGCCCTTCCTGCGCTGTCCGGTGGACGGCTCGCCCTTGGTGATGGAGGCGCTGGCCGAGGGGCAGGCGCTGCTGGTGGGCGCCGCGCTGGCCTATCCGGTGCTGCTCGGCATTCCGCGGCTGGTGGACGACCCGCTGCGGCGGCAACTCGTCGCCCTGCTCCGCGCCGGGCAGCACGACGCCGCCGAACGAGTGGTGCTGCGCTGGCCCACCTTCGCGCTTATGCCGCGGCTGCGCCGGCGCGTCGCGCGGGAGGTTACGGCCCTGGCGCCGGAGTCGGTGTGGTTGGGCGTGGCGCTTTCACACCTGGCCGATGGCGGCGCCATCCGCAAGCCACAGTCAAGCTTCACCGAGCTCGTGCGCCGGCACAGCACGGGGTTGTATCCGGATTGGTTCGCCTACCGCTTCAGCGCCAGAACCTTCCTGCCGATCGTGGGCCTTGCCGGGCTGCTGCCGCACGGTGCGCCGATTCTGGAGATCGGCACCGGCTGCGGGCACAGCACCTTCCTCCTGGCGCGGCGGGCTGGGCCGGGGGCCATCGTCGCGGTGGACCACGCCTTCGCCCAGCTCTACGCCGCGAGGCGCTTCATGGCGCCGGAGGCGCTGTATGTCTGCGCCGATGTCGAGCGCGGCTTGCCGCTGGCCCCGGGCGCCTTCGCGGCCGTGGTGATGAGCGACACCTTGCACTTCGTCCACGCCAAGCAGCGTCTGGCGCAGGAACTGGAGCGCGTGACACGGCCCGAGGCAATGATGGTGCTCGCCCAGATCCACAACGGGCTGTTCCCCGAACCCTTCGCCGGCGAGCCGTTGCCGCCGGACGGCTATATGGGGTTGTTCGAGGGCTGGTCGTCGCGCCTGATCCGCAACGATCGCCTGATCGGCAGCATGGCCACGGCCGACGGCTTTGATCTTGCCGATCCGGCGCTGTCGGACAACCTGGCGGCGCAGCGCTCGTTGTCATTGGTCGGCTGGCGGGGCGGGCAGGGGCCGAGCACGTCCGGCGGCATCGCCCATGCCATCGCGGCGCGGCACACGCGGCTCATCGTCAATCCGGCGCTGGTGCAGCAGGGTGGCCGGCTGGTGCCGCGCGAGGGCATCCACCCGGTCGTCGCCGGCATCATCGCCGCGGCAGATCTCGGGGGGATGGAGGCCATGCCCGGCGACCTCGCGGCATTACCGGCGGCGGCGGCGGCTGATCTGCTGCGACGGCTCGTCCTGCTCGACGTCCCTGAGCGATTCATCTGACCTCAACGGCCGCGTCGCTCCTCCAGCAACTCGCGCAGCCCGTCTTCGAGCGTGACGGCTGGGCGCCAGCCCGGCGGGGTGAGCGTATCGGGAAACAGCGCGAACCGCTCCCGCGGGCGATAGGGATAGACACCGGGCCGGATGAACTCGGCCCTGTCGAGGCCGGCCAGTCGCAGCATCACGCCGAGCACCTCGAGGATCGTCACCGGCGCGCCCGAGCGCAAGGCGAAGACGCGATGCCGCCCGGGCTCGCTGCTGCGCAGCAGGTCGAGCGTGATGTCGGTGGCGGCGAGCACGTCGCGGATATGCACCAGCTCGATCACCTGCCCGCCCGAGGACATGGGCAGGTCGCTGCGCCGGGCGATGGCATCGGCGATGAGGTTCACCACCTTGTTGCGCCGGTCTGCCGGCCCGTAGGTGTCGTATAGCCGCAGCGTGGCCGAGCGCACTCCGGCGAGCGCGAAATGATCGAGCATCGCCTCGGCCGCCGTCTTCGACGCCGCATAGGCGTTGAACGGCTCCACCGCGCCGCTCTCGCCGGTCTGCCAGGAGGTGCCGTAGGTCAGCAGGCAGCACTCCGGCGCGTGATCGCGCAGCAGTGCGGCGATGGCGGCGGGCAGAACGATGTTGGACAGCGCGAGCTCGGCCAGGCTCGCCGGATCATCGCGCCCATTCTGCGATGCGCCGGCCAGGATCACCGCCGCGGGCGGCGCACTGGCCAGCAGGGCGCGAAAGCCCTCGAGGAACGGCCCATGCTGGTCGGGGCGATAGCTGAGCGGGTGCACGGCCTGCTGCCGCTCGCGAAAATGCGCGACCAGATGGCCGCCGAGGAACCCGCCGGCCCCGATGACGATGACGCTCATCGGCGCCTCACGCGGTGATGATCGCCTGCACCGGGGTGAGATCCGGCCAGGCGCGATCCTTGTCGGAAACCTCGGTCGGCGGGATCGGCCATTCGATACCGACATTGGGGTCATCGAAGCGCACGCCACGCTCCGCGCCGGGCGCGTAGAAGGCGCTCGACATGTAGATCACCTCGACATCGTCGGTGAGCGAGAGAAACCCGTGCGCGAAACCGCGGGGCGCGTACATCATCTTGCGGCCGGTGTCGTCGAGTCGCACGCCGAACCACCTGCCGAAGCTGGCAGAGCCGTGGCGGACGTCGACGATCACGTCGAAGATCGCGCCGCGGATGACGCGCATCAGCTTGACCTCGGTATGCGGCGGCACCTGGAAGTGCGGCCCGCGCAATGTGCCCTTGCGCCAGCTTGCCGAGTTGTTGGCCTGCACGAAGCGGCTTTCCAGTCCCGCTTCGGCGAAGGCGCGCTCGCAGAACATCCGCGCGAGGAAGCCGCGGCTGTCTTCCAGCCGGTCCAGCTCGACCAGATGGGCCCCTTCCATCGGGGTCCTATGGAACTGCATGCCGCCAACCCCTTTTCGGCGCGCCGGTGACCGATGAAGATGCCCGGGCATCAGTTATTGGCGAAAGCCTGCGTCACCTCAAGCCGTCAACGCGGCCGAGGATGGTGTGCCGGCAGTCCCGTCATGGCACTTTTCGTGCGATGACCAGAAGCTGCATCTTGGCTCGGGGGCAAAACCCATCGAGGCTGTCAGTCGCCAAAATCGGCGGATGAGATAGGGGAAGAAGCGAGGTCACGAGCAAGCAAGCTGGCGGTCCTGGCCGCCGGGCTATTGCTGGCGGGGCCACCCGCAAAGGCACAGGTGGTACCCGAAAACTTTGCTGGCGGTCGCGTGTCGGACCTCGCCGCGCTGTGCGCCGCCGGGCCGACCGATCCGAATGTCGTCGCCGCGGTGCATTTCTGCCACGGCTTCCTGGCGTCCACCGGGCAGTTCCACACCGAGCTGACGCGCATGGGCGGCATTGTGAAGCCCTTCTTCTGCCTGCCGAGCCCTCTGCCAACGATCTCCGACATCACCGCGGGGTTTTTCACCCGGTCGCGCGCCAACCTGCAATTCGCCGGCAGCCCGGCGGTTGAGGGCGTGGTGCGCCAGGCTACCACCTCCGCCCCGTGCCCGCCCTCGACGCCCGCCGCCCGCGGCCGGCGCGCTTCGTAACCAGGAGGAGAAATCCCATGCGCAAGATGCCGTTCCTGCCCATCGTCCTCGCCCTGCCGGGCTGCGCCGACTTGAGCGACACGGGCCGTTCCACGGCGACCGGTGCTGGCCTTGGCGCGCTCGGTGGCGCTGCCATCGGGTCCTTCTCCGGCAATGCCGGGATGGGCGCGCTGATCGGTGCCGGCGTGGGCGGGACGGGCGGCTACCTCGTCGGTCGTTCGCGCACCAATCGCTGACGCCTCTCAGGCCAGCCGGTGCGGCAGGACCGCACCGGCTGGCCCGCCATTGAGCCAATGCCGCACCGCGGCTCCGAAAGCCGCATAGGGCAGGCCGACCGAGCGTAGCCAGGGCGCGACCCAGGCGTTGAGCGGCCCGCCATCGAAGCCCCAGATCGCCGGCATCGGTCCACCGGCCTCCTCCAGCACGCGATGCACCGCAAAGGCCAGCAGGTCCGAGGTGCACATCACGCCATCCGGCCGCGCCTCGCGCCGCAGCAAGACCTGCGCCGCCGCCGCGCCGATGGTGAAGTGGTCGAGCCCCGCTGCCGTCAACACATCCGTCTCGCCCAGCCGCGCCCCGCAAGCCGCCCGGAACCCCGCCAGGCGCTCGGCCGTGGCCGAGGAGAAAAGTGGGCCATGGATGATGGCAAGCCGCGCTGCCCCGTCAGCGATCATGCGCTGCGCCACATCCCGCCCAGCCCGATGGTCGTCGATGCCGATGAACGGCGCCGCTTTCTCGCCGGGGCAGCGGCGCGCGACGAACAGTACCGGCTCGCCCGCCCGGCGCAGCGCGGCCAACCCCGGGCTCGCCACCGCCCCGAGCAGCACCAGCGCGCGGGGGCTCAGCGCCCGCATCTCCGCGATGGCGCGATCCTGGCCCTGCGCCTCGTCATGCGTGTCACAGAGCACGAGCCCGAGGCCATCCTGCCGCAGCGCATCCTCGATCGAGGCGGCGATGGCCGCCATGGTGGGGTTGGCGAGGTTTGGCGCCAGCACGGCGACCAGGCGCGAGCTGCCGGTGCGCAGATCCCGGGCCGCGGCGAGCGGGCGATAGGCATGACGCGCAGCAGCAGCCTGCACCCGCGCGATGGTCTCGGCGGTCGCTTTTCCTGTAATGCCGTTCAGCACGCGTGACGCGGTGGCGATGGAGACGCCGGCGGCCTGCGCCACGTCGCGTAGCGCGGCCGGGCGCGCGGGGGTGACGATCATTCTGGACATGCCGTGCGCCTCCGCGCTACGATCGGAGGGTAAACGATTAACCGAGCCGCACAAGCCGGCCGTTTCCTGGGGAGGATCACAAGATGACGAAGACCACCATCGGTCGCCGTACACTGGGCTTGGCCGCCGCCATAGGCCTCGCGGCACCGTCCATTGCCCGCGCGCAGGCGCAGACGCTGACGGTCTGGCACGACCTCGGCGACAACGGCATCGCGTGGTTCGAGCGCCTGAG
>JBBSCP010000030.1:0-20503 GCA_038250135.1 Acetobacterales bacterium | reverse complement strand
TGAGCGCGCTGGATCGCGCCGTGCGCCATTCGGTGCCCAAGCCGACCGCGCTGATCGCGAACTTTCCCTCGAACCCGACGGCGCTGCTGGCGGATCTGTATTTCTACAAGCAGGTCGTTGCCTTTGCGAAGAAACATGAGATATTCATCCTGTCCGACCTGGCCTATTCGGAGATCTATTTCGGCTCGCTGGTGCCGCCCTCGATCCTGGAAGTTGAGGGTGCCAAGGATGTGGCGGTAGAGTTCACCTCCATGTCCAAGACCTACAACATGCCGGGCTGGCGCATGGGGTTCGCCGCTGGCAATCAGCGGCTGATCTCGGCGCTGACGCGGGTGAAGTCCTACCTGGATTACGGCGCCTTCGCGCCGATCCAGATCGCCGCCGCCGCCGCGCTGAACGGGCCGCAGGATTGCGTGCAGGAGATGCGCGACCTGTACCGCGAACGCCGCGACGTGATGGTGAAGGGCCTGGCCGGCACGGGGTGGGATGTGCCCTCGCCGGAGGGCTCGATGTTCCTCTGGGCGCCCATCCCAGAGCGGTTCAGGCATCTCGGTTCCGTCGATTTCGCGAAGCTTCTCCTGGCGAAGGCGAAGGTTGCGGTGGCGCCGGGCATCGGCTTTGGCGAGCATGGCGACGGGCATGTGCGCATCGCGCTGGTCGAGAACAGCCAGCGCATCCGCCAGGCGATGCGCGGCATCAAAACCTTCCTGACCGCCGACAATGCCGGGCCGTTGGACGCCGTTGACGTGGACGCCGCCTGATGAAGCCCTTGTCGATTGGCGTGGCCGGCCTTGGCACCGTCGGCGCCGGCGTGCTCACCCTGCTGCGCGACAATGCCACCACCGTCGCGGCACGCGCCGGGCGACCGATCATCGTCACCGCGGTATCGGCGCGCGATCGCACGCGCGACCGCGGCGTCGCCGTCACCGGGCTACGCTGGTATGAGGATGCCGTGGCGCTCGCGCATGACCCCGGCATCGATGTCGTGGTCGAGTGCATCGGCGGCACGGAAGGCCCGCCGGCCGATCTGGTGCGCGCCGCGTTGAACGCGGGCAAGCCCGTCGTCACCGCCAACAAGGCACTGCTCGCGATGCATGGAGCCGACCTCGCGGCGCTGGCCGATGCGAAGGGCGTGACGCTCGCCTACGAAGCGGCCGTGGCCGGTGGCATCCCGGCCATCAAGGCGCTGCGCGAGGGCCTCGCCGCCAACAAGATTTTCCGGGTCATGGGCATCCTGAATGGCACCTGCAACTACATCCTGACGCAGATGCGTGAGCGGGGCATCGAATTCGCGCAGGCGCTGAGCGAGGCCCAGAAGCTCGGCTATGCCGAGGCCGATCCGAGCTTCGACGTGGACGGCATCGACGCCGCGCACAAGCTCGCAATTCTCGCCGCACTCGCCTTCGGCCGGCCGGTGGATTTCGCCTCGGTGCATGTCGAGGGCATCCGCAGCATCTCGGCACTCGACATCAAGCTGGCGGAGGAACTTGGCTACCGCATCAAGCTGCTCGGCATCGCGCGCCGCACCGATGCGGGGATCGAGACGCGGATGCACCCCTGCATGGTGCCCATCGCGCACCCGATCGCGCGCGTGGACGGCGTGTTCAACGCCGTGGTTGCGGAGGGCGATTTCGTTGGGCGGATCGTTCTGGAAGGCCGCGGCGCCGGGGCGGGGCCGACTGCCTCCGCCGTGGTGGCGGATCTGATCGACATCGCGCGTGGCCGCTACACGCCGGTCTGGGGCGTGGCGCAATCGGCGCTCTCGGCCGTGCCCTCCGTGCCCATGTCGCGGCGCGTCGGCGCTTATTATCTGCGATTGATGGTGGTGGACCGCCCGGGCGTGATAGCGGACGTCACCGCGGCGCTGCGCGACAACGCGATCAGCCTGGAATCCATGCTCCAGCGCGGCCGCGCGCCGGGCGAGGCGGTGCCGGTTGTCGTCACCACGCATGATTGCGAGGAAAGCCAGATGCGCGCGGCGTCCTCCCGCATCGAGGCGCTGGAGGCGGTCGTGGAAAGGCCCGCGCTGATTCGGATTGAAACCCTCTGAGAGCCCAAGGAAACACCAGCATGTCCGACGCCCATCTCCAGGTGCATGTCGATCGCAACCTTGCACTTGAACTGGTCCGAGTGACCGAAGCCGCCGGCCTCGCCGCCAGCCGCTGGATGGGGCGCGGGGACAAGAACGCCGCCGACGGCGCCGCCGTGGAGGCCATGCGACGCGCCTTCGACACCGTCGCGATCTCGGGCACCGTGGTGATCGGCGAGGGCGAGATGGATGAGGCGCCGATGCTTTATATCGGCGAAAAGGTGGGCCTCTACGCCAAGGCCGGTGGCGGGCCCGAGGTGGACATCGCGGTCGATCCGCTGGAGGGCACCACCATCACCGCCAAGGGCGGGCCCAATGCCATGGCCTGCGTCGCACTTGCCGGCAAGGGCGGCTTCCTGCACGCGCCGGACGTGTACATGGACAAGATCGCGGTTGGCCCCGGCCTGCCGGCGGATGTCGTCAGCCTCGATGCCTCCGTCGAGGAGAACCTCGCGAACCTGGCCAAGGCCAAGGGGCGGGAGATCACCGACCTTGTCGTCTGCCTGCTCGACCGTGACCGCCACAAGGACATCATCAAGCGCTGTCGCATGGCCGGCGCGCGCATCATGATGATCCCAGATGGCGATGTCTCTGGCGTCGTCGCCGTGTCCCAGGCCGATACGGGCGTGGACATCTACATGGGCAGCGGCGGCGCGCCGGAGGGCGTGCTGGCGGCCGCCGCGTTGCGCTGCATCGGCGGGCAGATGTATGGCCGGCTGATCTTCGAGAACGAGGAACAGGTGAACCGCGCGCGGGAGATGGGCATCACCGACACCGGCCGCATTTACGGCCTGACCGACATGGCGAAGGGCGACGTGATGTTCGCCGCCACCGGCGTCACCACCGGGCCGATGCTGCGCGGCGTGCGGCATTTCGGCGCCGGCGCGGTGACGCATTCCATCGTCATGCGCAGCAAATCCGGCACGGTGCGCTACGTCGAAGGCCACCACAATTTCGCGTTGAAGCCTGCGGCCTTCGCCGGTTGAACGATCTCGCGCCACCAGCCGCCGAGCTCGTGCTCGGCGTCGCGCGCTCGATCTCCGGGCGGCGCTGGATCTGGCGGCAGGGTGAGGCGCGCACCGGGCTCGCCATCGCGCAACGCCTGGCGGTGCCGGAGCTGGTGGGGCGGCTGCTCGCCGGGCGCGGCGTCACGCTCGACACGGCGGCAGATTTCCTCGAACCTACCTTGCGCGCGCTGCTGCCTGACCCCTCGGTGCTGACCGACATGGATGCGGCAGCCCAGCGACTTGCCGATGCGGTAGCCCGGGAAGAATCGGTCGCGGTGTTCGGCGATTACGATGTGGATGGCGCGTGTTCCGGCGCACTGATGGTGCGGCTGCTGCGCGAGCTCGGCTGCGCCGTGGTGCACTATGTGCCGGACCGTCTGAAGGAGGGCTACGGCCCCAACGCCGGCGCCATCACGGGGCTGTGCGATCGTGGTGCGACGCTGATCGTCACCGTCGATTGCGGCATCGCCGCCGCCACCGCGTTGGCCGCGGCGGGAGGCCGCGCGGATGTGGTGATCCTCGACCACCACAAGGCCGAAGGCGATGTGCCGCGCGTGCGCGCCGCGGTCAACCCGAATCGGCTGGATGATCGTTCCGGCCTCAATCATCTCTGCGCCGGCGCGGTCGCCTTCCTCGCCGCCGTCGCCACGGTGCGCGAATTGCGCCGCCGCGGCCACTTCGCGACGCGGCCGGAGCCGGACCTGAAATCGCTGCTCGACCTCGTGGCGCTTGCCACGGTCTGCGACGTCATGCCGCTCACCGGCCTGAACCGCGCGCTGGTGACGCAGGGCCTCAAGGTCATGGCCAGGCGCGAGCGCGCCGGCATCGCCGCGCTGCTCGCCGTGGCGCAGGCCAAGGATTCGCCCACCACGCATACGCTTGGCTTCCTGCTCGGCCCGCGAATCAACGCCTCCGGCCGCATCGCCGAGAGCGATCTCGGGCTGCGCCTGCTGGTCGAAGACGACGAGATCGAGGCCCGCGCGATGGCCGAGACGCTGGACGAGGTGAACCGGCGGCGGCAGGAGGTCGAGGCCGATGTGCTCGGCGCCGCCTTCGCCGCCGCCGAACAGCAGGCGCAGCGCGGACACCCTGTTCTGCTGGTGGTGGGGGAGGGCTGGCACCCCGGCGTGGTCGGCATCGTCGCGGGGCGCATCAAGGAGAAGTACAACCGGCCAGCGCTGGTGGCGGGGCTATCCGGCGGGCTCGCCAAGGGCTCCGGTCGCTCCGTCGCCGGCGTCGATCTCGGCTCCGCCATCATCGCTGCCCGCCAGATGGGGCTGCTCGAGACGGGGGGCGGGCACCCCATGGCCGCCGGCTTTTCCTTCCGCGCGGCGCGGGAGGGCGAGTTCCACGCCTTCCTCGATGAGCGCCTCAGCCACGCCGCGGCGCTGCCGGGCGCCGCCGATCTTGGCATCGAGGGCGCGCTCGCCGTGCAGGGCGCCACCGTCGAGACCGCGCAACAAGTGAGCCGCCTCGCCCCCTTCGGCGCGGGCAATGAGGAGCCGACCTTCGTGCTCGCCCGCGCCCGCATCGTGCGCGCCGACCGCGTCGGCAAGGAGGGGGCGACGGTGCGTGCCTTCCTCGAAGGTGAAGGCGGCGGGGGGCGGCTCAAGGCCGTGTGCTTCCGGGTGAAGGACGGCCCCCTCGGTGCTGCCCTGCTCGGCGGCGGATTGCTGCATCTGGCCGGCCACCTGCGCGCGGAAAGCTGGAACGACAACGTGACGGCCGGCTTTCAAGTGGTGGACGCGGCGGCGGTCCTGTCGTGACCTACCCCGCCAAATGCGGCCGGCGGCGGTAGCGGGCGAGCAGCCCATCGACCGGCCCCAGCACCACCGAGGCGGCCCAGAGCAGCCCGGCCGTCAGCACGATGGCGGGCCCCGAGGGCAGGTCGAGGTGGTAGCTCGCCAGCAGGCCGAACAGCGCCGCCAGGATCGCCACCACCACCGAGGCCACCACCATGCGGCCGAGTTCACGCGCCCAGTGCCGGGCGGCGACGGCGGGCAGCATCATCAGGCCGACGGCCATCAGCGTGCCCATCGCCTGGAAGGCCGCCAGCACGTTCAGCACAACAAGGCCGAGGAACAGCATGTGCCACAGGCCGCCGCGCACGCCCTCGGCGCGGGCGAAATCGGGGTCGAAACATTCGAGCGCGAGGGGCCGCCACGCCAGCGCCAGGGCCGGCAGGGTCAGGCTCGCCACGCCGGCCATCAGCAGCAGCGCCGCATCATCCACGCCCAGCACCTGGCCGAACAGCAGATGCGTAAGGTCCGCCGTGTCGCCGCGCAGCGAGACCAGGGTGACGCCGAGCGCCAGCGCAATGAGATACAGTGCGGTCAGCGCCGCATCCTCCCGCCCGCCCGTGGCGCGGGAGAGTGCGCCGGCGCCGAGGGCGACGATCAGCCCCGCGATCAACCCGCCAAGCGACATGGCCGGCACGGAAAGCCCCGCGATGAGAAAGCCCGCCGCGATGCCAGGTGTGACGCCATGCGCCAGGACTTCGGCGGTCAGGCTGGTTCGGCGGAGCATCAGGAAGACGCCAAGCGGCGGCCCGGCGATGGCGAGTGCCAGGCACCCCACCAGGGCGCGGCGCATGAAGCCGAATTCCACGAAGGGGCCAACCAGGGGGCCCAGAAGCCCCTCCAGCATCACGCCGCCCGGGGCGGCTGGCAGGGGGCGGCGGCGTCGTCCCAGGCCTCGGCCATCTGGCGGGCGCGCAACCGGTTGGCGGCGGACAGCACCTCGGCGGTCGGCCCCATCGCCACGGCCTCACGCGCCAGAAGCAGCGTGTCGGGGAATTCGTCGCGCACCAGATCGAGGTCGTGCAGCACGGCGAGGATCGTGCGGCCCTCGCCATGCCAGCCGCGCACAACGCGCAGCAGGTCGGCCGCGGTGCGCGCGTCGATCGCGTTGAAGGGCTCATCGAGCAGGATCAGGTCCGCATCCTGCATCAGCAGCCGGGCGAAAAGCAGTCGCTGGAACTGCCCGGCGGACATCTCGCCCACCGGCCGGCGCCAGAAGCCGCCAAGGCCCACGGCCTCCAGCGCGTGCTGCGCGCGGTCGCGATCGGGTGCCGAGACTCCGGCCAGCGACCCGCGGCACGCCCAGGCGCCTTGCAGAACCACGTCGCCGCAGAGGATGGGGAAGGTGCGATCCATGCCCGATTGCTGCGGCAGCAGTGCCACTCGCCCTGCCGAGATGCGTACCTGGCCATGATCGACCTTGTGCAGCCCGGCGATGGCGCGCAGCAGCGTGGTTTTGCCCGCGCCATTCGGGCCGACCAGCGCTGTCAGGCTGCCAGGCGCGAGGCGGGCGGAGAGGTGGTGCACCGCAGGGTGGCGGCGATGCGTCGCCGTCACGTCGTGCAGCTCGACAGCCGGGCCGCGCGCATTCATGCACTCAGCGCCCAAGCGACGGCCGACCATAGCGCCGCCAGGCCGAGCGCGGCCAGGATCAGGCGCGGGCCGGCACCGGCGGAAGGCGACAGGGGGTCGGTGAGCAAAGAGTGCATGGTTACCTTATAACGTAGCCCTCTCTAACAGGGTCGGGCCGGCTGGGCAAAGGGGTTCCGGCGCCCTACCTCCTACCGCCATGCAAGGCAGACCCGACCCCATCGCGACTCCGCCCTTCGGCCCGACCGAGGATGACCTTCGCCGTGCGCTGGCCCGCCAGAGAGGCCTCGCCACCGGGCTGCTCGTTGCCATGGGCGGCGTGGTGTTGGGCAGCTACAGCCTGCCGCCGGGCTATTGGACCGATTTGTTGCAGGCCTCCGCCAAGGCGGGCCTCGTGGGGGGCGTGGCCGATTGGTTCGCGGTGACGGCACTGTTCCGCCACCCGCTCGGCCTGCCGATCCCGCATACGGCGATCATCCCGATGCAGAAGGAGCGCCTGGGCGCCGGGCTTGGTCGCTTCGTCGCAAACCATGTGTTTACCGAGGCCGAGGTGGCTCGGGTGCTGGCAAAGCTCGACCTGGCGGGAATTCTGCGCGTCTGGCTGTCGGACCCGGACTCGGTGCAGCCGGCCGCGGTCGCGCTGGCCGGTGCCATGCCGAGAATTCTCAACAGCCTGGAGGATGGCCGCGCCGCCAGGCTTTTGGGTCGCCTGCTGCCGCGCCTCGCCGGCGGGCCCGGAGCGGCGAAGGTGGTGGCGCGGATGATGACCGCGCTGATCGAGGGTGGCCGGCATCAGGAGGTCTTTGGCCTCGCGCTCAGCCAGGTGAAGGCGCTGCTGGCGGCGAAGGAGGAGCAACTCCAGGCGGCGATCGCCGCGCGGGTGCGGGCCGAAGGCGGCGCGCTGATGGGCTGGCTGGCCGGGGCGACCATCGCGCGGCGCGTGCTCTCCGCGCTCAATGCCGAGTTGGAGAAGGTCGAGCCCGGCGATTCCGACCTCCGCAGCGCCTTCGAAGGCTGGGTCCGCGCCGAGGTGCAGCGGCTCGAGACCGATCCGCAGCGCGCCGCCGCCGTTGGCCGCGCGTTGCGCCAGGCGCTGGGGCATCCGGCCGTCGCCGCCTGGCTCGCCGACATCTGGGTGCGGCTGCGCGCGGCGCTGGAGGCCGATGCGGCCAACCCCGAGGGGCGCACCGTGGCGGCGATCCAGGGCGCACTGGCCAATGCCGGCACGCTGCTCGCCGAGGATCCGGCCGCGGTGGCGCGAATCAACCGCGCGGCGGAGCGCATCCTGATCGCGCTGCTGCCCACGGCGCGCGCCCAACTCGCCGACTTCATCGCCGGCGTGGTGGCCAATTGGGACACGGCGACGGTGACCGAGAAGATCGAGCTCCGGGTGGGACGCGACCTGCAATACGTGCGGATCAACGGCACCCTGGTGGGCTTTGTCGTCGGCGGCGCGCTATTCGCCGCGCTGACGGCGATCTTCGGGCGGGTAGCCTTTTAGCGCACTATCGGTTCAATTGAACCGATTTCGTGCGCCATAAACGCTTGAATCTAAAGCACGGACTTTGGGGCACGAGGTTGATCGCGCCCTAATACGCAACCCTATCGGGCTTCGCCGCCCACTCGGTGAAAACCTCCAGCGCCTCGGCATCCAGCAGTCGGCGCATCGGCAGGGCGCGGGCCTCGATCGGCTTTGGGATCTCGCCGTAAAGAAGCTCGTCGTCGAAGCCGATGGCAGCGGCCTGGGAGCGGTCATTGCCATAGACCACCGCATCGCAGCGCGACCAGTATAGAGCGGCCAGGCACATCGGGCAGGGCTCGCAACTCGTGTACACCGTCGCCCCGCGCAGGTCGAAACGACCCAGGGCGGCGCAGGCGCGGCGGATCGCCACAATTTCCGCATGCGCGGTCGGGTCATTGGTGGAGGTCACCTGGTTCCACCCCTCCGCCACCACGCGCCCCTCAAGCACCACCACCGCGCCGAAGGGTCCGCCCGCGCCGCCCGCCATGCCGTGGCGGGAGGCCGCGATGGCGGCGCGCATGAAATCCTCTTCTGTCATTGTGTGCCCCACACTGCCTCGACGCCGCGGCCCCGAAGGTCCATCTATCGAAGTGGAGGGTTTCCCATGCCGCTCACGCTGTCCATCCTGGATCAATCTACTGTCACCTCGGGCCGGGGCGCCGATGACGCGATCCGCGAGACGCTCGCCCTCGCCCCGCTCGCCGAACAATGGGGCTACCACCGCTATTGGCTGGCCGAGCACCACAACAGCGCCTCCCATGCCGGCAGCGCGCCGGAGATCCTGGTCGGCGCCATCGCCGCCACCACGAAGCGCATTCGCATCGGCACCGCCGGCATCATGCTGCCGCACTATTCGGCGCTGAAGGTGGCCGAGCAGTTCCGGGTGCTGGAGGCGATCGCACCGGGCCGCATCGACCTTGGCGTCGGCCGCGCGCCGGGCAGCGATGGCCGCACCGCCTATGCGCTGAACCCCGACGCCGCGCAGGCCGCGGAGCGCTTCCCAAACCAGGTGCAGGACTTGTTGGGATGGCTCGGCGATGGGCTGCCGGAAAGCCACCCGTTTCGGGCCGTCACGGCAAGTCCCGCCGTGCCGACGCGCCCGCAGGTGTGGATTCTCGGCAGTTCGGATTTCGGCGCGCAGCTCGCGGCCTATTTCGGCCTGCCCTACTGCTTCGCGCATTTCATCACCGACGGTCGAGGTGCCGAGGAGGCGATGACCCTTTACCGGGACGGCTTCAGGCCGCACCCCGCCACCCCCGGGCGCCTCGCCGCGCCGCAGGGGGCGCTGGCCGTCTTCGCCATCACCGCCCAGACCGAGGCCGAGGCGCTGCGCCTGTATAGTTCGCGAGAATTGTGGAAGCTCTCGCGCGACCAGGGCATCTACCCGGCCCTGCCCAGCGTGGCCGAGGCCGAGGCCTATCCCTATACGCCCGAGCAGCGCGCGAAGCTCGAACGCCAGCGCGCCCGCACCCTGGTCGGCGCGCCGGAGCAGGTGGCCGAGAAGCTTGCCGCCCTGGCCGCGGCGCATGGCGTGGCGGAGGTCGCGATCCTCACCCCCTGCCACGATGCCGCGGCGCGGCAGCGCAGCTACTGCCTGATCGCGGAGGCCAACCATGCCCGCCTTGCCAAGGCTGCCTGAGCCGGGCGGCGCTTTGTTTTAAACCATTACGGGCCAGCCCGCCACGCCTGGACCGCCCACCCTGCCCGCCTCCAGCCAGCACCGTCGTCGCAGGAGGCGCCGGCCATAAGCTACCGCCCCACGCCCAGGATCGGGCGGCTGCACGGCAATTCCTGCCGGATCGATCTCGTGCTTTAGCCGAACGACAAACGTCTCAAGATGGGCACCGGCATCTTCGCCACCCCGAACCCGACGCTCGACCGTCTGCCGATCGGCCCCACCCCGGTATGCATTGCCTTCAAAACCTGGGAGTGCCTCTTCCAGATTAGAGTCATCCGGCCGGCAAGGGGCGGGTGATCGCGATGGAGCCGTTCTTTCTCTACCCTGGCGTGAACGGCAAGTGCATCGAGCGGTTTGAGCAAAGGGAGCTCGATATCTACAATGCCGGGGCAGCGTGATCCTCGCCTGGGCCAACCCCTTTGCCGGTGAGAATGATTCGAAGCCCGGGTAGTTCAATGGGGAAAGCTGTCCGGCCGGCTGCGGTGCACCCGCCAGGCGCGCAGCCGGGCCAGCGCCTCGGCCAAGGCGGGCAAAGCCAGCAGAGGCAATGTGGCCACCGCGAGCAGCCCGAAGGCCGCGCCCCAGCCGCGCCCGAATGCCAGGGCAAGCCCGGCCATGGTCCACGTCACCACATTCACGCCAAGGCCGATGGCGACCAGCCAACGCAGCCGACGCCGGCGGCGGAAAGTGAGCTCAGCCTCCGCCGCATTGCCGGTCCAGGCGATGCCGGCCGGGCCGACCTCATACAGCCGTGCGGGATCGACCTCGAAGGGCCGCTCGCCGGCAGAGCTCAGCGGCGGATCACGATGAAGGCGGGGGTCGGCATGGGCTGGCTGTTGCGCCGGGCGCGCCGCATCCGCCACCACAGCGATAGGCCGCCGACCGCGCCGGCCACGATCAACACGGGCAGGACGAGACCTACGAACAGCACCGCCAGGGCCGCCAGCACGAGGCCGAACGCAGCAATCGCCACCAGCACGGCCACGCCGCCAACTCGCGTTAATGCGCGATCGAGCCCGCTCACGGGTCGCGGGGGCGCGTTGCCTTCGAGGAAGTTACCCTCGGGCGTCATGTCAAGGATAGGAGGGCGTCGGTGCGGTTCCATGATGCATCATGTTGCCCGAGTGAGCCCGCGCTTCAAGTGGAAACTCGCACGCGGCATGTGACGAAAGCTTACATCTGCCGAGGCCGCGACTGGTCGGCCCCAAGGCGGCGTTCCAGCCAGCGTACGGCGAAGGAGATTGCCAGGATCAGCACCAAATATAGCAGAATCAGCACGGTGTAGATCTCGAGCGGCCGGAACACCGAGACCACCAGTTCATTCGCGCGGCGCGTGATCTCCTGGTAGCCGATGACGCTCGCCAGGCTGCTCATCTTCACGACATAGATGAACTGGTTGGCGATGGGCGGCAGCACGCGGCGGATCGCCTGCGGCAGGATGACGAATCGCATCGCCTGCCAGCGTGTGAGGCCGAGCGCCAGCGCGCCCTCCCGCTGGCCCTGCTCCACGCTTTGGATGCCGCCGCGCAGGATCTCGGCCTCGAAGGCAGAGTCGCACAGCGCGATCGCCAGCAGGGCGGCGGTGAAGACGTCGAGCCGGATGCCGAGCACCACCGGCAGGCCGTAATAGCTCCACAGGATCAGCACCAGGATCGGCACTGCGCGGAATACTTCCACCCATACCCGGTTCACGGCGCGCAGAACCCGGAATCGGGCGAAGCCGAACAGCGCGACGATGGTGCCCAGGACCAGCGACAACACCATGGCCGCCAGCGCCAGACCGATGGTGGCGCCAAGCCCCTCCGCCATGAACAACAGGTTCGACTGCCCGCGCGGATCGGCCGGGTTGACGACATGCCAGCCCCAATTGCCGCCGCAGCCGCCGAGCAGCAGCAGGAGAGGCAGGCTCCAGGCGCGGCGCAAATCACTCTCCCTTCCAGCATGGATTACAAGAAGCTAGTTTGCACCACACCCTGTCGCCGGAGACCACCCATGCAACGCCGCCTTCTCCCCAGCCTCGCCGCCGCCAGCGCGCTGTTGCTGCCTGCCCAGGCCCTGGCGCAAGGGGCGGCCGCGGGCGGGCGCCTCCAGGCCATTCAATCCGCGGGCCGTATCCGCATCGGCACCACCGGCGACTTCAACCCGATGAGCTTCCGCGACCCTGCGACGCGCAGCTATCGCGGCCACCAGATCGAGGCGGCGGAAATGCTCGCGCGCGACATGGGCGTGCGCGTGGAATTCGTGGCGGCCGAGTGGCGCACACTGATCAGCGGCCTGCAGGCCGACCAGTATGACGCAGTGTTCACCGGCACCTCGATGTCCATCCCGCGCGCCCTGGCCGCGAGCTTCACCACGCCCTGGGGCCGCACCGGCTTCGTGCCGCTGACCACGCGCCGCAACGCGGCCCGCTTCGCGAATTGGGAGGCGCTGAACCAGCGCGGCGTCACCATCGCGGCCAACCTCGGCACCACGATGGAGACCTTCGTACAACAATCGTTGCCGACGGCCACGCTCCGCCGTGTCGAGAGCCCAGCGCGCGATTGGCAGGAACTGCTCGGCGGGCGCGTGGATGCCACGATGTCCACCATCATCGAGAGCGCCTTCCTGACGCGCGAATACCCGGATCTCGTCGCGCTGTTCACCGACCAGCCGCGCAACCCGATCCCCATGGCGTTCATGTCGCCGCTTGGCGATACGGTGTTCCTGAACTTCCTCAACGCCTGGATCACCATCCGCCAGGCGAGCGGCTACTTCGAAGAACTCAACAAGAAGTGGGGCGTGTGAGGCGAAGGCCGGGGCGGCGTGGCCCCGGCCGTTCGGCTCAGAACTTCTCCAGTAAGCTGCCGCAGCCCTCGACCTTGTCCATGATCCCGCGCGCGCGAAGCGCGTGCCAATAGGTCGCGACGTTGATCGCGATCACCGGCTTGCCGAGCCACATCTCCGCCATGGCGGCGAGCTTCACCATCGAGAGGTTCGTGCCGACCTGCACGATGGCGTCCACATCATCGCCATCGAGCTCCTTCATCGCGGCGACGCAGTCCGCCGGCGTCGTCTCCGCGATGGCGGTCCAGCTCGTGCGGCGCAGCGCGATGTCGCGCGTGACGGTGAAGCCCATATCGCCGAAGTAGCGCGCCACCTCGATGTTCATCGCCGGCCAATAGGGCGAGAGCACCGCAAGCCGCTTCACCCCGCCATGCGCGTTCAAGGCCGCCGTGCAGGCGTGGCTGCCCACGCTGATCTTCAGGCCCGAAAGCTCCTCGACCTCCTTGACGAAGGCGTCCGCGCCCTTGGCGCCGTCGAAGAAGGTCACGGCCGACATGCCCATCACCAGGTGATCGGGCTTGCAGGTCATCACGGATTTGACGGCATCGAGCGTGTTGCGGCCGATCAGTTCGGCGCCGGCGCGGAAGGTCTCGTTGGAGACGGCATCGGCGTTGGGCGTGAAGATGCGGCTGTAGTGGTTGGTCACGCCGGCCACGCGCATCATGTCGAAATCCGGCTGCACCACCGTATTGGTGGAGGGGCCCATCACCCCGTATTTGCAACGCCAGCCGAGCACGTCACCCATCAAACCGCCCCCCTGATGTCCAAGCGATCTACAGCCTGCGTCACGGCGCCGCTCTTGCAAAGCCATCTCGCCTTGGCGCATCAAGCATCACGCATTGGGGGAAAATGATCGATGACGGGTTTCACCTTCGGGCGCCGCACGGCCCTTCTCGGCCTTGGCGCAGCAGCCTTGGCCTCTGGCGCCCATTCGCAGACCCCGACCGGTGACTGGCCGAACCGGCCGATCCGCTGGGTGAATCCTGGCCCTGCCGGCGGCGCTGGGGACGTTTTCTCCCGCCTGGTGGGCGATCGTCTGGGAGCGCGCCTCGGCCAGCCGGTGGTGGTGGACAACCGGCCCGGCGCGGGCACGAATATCGGCATGACGCAGGTCGCCCGCGCCGCGCCGGATGGCTACACGGTGGGGCTCGCCTCGATCGCCGCGAATGCCGCGAACAAGTGGCTGTACCGCAACATGCCCTTCGATCCGGAGCGCGACTTCGCGGCGGTCGGCATCATCGGCCTGGTGCCGAACATCGTGGTGATCCCACCTGCCGTGCCGGCGCCCACCCTGCCCGACTTCATCGCCTGGGCGCGGGCGCAGAATCGGCCGATCAATTTCGGCTCGGTCGGCGCGGGATCCTCGCAGCACCTGGCCGGCAGCCAGTTCCAGATGATCACCGGCCTCCCCATGCAGCACCTGCCCTATACGAATAGCGGGCAGATGAACACGGACCTGATGGAAGGCAGGATCGACATGCTGTTCCAGTCGATCTCCGCCGTGACACAACTCGCCCAGGCCGGGCGGATGCGCCCCATCGCCGTCAGCGGCGCCGAGCGCGTCGTTGCCTTCCCGGACCTTCCGACGATGCGCGAACAGGGCATCGACATCGTCTCGACCGGCTGGTTCGGCCTGTGCACCCCGGCCGGCGTGCCGGAGCCGATCCTGGCGCGGCTGGAGACCGAATTGCTGGCGGTGATGGACGAACCCGCCCTGCAGGCCCGCATCATTGCCGGTGGCGCGGTGCCCAGGCGCATGGGGCGTACGGAATTCGCGGAGTTCATGGCGGCGGAAAGCGCGCGCTGGCGCTTGGTGATCCAGGCGGTCGGCGCGACAGCGGATTGACGGGAGCGCGCGAGGGGGCATTGACCCCCCCCTCCGCCCCTACGCCGCTTCCTGCTTCACCGCCAGCCCGTAAGCGCCGCGTTCGCCGGTGATCGGCCGTAGCCGGTCCGTCAGGCCGAGCACGGTTTCCGCGCCGCCGAGATAAAGCACGCCATCTGGGTAGAGCTGCCGCGCCATCGCTTCCAGCACGCGGGTTTTCGTCGGCGCGTCGAAATAGATCAGCACGTTGCGGCAGAAGATCGCATCGAACCTGCCGAGGCTGCCGATATCGGTCAGCAGGTTGCGCTCCTCGAAGCGCACCATGCCGCGCAGCCCGGCCGAGGCACGCCAGCGGCTTTCCTCCTGCTTGAAATGCTTCACCAGCGCCCGGATCGGCAGGCCGCGCTGCACCTCGAACTGGCTGTAAAGTCCCTCCCGCGCTCGAGCGAGAACCTCGCCCGAAATGTCGGTGGCGAGGATTTCCACGCGCCGGTTGCGCCCCGCCAGCACGTCCGACACGACCATCCCGATGGAGTAGGGTTCCTGCCCTGAGGAACAGGCGGCGGACCAGATGCGCAGCGGCTGGCCTGGCGGGCGCAGCACAGCGAGCTTCGGCAGCAGCGCCGCCAGGTGGTCGAAAGGCTTCTGGTCGCGGAAGAAGCTGCTCTCGTGCGTGGTCAGGGATTCCACCACCGCGCGTTCCAGCATCTCGTCCGGCCGCTCGCGCAGCCGGCGGCCGAGCTCGCCCTGATTGGCCAGGTTGAAGCGCGCCAGCACAGGGCCAAGCCTCGTTTCAAGAAGATAGGCCTTGTCCTCGGTCAGCACGATGCCGGCGCGCCGGCGGACAAGGCCGGAGATCTCGACGAAACCTGGGTTGCTCATGGCTTTGTGCCGCCTCCGCCCGCGGCCAGGATGCGGCCGGCGATGTCTTCGAGGGTTGTGGTTGCGGACGCGAGGCCCGCCTTCGCCACGGCGCCGGGCATGCCCCACACCACGCTGCTCGCCTCATCCTGCGCCAGCACCTGCGCGCCCGCGGCGACGGCGGCCTTGCAGCCGAGCAGCCCGTCCTGGCCCATGCCGGTCAGGATCGCGATCAGCAGCTTGCCCTGGCAGGCGGTGACCAGGCTGCGCAGCAGCGGATCGACGGCCGGTCGGCAGAAATTCTCGGGCGGGTCCTGGGTAATGTGCGCCACCAGCGCGCCGCCTTGCTCACGCACCAGGAAATGCCGATCGCCAGGCGCGATGTAGAGATGCCCGGGCAGCAGCCTCTGCCCGTCCTCGGCTTCATGGCAGCGCAGCCTGCCGAGCCGGTCGAGGTGCTCCGCCAGCAATGTGGTGAAGCCCGCCGGCATGTGCTGCACCACCACAAGCGGCACGGCGATCGGGCCGGTGAGGCGGGCGACGAGCGTCGCCAGCGCCTGCGGCCCGCCGGTGGAGCTGCCGATGGCGATGGCGCGCGGCCGCAGTGCCGCCAAGGTGGGGCGGGAGGGGTGAGGAGGCGGCGCCACCGTGGCCAGGCGAGGCGCGCTGAAGCCAGCCGTCCCACCGCGCGGCGCAGCCTGCTTGCGCGCCCAGCCCTTCACCTTGGCGATCAGCTCGGCCTGGAATCGCTCATCATGGATGCCGCCGGCGGCGGCGGTGGGCTTGGGGATGTAGTCCACGGCCCCCGCGCCAAGGGCCGCCATGGTGGCGCTCGCGCCGCGCTGGCTGAGCGCACTGGCGACGATCACCGAAAGCCCAGGTGCTGCGGCCAGCAACAGCGGCAGCGCGGTGATGCCGTCCATCACGGGCATTTCGAGGTCGAGCAGCACGACTTGCGGCCGCTCGGCCGGCGTCATGCCGCGCAACAGGCTCACCGCCTGCTGCCCATCCGCCACCTTCGCCACCACGCGAATGCCCGGATCCGTCCCGAGCAGGCGCGACAGCGCGCCGCGCACCACAACGCTGTCGTCGCAGAGCATGACCCGCACCGGCTCGGTCATGGCAAGGAGGGCGTTCACGCGGCGGCGCTGACCAGGCCGAGCTGGGAGAGCTTGTCGCCGAGAATCTCGGCGTCGAAGGGCTTCATCACATATTCCTGCGCGCCGGCTTCCAGCGCCTGGACGATGCGCTCGAAGCCGTTTTCCGTCGTGCAGAGCACAACCACCGGCTGGTCCGGCCCATGTTCGGCCCGCGCGGCCTTGAGGAAGCCCAAGCCATCCAGCACCGGCATGTTCCAGTCGAGCAGCACCAAATCCGGCAGCATCTCGCGGCAGGCGAGCAGCGCTTCCTGGCCGTCGCCGGCCTCACGCACCTGGAAGCCGAAGCTTTCCAGGAAGCGGCGCGCGTCCTTGCGCACCACTCGGCTGTCATCGACCACGAGGCAGTTGCGGCGGGCCCTATCCGTGACGGTCAGGCTCACCGCACACCTCCAATGGTCAGCACCCGCTCGATGTCGAGCATGATGAGCAGTTGGTTGTCGCGCCGGTGCACGCCACGCGAGACCTCGCGCCACGCCGGATCGAGCGTCGGTGGGTTGCCGACCGCGTCGGCGGCCGTGAGCGGCACCACCTCGCCCACCGCATCCGCGAGCAGGCTGTAGAGCTCGCCGCCCATCTCGACGACGATCGACATCGGCTGGGCCTCCTTGGGCCGCGCCGGCAGGCCGAGCCGGCGGCGCAGATCGACCGCGGTGACGATGCGCCCGCGCAGGTTCAGCCCGCCCGCCACCTCGGGTGGTGCGAGGGGGATGCGCGTGATGGTCTGCGGGCCTAGCACGTCGCGCACCACCAGCACTGGCACGCCGCAGGGTTGGCCCGCGACGGTCAACGTGAGCACGAGATCGGCCTCGGCCACGGTGGCCTGGGTGGTCTGGGTTTTCATCCGCGTGATCCTTGAGGTCAGGCCGTGGGGAGGTCAGGCTGCCAGGGCCGCGTCGAGCACTTCGGCCAGGCTGGTGAGCAGCGCATCGCGGTCATACTTGCCGACGTAATCCGTGAAGCCCGCCGCACGCCCCTGCGCCACGGCGGCGGCATCGACGCGCCCGGTCAGCGCCACCATCGGCAGGTCCCGCCAGATGCCCTCGGCGCGCACCTCGCGGGCGAAGGCGAAGCCATCCATGCCCGGCATCTCGATGTCGGAGATGATGGCGTCGAAGGTGACACCCTGCTCGCGCAGCTTCAGCGCCTGCGAGGGCTGCTCCACGCCCACCACCTCGTAGCCCGCGGCGCTGAGCGAAGGGACGACGAGTTCGCGGAAGAAGTTGCTGTCCTCCACCACCAGAACGCGGCGCGCGGCGCGCGGCGCGCTGCCCGGCTGGAACCAGTCGCCGCCCGCCTGGCGCAGCCACCAGCCGGTGTCGATCACATCCGTGACCTTGCCCGAGATCACCGCCGAGCCGAGGAAGCCCGGCCGCCCCTGGCCGGCCTGCACGTCAAGGCGTTCCTCCACCACGTCGAGGATGGCGTCCACCATCAGGCCGAGGCTGCGCTCGCGCTCGGAGAACACCAGCACGGTCTGGCGGCCGCGCCCGGCATCGTCGCCGGGCGGCGCGCCGGACATCGAGATCAGCGGCATCAACTGGCCGCGATACTGCACCACGGGCTGGCCGCCGGAATACTCGATGGTGTCGAGCGGAATGTCGTCGAGCCGCGCCACCAGACCGAGCGGCACGGCCTTGGGCGTCGCCTCGCCAGCGCGGAACAGCAGCAGCGCGGTGCGCTCGGCGCTGCGCAAGCCTTGCGCCGCCGCGGCCTCGGCGTTGCGCGCGCCATTGCCCTCGGCAGCGACGGCGGTGGCGCGCGCGATGCCGTTCGGATCGAGGATCATGATGACGCTGCCATCGCCGAGGATCGTGTTGCCCGAGAACATGCCGATATGCCGCAGGATCGGCGGCACCGGCTTCACGACGATTTCCTCGGTGTCGTAAAGCCGATCGACGATGATGCCGAAGACGCTGGCGCCGACCTGGGTGACGACGATGAAGCGCTGCTCCAGCGCCTCGGCGGCCACCTCGGCCTCCTCCTCCTCGGCAAGGCCCAGCACGCGGGCCAGGGAGACCAGCGGCAGCAACCGGTCGCGCAGCCGCAATACGGGCGCGTTCTTGATGTGCTCCACCTTGGCGTCGGAGCCACCGCCGACGCGCACCAGCTCCAGCACGCCGATCTGCGGCACCGCGAAGCGCTCGCCCGCCACCTCCACGATCAACGCCGAGACGATGGCCAGCGTGAGGGGGATCTTGATGGTGAAGCTGGTGCCGCGGCCGAGCGTGGAGCTGACATCGATGGTGCCGCCGATCCGCTCGACATTCGTCTTCACCACATCCATGCCCACGCCACGACCCGAGACGGCGGTGACGGCAGCGGCGGTGGAGAAGCCGGCGCGGAAGATAAAGCGGTGGATCTCACTGTCGGGCATCCCCGCGATCTCGGCCTCCGAAGCGAGGCTCTGCGTTACCGCCTTCTCGCGGATGCGCGCGGTGTTGAGCCCCTTTCCGTCATCGGCGATCTCGATGAGGATGTGCCCGCCCTCATGATAGGCGTTGAGCATGACACGGCCGGTGTCTGATTTGCCGGCGCGGCGGCGTTCCTCGGTGCTTTCCAGCCCGTGATCGGCGCTGTTGCGCACCATGTGCGTCAGCGGATCCTTGATCAGCTCCAGCACCTGGCGGTCCAGTTCGGTGTCCGCGCCGCGCATCTCGAGCTCGATCTTCTTGCCCAGCTCGTTCGCCAGGTCGCGCACCAGGCGCGGCAGCTTGTTCCACGCATTGCCGATCGGCTGCATGCGCGTCTTCATCACGCCGTCCTGCAGATCGGAGGTGATGTGCGACAGGCGCTGCAGCGGCACGGTATAGGCACCGTCGCTGCGCGCTCGCGACAATTGCAGCAACTGGTTGCGCGTCAGCACCAGCTCGCTCACCAGCATCATCAGGTCTTCGAGCACATCGACCGAGACCCGGATCGATTGCGGCGCGGCGTGGCTGCCGGGCTGGTCGTGCGGCGTGTCGGCGCCAAACACTGCGGGGGCAGGGGCAGGCGACAGGGAGGGTACGACGGCGACGGGCTCGGAGATCTGGGAAGCGGCGACCGGGGCCGCTTCGGGCGGCGGCGTGACAGCGGCGGGCGCAGCGCTGGGCGCGGCATGGCCCTCGGCCATGGCGTTGAGATCCGCGATCAGCGGGGCGTCATCGCCCGCGGGCTCGGCGCCCTGGGATTCGATGCCGTTGATGATCAACTTGATCCGGTCCAGCGCCCGCAGCACCAGCGTGACCCCTTCGGGCGTCACGAACAGAACGCCGTCGCGGTAGCGGCCGAGGATGTTCTCCCCGGCATGCGCCACGGCTTCGAGCCGCGACAGGCCCAGGAACCCGCAGGTGCCCTTGATGGTGTGCACCAGGCGGAAGATTTCCGACAGCGTCTGTTTGTCGTTGGGTGACTTCTCCAGCCGCAGCAGCGCGACGTCGAGCGCGGCGAGCCCCTCATGGGTTTCGGTCAGGAAATCAGCGATCAGATCGTCCATGGTGGCTCCGGCGCTTCGGGCGTTCAGCGACGATGCGCCGCGGGCCACCAAGATTCGGTAAATGCGGCCGACGAAATCAGCCGCGGCCGGTGCTGATCAACATCAGCGGTGCCGCGCCGGGCGCCTTACCCAGCAGCAGGTCGAGCCGCACGCCCGCCGCACCCGCCACTGCGACCAACAGCGGCACGGCTACGCCGCGCGCGGTCAGCGGCACTTCCTCCCCGGCCAAGGCGGTGGTCAGGCTGATGGGCCAGGCGGCGGCGGGACCATCGGGCCAGACCGAAAGGCCCGACCCCGGGGTGCCGCCGACCCGCACCACGCCGCCGCGCGGCAACGCATCGACCGCGGTCCAGAGCGCCAGCAGCAGTGGCTGCGCCAGGAGCGCTGGCACCACGATGTCGGGGCCGAGGGCGCTGAGGTCGATGGTGGCGCGGCGGCCGAGCGTCAGGCCCTCCGCCGCCTGGGCGAGGTCGTCCCGGCGGCAATCGCCGGCCGCGCCGCCGACCGCGGCGCGGAAGAACCGGATGCGCCGGTCCATGATCCGCGCGGCGTCGCGCGCCACGTCCAACGCGTCATCGCCCTCGCCGTCGAGCAATTCGAGTGCGCCGGACAAGGCACCCGCCGGGCCGCCGAGGTCGTGGCAGATCCGTGTGCAGACCATCTGCGCCAAGGCG
>JBBSCP010000029.1:0-20809 GCA_038250135.1 Acetobacterales bacterium | reverse complement strand
CTGGCCGAAAGTACGGCCGAGATCGATGCCGCGCAGGCGCTGCGCTACCGCGTCTTCTATGAGGAGATGGGCGCCGAGGCCGATTCGCCGACGGCCTCCTCGAAGCGCGATGTCGATGAATTCGATGCGGTGGCGGACCATCTTCTTGTCCTCGACCACAATCTCGGCGACGGGCCTGCCGCGGTGGTCGGCACCTATCGGCTGATCCGCCGGCCGGCGGCGGAGCGACTGGGGCGGTTCTACTCGGCGGCGGAATACGACATCGGGCCGCTGCTGAGTTTCCCGGGCGGGATCATGGAGCTTGGCCGGTCCTGCGTGGCATTGGAACATCGCACGCGGGGCACGCTCAACCTGCTGTGGCGCGGCATCGCGCATTATGTGTTCCGGCATCGGATCGACGTGATGTTCGGCTGCGCCTCCCTGCCGGGGACCGACCTGAGCATGCTGGCGCCGCAATTGTCCTATCTGTACGCCAATCATCTGGCCCCCCCGGCGCTGCGGCCGCGCGCGGTAGCGGAACGCTATATCGCGATGGACCGGCTCGAGACGCGGCAGATCAACCTGCGCGCGGCAATGATGGCGCTGCCGCCGCTGATCAAGGGCTACCTGCGCCTCGGCGGCTTCGTCGGCGATGGCGCGGTGATCGACCGGCAGTTCAACACCACCGATGTCTGCATCGTCGTGAAGACCGACCAGATCACGGACAAATACTACCGGCACTACGAGCGAACCGCGGACGGCCGCGCCGACGAATAGGCCACGCGGCGCCTGCCAGCGCCAAGGGTTCGCCATGTGGCCGGCCAACCCTCAATGAGGGTTGACCGGTGCGGAACCGCCTATCGGGTCGGCCCTCAGCAAAAATGCGCGCCGCGCGTCTCGACCGGGACCGCGTAGAGCGATTGGCTCGCCGTCATGAACAGCACGTTCCGCCGCGCGCCGCCGAAGCAGACATTGGAACATATTTCCGGCAGGCGGATCAGGCCGATGCGCTCGCCATTGGGCGCGAAGACATGCACGCCATCATACCCCGCGCCGACCCAGCCGGCGCCGGCCCAGATGTTGCCGCGCTCATCGGCACGAATGCCGTCGGCGAAGCCGCTTTTGCCGTCCAGCGTCATGTCGGCGAAAACACGCGGATTGCGCAGCCGCGGGCCGTCCACGTCATAGACCCAGATGACGTTCTGCGCCTGGGGGTAATGGCTGCGCCCGGTATCGGCGATGTAGGCCAAGCGATAGTCGGGCGAGAAGCACAGCCCGTTCGGCTTGAACGGCTCATCCGCCACCTTCGTGACCTGCCCGCTCTGGCCGTCGATCCGATAGACCGCCTCCTTGATGAAGGGGCGCGGGCTGTCGGCGCTTTGCGGCACCCGCTCGCCCTCGTAGTTCATCAGGGCGCCATAGCCGGGATCGGTGAACCACAGGCTGCCATCGGCGGGCAGCACGACGCCGTCATTCGGCGCGTTGAAGGCGCCATCGGGGCCACGCGCCGCCAGCACCGTCATGCCGCCATTGGGCTCATAGCGCACCACGTCGCGGTTGAAGTGGCGAAAGGCGATGTGCCGACCCTCGCGGTCGAAGGTATTGCCGTTGGAGAAGCCCGAGGGGCTGCGGAAGCGGCGGCTGACCTTCAGGTCCTCCTCCGTCAGGCGCAGCGCCTCATCGGCGGGGATGTCGGACCAGATCAGGAAGCGGCCATTGGCGTGCCAGGCCGGCCCTTCGGCCCATTGCATGCCGGTGTGCAGGCGGCGGATCGCGGTGTTGCCCAGCGCCGCGCCGAAACGCCGCGGATCGAGGGCCACGATATCCGGGTCCGGATAGCGCTGCGGCGGCGCATCCGGGCCGAAGGCGCGTTGGGCCAGGGCCGGCATGGCTGCGGCTGAGACGGCAAGGCCCAACAGGCCGCGCCGCGCGATGGCGGTGGTTTCATTCATTCTTCGATCCCTCCCGGTCCCGCAAGGATCGCGAGGCCGGGTGGAGCATGGCATGCCAGGTGTTGAGACGCCGCGCACGCCTTGGTGAGGCGTGGACGATGCTTCAGGCCCTTTCGACACACATCGCGACACCCATGCCGCCGCCGATGCACAGCGTCACCAGCCCGCGCTTGGCATTGCGACGCTGCATCTCGAACAGCAGCGTGTTGAGCACGCGGGCACCCGAGGCGCCGATCGGGTGGCCGAGCGCAATGGCGCCGCCATTCACGTTCACCTTCGCCGGATCCCAGCCAAGATCCTTGTTCACCGCGCAGGCCTGCGCCGCGAAGGCCTCGTTCGCCTCGATCAGATCGAGGCTGTCCACGCTCCAGCCCGCCTTCTTGAGCGCCTTGCGGCTGGCCGGGATCGGGCCGGTGCCCATGATTGCGGGGTCCACCCCTGCCGTGGCCCAGCTCACGATGCGCGCCATCGGCGTGATGCCGCGCTTGGCCGCCTCGGCCGCGCTCATCACCACGGCCACGGCCGCGCCGTCATTGATGCCCGAGGCATTGCCGGCCGTGACGGTGCCGTCCTTGCTGAAGGCGGGGCGCAGCTTGCCGAGGATTTCCATGGTGGTCTCGGGACGCGGGTATTCGTCCTCGGTGACGATCACATCGCCCTTGCGGCCCTTCACGGTGACCGGCGTGATCTCATCCTTGAAGCGCCCGGCCTTCATCGCCTCGCCGGCCTTGCGCTGGCTGGCGGCGGCGAATTCATCCTGCTCGGCGCGGGTGAGCTGGAATTTCTGCGCCACGTTCTCGGCCGTGGTGCCCATGTGATAGCCCTGGAAGGCGTCCCAGAGCCCATCGCGGAGCATGGTATCGACCAGTTCGAGCGAGCCCATCTTCGTGCCGGCGCGAAGCTGCGCGCAATGCGGCGCCTGGGTCATGCTCTCCATGCCGCCGGCGACGAGGATGGCGGCATCGCCGGCCGAGATCTGCTGCGCGGCCAGCGCCACGGCGCGAAGCCCCGAGCCGCAGAGCTGATTGATGCCGAAGGCGGTGCGCTCGACCGGGATGCCGGCGGCCACCGCCGCCTGGCGGGCCGGATTCTGGCCGGCGCCGGCGGGCAGCACCTGGCCGAGAATCACCTCATCCACCTCCTCGGCCGAGATGCCGGCGCGGGCCAGGGCGGCCTGGATGGCGATGGTGCCGAGCGCATTGGCGGAGAGGCTTGCCAAGGCGCCATTGAAGCTGCCGACCGGCGTGCGGGCGGCCGAAGCGATGACGATGTCGGTCATGAGGGGTTTCTTTCCTTCCTCGGGAGCTGGCGTGGCCGCACTGTGCGGCGCCGCATCGCTCCCTACAAGCCGCGAAGCCATGACAGCAGGGGATGCCACAGGGCGGCCTCCGCACCGCTGCCCGCCGCCATGCCGATATGCCCCGCGGCCGCCATGTGCACGATCGCGTGCGGCAGCCGCGCGGCCAGCGCCAGTGCCGAGGCCGGTGGCACGATGCGGTCGCGATGTGGCACGGCGACGAAGGCGGGGATGGCGAGTTGCGCGGGGTCAACCACCGCGCCGGCGACCCGCCAGGCGCCGCGACCGGGCGTGTTCGCGCCATACCAGCCGCCCAGCGTCTCCCGCGCCACGGGGGCGGCAAGCGGCACGCCATCGTTCAGCCAATCCTCCATTGCCACGAAATCCCGCGCGCGGGCGCTGGCGGGGTCGAGTCGGGCGAAGGCGCGGAATTTCCGGGCGATGGCGAAGGGGTCGAGCCCTGAGAACAGCGTCTGGATGGCGTCCACCGGCAGCGTGCCCGTGGCCTGCATCACGGTCTCAAGCCCCGGCAGCAGGGCGGCGGCAGCTTGCGCGCGGGCTGTCTCGGCGGGGTCGGCGTGGAAATCCCAGGGCGTGGCGAGCAGGCCGAGCGCCTTGACGCCTTTCCCCCCCTCGGCCGGCCGCCGCAGCGCCGCCGCCAGGGTCAGCAGCCCGCCCATGCAATAGCCGACCAGGACGACCGGGCCGGGCAGGGCCATCAGCGCGCGTTCCAATCGGCCGGCGATGTAGTCGGTCAGGGTGAAGCTGCGCTCGGCCTCGCCGGGCCAGCCCCAATCGAGCAGCAGCGGCCGCACGCCCTGGCCCGCAAGGTGCCGCATCAACGACCGGCCCGGCATGAGGTCCAGCACCTGGGCGCGGTTCACCAGGGAAGGCACGAACAGCATCGGCTGCCCGGCCCCGCCATAGTCGAGCAGACGCGACCCGCCCTCCGCCCAGACCACCGGCGGGTCCGGCAGATCGCGGCTATAGGGGTGGCGGCGATAGGCGGCGAGGCCGGCAAGCAATTCCCGATCAGCCCGCAACAGGCGCCGCAATACGGCGGCGCGGAAGGCGTCAGGCGGGTGGTTTCCGGCGGCGAGCGCGGCCGCGATTCGCAGGCTTTCCGCCTGGCCCGCCCTCGATTTCGGCCAGCCGGCGTTCCAACTCGGCCAGCCGGGCGGCGAGCCCGGACTCAATCTCAGAGCCACCATCCCCCGACTGGCGCCGAGCATCAGGTGGAGTAGCAGCGGGCGCGGACCCCGGCGTTTGGCGGGCGTGGCCGGGGGTGTGCCCGGGGGTGTGGCCAGGGGCATGGTCAGCGGCAAAGGGCGGGGGCCAAGCGAAGGCGGACGGGGCGCTGGCCGCGCGCGTCCAGGCCGCCGCCATGGCGGCAACGGCCTGCGCCGTGGTGGCCCAGGCCTCCGCCGCCTCGCGGTCCGCGGCCATGGCGGTGATCTCGCTTTGCCATAGGGTGATCCAATCCTCCGCCAGCCGGTCGAGTTCGGCCTGGCGGGCTTGCGGGTCCTCGCCCGCCTGGCTGCTGTGTTCCGGCCCGTCCATTGGCTCCCTTTCCGGGCGCCACCATAGGGGCGCGCGCGGCGCGGTGAAGCCCACAACGTGCCCTCCGACACTGAGGTTGCCGCGCATGGCTATTTCGCACTGCACCGAAGGTCAGCATAATGTCACTTCAGGCAGCGGGACTGCCGCGGGAAGGCAAGCTCATGGCAATCGATACCCCTCAACTACCGCACGAGGCCCCGGATCCGGCAGCAGGGCCGCCGGTTGTGGTGAAGAAATACGCCAATCGGCGTCTCTACAACACGGAAAGCAGTTCCTACGTCACGCTAGAAGATCTCGCCATCATGGTTCGCAAGGGCCGGCACTTCGTGGTCTATGACGCGAAGTCTGGCGAGGACATCACGCGCGGCGTGCTGACGCAGATCATCGTCGAGGAAGAATCGAAGGGGCGGCACCTGCTGCCGACCTCCTTCCTGCGCCAGATCATCGGATTCTATGGCGACAGCATGCAGTCACTGGTGCCGCGCTACCTGGAAAGCGTGATGGGCGCCTTCCAGCGCCAGCACGATCAGGTGTCGAGCAACTACAAGAAGACGCTGGGCGGCTTCATGCCCATGCCCTTCGGCGGACTGGAGGAGATGGGCAAACAGAACATGGCGATGATGGAGCGCGCGCTAAGTCTTTTTGCTCCCTACCGTGCTTCCTCGGATGAGCCGATGGAGCCGATGGCGGAGGCTGCACGCCTTGCCGCGCTGCAGGCCGAAATCGAGGCGCTGCGCGCGCAGCTTGAGGTGTTGCAGGCCGCGGCGAAGCCACCCGGCTGAAGTCACAGCAGCCGAAACAGCCGCAGCGCCGCCAGCACGCCGCCCACCGAGGCGGTGATCAAAGCCATGGCCATGACGAAGCCCCAGTCATGGCTGAGACCTTCGCCCGCCACACCAGGCACGCCGCTGACATTCATGCCGAAGATACCGGCGACGAGGCTGGCCGGCAGCATCGCCGCCGAGATCACCGAGAGCACCAGCAATCGGCGGTTGGTCTCCTCGGTCGCCTGCGCCGCCGCCTGGTCCTGAGCGATGCGGCTGCGCTCGCGGATGCCGGCCAGGGCGCGCACCGCATGGCGCAGCCGGCGGCGTTCGCGCACCAGCCCTTGCCCGGAGGCCACCAGCCAGCCCGGCGGTTCCTCATCCAGTTCGTCGAGCGCCTCCGCCAGGGGTTCGAGCTGGCGCGCCAGGCGCAGCGCCTCCCGCTGCACCGCGGCCAGCGATTCGCCGGGTGGGCCAGCGTGGGGGCGCAGCAGCGCGTCCTCGATTCGCGCCGTGCGGGCGGCAAGGCGGGCGATACCCTGGCCGAATTCCCGCCCAGTGGCGTGCAGCACCGCGGCCAGCGCCTCGGCGGGCTGCTCGGCCTCGGGCGCCTGCAACGCGGTGTGGACGCCGCGCAGCGGGTGCCGCCGGGCGGTGACCAGCAGGCGCGCCGTGAGGGCCACATGCAGCAGCCCGATCGGCGGAGTTTCATTTGTATCCGCATCGTAGTGGATGTCGGGGATGCAGCCGAACAGCGTCTGCTCCGCGACGTCGAGGCGCACCGCCTCCTCCGGCTCGACCAGCGACAGGCGGGCGGCGAGCGGCAGCGGGGCCAGCGCCAGGATGAAGGCACGGGCGCGCGCATCGAGGAGGTCGAAATGCAGCCAGATGCTGGCCTCGGCCAGGGCGACGGGCGCCGAATCGGCATCGAGCGGCTGCGGAGACGCACCGGGCGCCAAGCGCCAGGCGGCGATCAAGCCATGGCAGGGGGGCATGACATCGGCGTCGCTCATCTCGAAAGGGCTAGCATGCCCGCGCCGCGCCGCGCGACCGTGATGCCGCTACAGCCCGGCATCGGCCGGGATGATCACCCGGCTTTGCGCATCGACCCGCACGGCCACGGCTTCCAGTCGCTCGCCATAGCAGGGGCCGGAGATACATTCGCCATCCTCGATGCGAAAGCGCGCGCCATGCGCCGAGCAGACGATGACGGTTTTTTTCGCATCCAGGAAACGGTCCGGCGCGGGGTCCAGCGGCAGGCCGATATGCGGGCAGGAATTGACATAGACGAACACCCGCTCGCCGCGCCGGATCGCGAACAGCCCGGTGAAGGCGCCCGCCACCGGTGGAAACCCGCGGCTTTCGCCCTCAGGCAGGTCGGCGAGGCGGCAGAGCACGCGTTCCCCGGTCGTCACGTTGCTCATCCCTTGAAGCCGCCCATCTTGCAAAGCTTCTTCCAATGCTCGCGCGAGACCGCGCCGACCGAAAGCCGCGACATCCGAACCAAGGCGAGCTCGGCGAAATCCGGGTCGGCCTTGATCTCGGCGAGGCTCACCGGCGTGGCGAAGGGGCTCAACGCGCGCATGTCCACGCACACCCAATCGCCCTTCGGGTCATCTGGGGCCACGGTGGCGTCGGGGTAGGATTCGCGCACCACCTCGACCACGCCGACGATCTGCTTGCCGATGTTGGAATGGTAGAAGAAGGCACGGTCACCGCGCTTCATGGCGATCAGGTTGGCCTTCGCCATGTGGTTGCGCACGCCCGTCCAGGGCTCGACGCCGTTGGCGACCTGCTGGTCCCAGGAGAAGACGTCGGGCTCGGACTTCACCAGCCAGAAGGCACGGGCACGCGACATTATCGTGTGCCCTCGGTTACGCCCGTAAGTGCCGGCCGCCAATCGGCCGATGTTGCCAGCGCCATCAGACCTGCTGCCCGTCCTTGAAGACCGTGCGGAAGGGGCGGATGACGACGCTCTCGAACACGCCCGCCAGGGCGTAGGGGTCGGCAGCGGCGAAGGCGGCGGCGGTTTCGCGGTGGTCGGCCTCGATCACCAGCAGGCTGCCGCAGGGCTTGCCCTCGAGGTCCAGCACCGGGCCGACCAGCACCAGGCTCGATTCATGCGCCTTGAGATGCGCGAGATGGGCCGGGCGGCTGTCCAGGCGGAGCTGCAGCGCGCCGGGCTTATCGGTGCAGGTGATCGCGAACAGCATCGGTCAAATTCCCCCTCGCCGACGATGCGGCGCTGTTTGCACGTAACCCCGCTACGCCTGGGCTTCAATCCGGCGCGATACATCCCTAGTCTATGGGCGTGGACGCCAGCCCAACCGCACCGACCCGACCGAACGGGTCACCAGCCGATGCCACCGCCCCCCCGACCGGGGCGCGGTCGTTGCATCGTTTTGCCAATCCCGGCCGCTTCCTGCGGATGACGGATGGCCTCATGCCCTGGCTCTGGGCCGCGGCCATCGCCGTCACCGGGGCAGGCACCGCCTGGGCGCTGTTGTTCTCGCCCGGCGACTGGCAGCAGGGCGAGACGGTGCGCATCATGTACGTGCATGTGCCGATGGCCTGGCTGGCCATGGGCGGCTACACCGGCCTCGCCGTGCTGTCGCTGATGTCGCTGATCTGGCGGCATCCGTTGGCCGACCTCACGGCGCGCGAATTGTCGCCGGTGGGTGCCGCCGCCACGGCGCTATGCCTCGCCACTGGCAGCCTGTGGGGCAAGCCGATGTGGGGCACCTGGTGGGTCTGGGATGCGCGGCTGACCTCGGTGCTGGTGCTGTTCTTCCTCTGGCTCGGCCATGCCGCGCTGGTCCGCGCCTTCGACGATGTGGAGCGCGGCGCGCGGGCCGGCGCCATTCTGGCGCTGGTCGGCGTGGTGAACATCCCGATCGTGAAATTTTCCGTCGATTGGTGGAACACGCTGCACCAGCCGGCGAGTGTGACGCGCCTCAACGCGCCGGGGATGCATGTGGACATGCTCTACCCGCTGCTGGTCTGCGCGCTGGGTTTTTCCCTGTTGTTCGGTGCGGTGGTGTTGGCGCAGACCCGTGCCGCGGTGATGGAACGGCGCGTGCGGGCACTTCAGATGGCCCGCGCAAGGCGGGCCGAGGGGGCAGCGACGTGAGCACGCACTGGGTTCACATCGTGGCGAGTTGGGGCCTCACCTTCGCGGTGTTCGGCGGCCTTGCCGTCGCGGCCATGCTGCGGCACCGTAGCGCGCGCGCAATGCTCAAGCGGCTTGATCCGCGCGGAGGACGGGACGCGTGATCACTGCGCGCAAGAAACGCCGGATGTGGGTCGTCCTGCTTTGTGCCATCGGGCTCGGCAGCGCCACGGCGCTGACGCTCACGGCCTTCCAGGACAACATCGTCTTCTTCCGCTCGCCCTCTGACATCATGGCCGATCGACCGGGGCCGGAGCGCGCCTTCCGCCTCGGCGGGCTGGTCGAGGCCGGCAGCGTGGAGCGCCTGCCCGCCGCCTCTGGCCAATTGCCGACCATGCGCTTCCGCGTGACCGATGGCGTGCACCAGGTCAGCGTCAACTTCCAGGGCGTCCTGCCCGACCTGTTCCGTGAGGGCCAGGGCGTGGTCACGATGGGCAGGCTCACCCCCGATGGCGTGTTTCGCGCCAGCGAGGTGCTCGCCCGGCATGACGAGACCTACATGCCGCCCGAGGTCGCCGATGCGCTCAAGCGTGCCGGCCAATGGCAGCCCGCGCTGGGCCCGGCGCCGGCGCCGGCGACCTGGAACACCATGGACCCGGCGCGTCCCGCGTCGCAGGGGAGAACCGGCTCATGATCGCCGAAGTCGGGCATTTCGCCCTTACGCTGGCCCTGATCCTCGCCTTCGCGCAATCGGTACTGCCGCTGCTCGGCGCCGAAACGCGCGATGCGCGCATGATGGCCACCGCCGCGCCGCTGGCGCTCGGCCAGTGCTTCGCCATCGCGGCGGCCTTCGCCTGCCTGATGTATTCCTACGTGATCAACGACACGACGGTGATGAACGTCGTGCAGAACAGCCATTCGGCCAAGCCGCTGCTCTACAAGATCACCGGCACCTGGGGGAATCACGAGGGCTCGCTGGTGCTCTGGGTGATGATCCTGGCGCTGTGCGGCGCGGCGGTTTCCGCCTTCGGGCGGGAATTGCCCTCGGCGCTGAAGGCGCGCGTGCTCGGCGTGCTGGGGCTGATCTCGCTGGGCTTCCTGCTGTTCGTGCTGAAGACCTCCAACCCCTTCGACCGGGTCTGGCCGCCGCCGGCCGATGGGCAGGGGCTGAACCCGATCCTGCAGGATATCGGCCTCGCGCTGCATCCGCCGCTGCTTTACGTCGGCTATGTCGGCTATGCGGTGACCTTCGCCTTTGCCATCGCGGCGCTGATCGAGGGGCGTGTGGACGCCGCCTGGGGCCGCTGGGTGCGGCCCTGGAGCCTGGCTGCCTGGTCGTTCCTGACGCTCGGCATCGCGCTGGGTTCCTGGTGGGCCTATTACGAGCTCGGCTGGGGCGGCTACTGGTTCTGGGATCCGGTCGAGAACGCCTCGCTGCTGCCCTGGCTGATCGGCACGGCGCTGCTGCATTCCGCCATCGTGGTCGAGAAGCGGGAAGCCCTGAAAACCTGGACAATCCTGCTGGCCATCATCGCCTTCGGCATGTCGCTGCTCGGCACCTTCCTGGTGCGCTCGGGTGTGCTCAACAGCGTGCATTCCTTCGCCAATGATCCCGAACGCGGCATGTTCATCCTCGGCCTGCTGATGTTCTATTTGGCCGGCGCCTTCCTGCTGTTCGCCTGGCGGGCGAGTGCGATGATCCCCACGGGGATATTCGCGCCCGTTTCGCGTGAGGGCGCGATCGTGCTGAACAATCTGCTGATCTGCTCGATCACCGCGGTGGTGTTTGTCGGCACGCTCTGGCCGCTATTCGCCGATTCGATGTTCGGCCTGAAGGTCTCGGTCGGCGCGCCCTTCTTCAATGCGGCGAGCTTTCCCCTCGTTGTGCCACTATTGCTGGCAATGGCGGCGGGGCCGCTGATGCCGTGGAAACGCGCGGCCCTTGCGCCGCTGGTCATGAAGCTCTGGTGGTGCGCGGTGCTGGCCTTTGCGGTGTTCTTCGGCGCGCTGCTGCTTTCCGGCGAGAAGGTGCTGCCGGCAGTGGGCTTCGCCTTCGCCGCCTGGGTGATCGGCGCGGCCATCGCCGACCTCGCCGACCGCACGGCGCTTTTCCGCACCAACCCCGCCAATGCCTGGGCGCGGGCGCGGGGCTTGCCGCGCGCTGCCTGGGGTGCGGCCATCGCCCATGCCGGCATCGGCATCGTTGCCGCCGGCATTTCGGGCATGGGCTTGGCGCAGGAGAAGCTGGTGGCGATGGCGCCGGGCGAATCCACGATGCTCGCCGGCTATGAATGGCGGCTCGAGGGCGTGCGCGACGTCGAGGGCCCGAACTGGACAGCGCGGCGTGCGACCATCAGCGTGATCCGCGACGGACAGGTGCTGCATGTGATGGAGCCCTCGCGCCGCTGGTTCCCGGTCGCACGCCAAAACACTACCGAGGTCGCGATCCGCACCAACCTGCTGTTCGACCTCTACGCCGTGATCGGCGAGGAGGACACGGCGGCCGGTCAGGCCATCATCCGGATCCACTTCAACCTGCTCGCGCCCTGGATCTGGTTGGGCTCCGCGATCATGGCGCTGGGCGGCGGGCTGTCGCTGTCGGACAGGCGCGTGCGCGTCTCCGCCCCGAGCCGGCGGACCGCCGCGCAGGGCGCGCCAGCGTGAAAGTTTGTGGCCCTCAAGCGCCGGGCGCGGCCTTCGGCCGCTTGGCTCGCCGCTTCAGCGGCGGCGCCCCTTCCGGCGCTCAGACCGCGTTGTGGTTTGCATGATGCAGGGATCATTTCAGCCATGACTCCCCTCTCGCGGCGCATCCTGCTGACCGCCCCCTTCGCCGTGGCGGCGGCTGGCGGCGTCGGCTTCTATACCGCCCTGCACCGCCAGCAGACAGGGCAGTACAACCCGCGCGGCGTGCCCTCGGCGCTGATCGGCCGCCCGCCGCCCGACTTCACCCTGCCGGCGCTGGAGAACAGCGGGCTGGAAGGCTTCGGCGCGGTCGATCTGCGCGGCCTGCCAGGCGCAATCATCATCAATTTCTGGGCAAGCTGGTGCGTGCCCTGCATCATCGAGCATCCGCAACTCATGCGCCTGCAGCGCGAAGGCATCCCGGTCTTCGGCATCGCCTACAAGGACAAGCCGGAGGACAGCCTTCGCTTCATCCGCGAACGCGGCAACCCCTTCCGCCGGCTCGCCAAGGACGAACCCGGCCGCGTGGCCATCGATTGGGGCGTCTATGGCGTGCCGGAGACCTACCTGCTCGACCGTCAGGGCCTCATCCGCTGGCGTTTCGCCGGCCCGATCACGCCGGACGTGCTGAGCGAAGACCTGCGCCCGTTGCTGGCGCGCCACGCATGACACACGCACTGGTGCTTGCCCTGGCGCTGCTCGTCACGCCCCTCACCGCCTTTGCCGTCTCCAGCCCGGCCGACATGCTCCCTGACGCCGCGCAGGAGTCCCGCGCCCGCGCGCTCGGCAAGGAACTGCGCTGCATGGTTTGCCAAAACCAGTCGATCGAGGACAGCGAGGTCGGCCTGGCCCGCGACCTGCGGCTGATCGTGCGCGAGCGCATCACCGCCGGCGACAATGACGCGCAGGTGAAGGAGTTCCTGCACGCGCGCTATGGCGATTTCGTGCTGCTGCGCCCGCCCTTTGCCTGGTCCACCGCCATTTTGTGGGCCACGCCCGTGGTGGCGCTGCTCGCCGGCTTGGGGCTGATCCTCGCGGCACGCCGCCGCATGGTGGCCCCCGCCGCCACGCCGCTCAGCGAGGAGGAACGGCGCCGCCTCGCCGAGCTTGAGACTCAGGTCCTCGATACCAAGGATGGAACGCGCGCGTGATTTGGGCCCTGCTTGCCGCCGTCGCGGTGGCGGCGATGCTGCCGTTCGCCTGGATCCTGCTGCGCCCGGCACGCGCCCGCGGCCGGTCAGAGGCCGACCTCGCGCTGTACCGCGCGCAGTTGGCGGAATTGGACCGCGAGCGGGACTCGGGCCGGCTCGACGAGGCCGCGCACCAGGCCGCGCGGCTCGAAGTGCAACGCCGCATCCTGAGCGCACCGCCTGAGGACGTGCCCGAAACCGCCAGCCGCCAGACCAGGGCCCTGCTCGGCGCCCTGGTGATCGGCCTGCCCGCCGCCGCCTTCGGTCTGTACCTTTCACGCGGCACGCCCGACATGCCGGCCGTGCCCTTCCAGCAACGCCAGGACATGGCAGCAGCCGAGGAGGAGTTGCTCGCCACGCTGCGCGCCCGCCTCGCCACCTCCGATCCGACCAGCGAACAGGCACGCATGGGGCATGTCATGCTCGGCAACGCGGAACGCAATCGCGGCCGTGGCGAGCCCGCCATCGCCGCCTGGCGCATGGCCCTCGGCATCCGCTTCGACGCCGACCTCGCCGGCGACATCGCCGAGCTCGAGATCGACCGCGGGGACCACACCGCCGCCGCCGCGCTGCTCGCCCGCGCGCTCGGCAGCCAGCCCAACAACGCAAGGCTGCGCTTCCTGACAGGCCTTGCCGAGGCGCGGGCCGGGCGGGCGGCGAATGCGCGCAGCACCTGGCAGGCGCTGCTGGCCGATGCGCCCGCGGAGGCGCCCTGGCGAAACGTGGTGGAGCGGCAGCTCTCGCTACTGCCCTGAACGGGCCGCGGCGCCCAGCGCGGCAGCCCGCCACGCCGGTTGGCGTTGCGCCATCAGCCCGCGATACAGCCCGACCAGCCGCGCCGCCTCCCCGTCCCAGCCGAAACGCGTCAGCGCGGCCTGCCGCCCCCGCGCACCCAGGGCGTTGCGCAGCTCGGGGTCCGCAAGCGTCTGCACCGCGGCGGCGATGGCGGCGGGGTCGGCGGTGTTGACCGCCAGGCCGCAGCCGGCCTCCCGCACCACGGCGGCGACCTCCTCGGCGAAGTCGGGGACGATCACCGGCAGGCCGGCCAGCATGCAGTCAAACAGCTTGTGCGGCAGGGCGAGGCGGTGGTTCTCCACGCCCGGCTGGAACAGCACCAGGCCGATGTCGCAGCCCGCCGCGATGCCAAGCGCCGCTTCGCGCGGCATCCAGGGCAGGCTGGTGACACGGCGCGCCAGGCCGAGCTCGGCGGCTGCGGCCAGGAAATCGGCCTCGCTTCCATCGGTGAAGCGGCCGGCCAGCACCAGCTCCGCCGTGGGGGGCAGCCGGGAGAGCGTCAGCAGCATGGCGAAGGCGCCGCGCGACCGGCCGAGTGCGCCGAGATGCACGAGGCGCAGCGGCCCCGGCGCATGGGCGCGCGGGGTGATCGGCGCCGGCGTTGCGTAGTTGCGCACCTTCACACAGCGCGTCGGGCCGCCGAAGGCGTCGTCCAGCCCCTCCTTCGCCACCACCACCCGGTCCGCCGCCAGCGCCGCGAGCCTGCAGAAAGCCCCCAGCCCGAGCCGTGCGAGGGGCCGCAACATCGCCGGCAGGCGGGCATCGAGGCGCGAGGGATAGTGTTCATGCACGTCCAGCACCACGCGCGCGCCGACCCACCGCCCGGCGATCAGCGCGGCGACCCAGCTGTCAGGCTCATGCGCGTGGATCACGGCCGGGCGCGCTGCGGCGGCCAAGCGGGCCAGGCGCGGAATGGCTCGGAGCCGTGCCCGCCAGCCGCGTGGCGCCGGGCCGTGGCTCACAATCTCCACCCCATGCAGATGGGTGTTCGGCGCCGCGCCAGGGGCGAGATGGCGCACATGGAAGCCCGCCTCGACAAGCGTCGCGCCCTGCTTCGCGACGATGCGCACATCCTCCGGCGGGTGTGCCGCCGAGAGCATCAACATCAACCCGCTCATGCCATCTGGCGTCGGGGCGCCGCGGTGCGCTCTGCCAGCGCGACCAGGGTCTGTGCGATGCGCCGCGCATCGAGCCGCCGCCGCGCCACGATCCGCGCGGCATGCGACATGGCAAGGCGCCGCGCCGGGTCGGCCGCGAGGGCGAGCAGCGCCTCGGCCAGGGCTGCCGCGTCGCCCGGCCGCACGGCAAGGCCCGCGCCGCTATCCGCCAGCAGCCGCGCCGCTGCGCCGGCCACGTTCGCCACCATCGGCAGCCCGGCGGCCAGCCCTTCCGCCAGCTTGTTCGGCGCCGTCCATTCGGCGAATTCGGCGATGGGCGCGAGGCAGAGCAGCCCGAGATCGGCCCCGGCCAGCAACCCCGCGAGGCGCGCCTTGGGCATCGCGTCGCGGAAATCGACCGGTAGATTCTCCGCCACCGCGCGCGCCATGAGGTGCCGCTTTTCTGCCCCCTCGCCGACCAGCAGCAGGCGTACCGGGCTGCCACGCAGCCGCGCCGCCGCGTCCAGCAGCTGGTCCAGGCCATTGGCGCGGCCATGCGCTCCCGCATAGACCGCCAGCACGGTGCCGGGGGCGAGACCCTCAGGCCGCCAGCCCGCACCCCGGTCGCGGAACATCACCGCATCCGCGCCCTGCGGCAGGACGATGAGGCGGGCGGGGTCGGTGCCGCGCGCGATCGCGGTCCTGGCCATGCCATCGCTCAGAGCCACCACGGCATCGGCGCGGCGGCAGGCGGCATCGGCGAGGCGGCCCATCGCCGCGAGCACTGGCCCCGGCACGCCGCCACCCCCGGCGGACAGCGCGTGCGGCAGTTCCGGCCAGGGGTCGCGGATCTCGAAGATGAAGGGTGTGCCGCGTCGCGCCTTCGCCAGCAGCGCCGGGATGGCCACGGTGAGCGGCGTGGAGGAGGCGATGATCAGGTCCCATTCCTGGCTCAGCGCCAGCCGGCTGGACGCCGCAGCGAAGCGCAGGAAGGCCAGGCTCCGCGCGGCTAGTCCTTGCGCATTGGCGCACGAGATGTCGAACTCGCGTACCGTGAAGCCTGCCACCACGCCTTGCCGCGCGCCGCGCCGAAAGCGCCCTTCGAGCCCCGTTGCGGCGCCCTGATAGCGCCCACAGGCCAGGGTGACGTCGTGCCCGGCCGCCGCCAGCGCCGCGGCCATGTGGAAGCTTCGCGTACCGGTACTGCCTTCGGGCGTCGAGAAATGCTGGTGCAGATACAGCACGCGAAGACCACCCGCGGGGTACGGCGCCAGCCGCCACCAGGGGGTGAGGTCAACGCCGGGCACAAGCGCGGATCGTCTGGATGATGCGCGCCTGATCCGCGCTGGTCAGCGCGCTGCCGGAGGGCAGGCACAGGCCGCGTTCGAACAATGTGGCGGTGCGCGCGCCGACGGCGCGCGGGGCGTCGCGGAACACCGGCTGGAGGTGCAACGGCTTCCAGGCGGGGCGACTTTCTACGCCCTCGGCCTCCAGCGCGCGGCGCAGTTGCTCGCGGTCCGCGCCGAACATCTTGGCGTCGAACAGCGCGACGCTCAGCCAGCGGTTGGTGCGACCCCAGTTCGGCTCGGCGATGAAGCTGACACCCGGCAGGTCGCCGAGGCCGGCGAGGTAGCGGGAGAAAATCTCGCGCCGCCGCTCGACACGGGCTGCCAAGCCCGCGAGCTGCGCCAACCCCACCGCAGCCAGGACCGAGGATAGGCCATAGGCGTAGCCGGTGGTCTCATGCTCGTAATGCGGCGCGACCTCGCGCGCCTGTCCGGCCAGCTTGCGGGCCTCGGCGATCAGCCTGGCGTCCTGGCTGACCAGGGCGCCGCCGCCGCCGGCGGTGACGATCTTGTTGCCGTTGAAGGACAACACCGCAAGCCGCGCGCCCTGTCCGGCATGCCGCCCGCCACGCTGGGTGGAACCCATCGCTGCGGCGCTGTCGCACATCACCGGCACGCCCCACCGGGCACAGACGGCCTCGATCGCGTCGAGGTCGCAGCTTTGGCCATAAAGGTCCACGGGTACCACGACGCGCGGCAGGCGGCCCCGCCGCGCGGCGCGCGCGAGCTCCTCGGCCAGTTGGCCGGGGTCGAGCGTCGCGCCGACCTCGGCAATGTCGAGGAAGCGCGGGATTGCGCCCATCTGCACGGCCGGCGCGATGGTGGCGACGAAGGTGGAGGCTGGCGCCCAGACCTCATCCCCCGGCGCCACGCCGAGCACCCGGTAGCCCAGGTGCAACGCTGCGGTGCCGGAGCTGGTGCCGAGCACCTCCGCGAACCCTGTAGCCTCGGCGATCGCGGCTTCGAAGGCGCGGGGCGCGGGACCGGCCGGGGCCAGCCAGCCCGCTTCCAGCGTCTCGCGCAGCCGGTCGAGTTCGGTGCCCGCCAGGTGCGGCGGCGAAAGCAGCACCCGAGCGGGCAGCGTGGCGCCCGGAAAGGGAAGGATGGTGGCGTCGAGCGGCAGCGGCTGAAGGCGGGCCATTTGAACCATCTGGTTGAAAGCTTGATGAAGTATGGGCTATTCTGGTTGTGTTATTAATTAAAAATCAACCTTTATCTTCATTGGTAGGTGAAATTCAATCATGAGTATGTTGCATGGGTAAGGTTTCCCCTCGAAAGGCCGGCATGGTTGCGTGCTCCGGCGCGCTCACCCCCGCGCCGCCCAGCCAGACCCTGAGCGTGCCCCAGACCAGCGCCGCATCGCCAAGCAGGCTTGGTCCAGCACTGGCATAGGCGGCGTCGAGTTCCAGCCGGTGCGGCCAATCCACCGCATTCCGCCCCGCTGCCACCCCGGGCCCGGCGAGGCCCGGCCGCACGCGCAGGCGCTGCGCCTGGCGGGCCGAGTAAAGCGCTGTATAGGGCACCGGCAGCGGGCGCGGCCCGACCAGGCTCATCTCCCCGCGCAATACATTCACAAGCTGCGGCAACTCATCGAGCCCGCTGGCGCGCAGTCGGCGGCCGAAGGTGCCGAGGCGCGCCGCATCCGGGCCATCGCCCTCGGCCATGGAGCGGAGTTTCAGCAGGGTAAAGGCCACGCCGTGCCGCCCGGCGCGGGTCTGGCGGAACAGCACCGGTCGGCCCAGTTCGCGCCGGACCAGCAGCGCAACCACGCCCAAGACCGGCGCCAGCAGCACCAGCAGCCCCGCCGCCGCCGCCCGGTCCAGCAGCGGCTTGCCCCAATGCGCATAATTCTTCCCCCCAACAAACCCCCGCGCACAGAACCTGCCGTCATCGCCCGCACCCGCGGCAGCGGCCGCGCCGCGACGCCGAGCGACAGCACCAGGCCGAGCGCGAACCACGCCATCCGGTTGCCGAGATCGGTCGAGACCATCACCGTCAGCCCGACCGGCAGGCTGAGCGCCGCCAACCGCGCCACCGCGCCGGGGTCGGCGCGGCGCGCCAGGTGCCCCGCCGCCAGCAGGGCACCGCCGAAAGCCATCAGCCAGAACAGCAACCCGGGCAGCCCGCCCTCGGCCAGGGCTTCCAGCGCGTGATTGTGGGGATACAGGCCGCGCCGCTCGCCATGCCCGGCGGCCAGCGTGAAGCCGCCGGTGCCGAGCCCGAAGGGCGCCGCCCGCCCGGCCCAATCCAGCGCCGCCTCCCACAGCCCGCGCCGCGCATCGAGGCCGGCGGCATCGCCGGTCAGGCGTTCCAGGGTGCGCAGCCCCTCAGCCTCCTCTGGGTTCAGCAGCAGGACCGCCAGGAAGCCGAGGCCCGCCACGGCGCACAAGGCCAGCCACAGCGCCGCCGCACCGCGCCGCCCCGCGAGGCCGAGCCGCAGCGCCGGCGCCAGCGCCACGCCGAGCGCCAGCGCCACAAGTGCTGTCCTGCCGCCCGGCAACAGCGCCGCGAGGCCGAGCGCGCCGACCAGCCCGAGCCAGGGCAGGCGCCACGCGCCGCGCGCCTCCACCGCCCGCACCGCCGCCAGCCCGGCCGCCCCGGCGAGCGCGATGCCGGCCAACTGGTACTGAACCCGCGCCTGGTCCGGATCGGCCAGCGCCGCCAGCGCCGCGCCGCTCCAGAAGCCCCAGCCGATGATCGCACCCAGCAGCGCGCCGAGGCCGAGACTGGTGCCGACCAGCCCGCGCCGCGCCGCGGGCTCGGCGCCGACCACCAGCCCGGCGGCCAGCATCAGCGGGCCGAGCAGCACGGCCTCGGGCAGTTTCTGGCCGATGACGAGGGTGGAGGGGCTCCACACTCCGGCGACCACCAGCCAGAACCAGAGCAGCCCCGCGCCGGCGAGCGGCAGGGCGAGCACCGGCGAGACCTCCCAGCTCCGCGTCACCACCACCAGCACGAGCCCCGGCAGCACCAGAGCCAGGGCCAGAAGCGTCAGATCCAAAGGCAGGCCCGCGAGCCCCGGCGCGGTTTTGAGTGCGCCGGCCAATTGCAGCACCGCCGCGCTCGAACCGAACAGCAGCGCGAGGGAAGCGCTCATACCAACGGCCATGCAGAATGACCGCCAGTGTATATGTGTGCCCTCAAGCGCCGGGCGCCCATGCCGTGGGCTTGGCTCGCCGCCAGGCGACCGTTGGGCGCTCGGACTGCGGTGCGGTCCGCCGGTCACTCCCTGGGGCCATCGGTATCACTCCGCCGGCTCCAGCCGCAGCGCGCGACGGGGCGCCGGGGGCGGCCCGGCCAGGACCCGCGCCACCATCAGCGCCACCGCCGCCATCGGCGACACAAATAGCATCAGCAGCAGCAGCAGGGGCCGGTTGGGCTGGGAGGCGCGCAGCTCCACCATCGGTGCGGAGACGAGGCGTGCCGCCACGGCTTCATCCGCCGCCACCACCACGACCGTGCGCTGCTGCATCGCGAGCAATTCATACAGCGACTGGCGGATATAGAGGTCCGATTCGCGCGCCAGCCGGTGCTCCAGAGCCAGGATGCGTCGCCGCGCCATCTGCTCCAGGTCGGCCCGCACCTTGCCCTCCCCGAAACCGTGCAGGCGGTTCAGCAGGTCCAGCGCCAGGTCGCGGTCCGGATGCGCGATCGCCAGCGTCCAGGTGACCGCGCCGAGCGTCTGCGTCACGGCGAGGTTGCGCTCGAGCCAGCTCCGCACATCGTCGAGGTCGGCCTCGCGCTCCAGGTCGAGCGCGGCGCGGATCGCCGCCATCGGCCCCTCGCGCCGGCGGGCGGAGAGCCAGGATTGCAACTCCGTCGTCTCGGCCAGCAGCGTCGCCGCCTCTGGCGAGCGTAGCGCGCCGAGATAGATGGCGAAATTGCCGGTCGGCCGCGGATCGAACAGCCCGGTGATGGCCGGCGTGGCGGAGAGCAGGGTGGAGGTGGCGATGCCCGTGGTTTCGGCCGGCGCGACCACGGCCTCCGCCAGATATTGCCGTGGCCAGAGGATCACCGCCGCCGCACCACCCGCAAACAGCAGCGCGGCAAGGGAGAAGGTGGCAAGGCGCCGACGCCAGAGCCCGGCGAGAAGATCCTCGAGCGGCATCATGCGACGATCTCCTCGGCCGGCAGGGTCACGGTGGTGATGAGGCGCGTGAGGGGGGCGGCGGCCTCCACCAACAGCACGAGCGCAGGCGCGATGGCGCCATAGGCGGGGCTTTCGAAACCCGGAGCGAGGCGGAGCGTGACAGGCGCATCGGCGGCGAAATGTAGCGTCGCGGCGGGTCCGGTGGCGCGATCGGCCTGCAGCGTCCACGGTCCGGTCGGCAGCCGCCAATGCCAGGCGACCAGGCGAAAGGGGCCGCCGAGTTCGTCCGTGACGGTCCAGACATGGCCCTCGACGGCCACGGATCGCGCGGTGCGATTGCCGCGCGCATCGACCAGCGCAAATCCAGCCGGCAGGGCGCTGAGCCGGGGCCAGCGGGCCAGCAGAAAGCGCCCGGCACGCGGCATCGGCTCCGCGCCGTCGAAGACCGGGCCGTTATGCGCCGCCGCCCCGGCCAGGGCGGGGCCCCACCAAAGGGCGGGCGGGTTGTAGGCGCCGGTGCCGCCATCGCGCAGGATCTCCACGCCGTTGCGCACCAGGGTAAGGTGCAGCAAATCGGCCTGGGACGGGCGGAAGCGCAGCCGCCCGCCGCGCAGCAAGGCCAGCGCGCAGCCCTGCCGCCAGCCCATCACCCCGTCCGCCGTCCAGCGCGCGGGCCGTTCAAGCCGGGCGTCGGGGCAGGGCAGGCCGAGCCAGGCGCAGCCGGGATCAGCCGGCAAATCCGCCCCCTCGCCGGCAAACAGCCGCGCCGCGCGCTCCACGCTGGCCCGCGCATCCTGCGATCCGGCGCGAGACAGATCGGTCAGCGCCGAGCCATCTTCCACGCCGAGGCGGGGCGTGGCGCCGGTTGCGGGGTCGGTCAGGCGGTGCAGCCAGCGCGTGGCGGCGGCGGCGCGCTCGGTGAGTGGCGCGGGGAAGGGCGGCAGGCCG
>JBBSCP010000028.1:0-20894 GCA_038250135.1 Acetobacterales bacterium | reverse complement strand
TCAGGCCTTACCGCCGAGGGGCTTTTGCCGTTCCGGGCCGGGAAGATGCCGGCCATGGTGAGCATCGCTGTCAGCGCACCCATCAGCTCGCTTGCCTGAACAAACGGCCGTCGCTACCCGTCCGACCAGGGTCGATTGGTTTGCCGAAGCAAAACGGCGCCATCTTCTCCCATTGCGCGTCCGTCACAAGAAACCGATCCGTCGCAAACTCCTTTCGGAGCTTGAATCACGACCGCCGTAGCCGAGGGAATCCCCTGATTCTCAACATGCCCTAAACCACGTTCCGATCGATTGGAATCAATCGATCGGAAGGCCGTGCTCCAGAAAATGCAATGACTAGAGCAGCTTATGTCCTAACAAACCGAGCCACTTGCGGCTCTGTTCGATCGGATGCTGCTTCAGGCCGCGCGCGGCATCTCGGCGGTCGCTTCGCGTGCCATGTGCTGCGCGGCGATGTAGGCGAAGGTGATTGCCGGGCCGAGGGTGATGCCGCCGCCCGGATAATTCCCGCCCATGATGCTGGCCATGTCGTTGCCCACGGCATAGAGGCCCGGGACCGGGCTGCCTTCTCGGTCCAGCACCTGCGCATCGCCATTGGCGCGGATGCCGGCGAAGGTGCCGAGGTCCCCAACCACCACCTCCACGGCGTAGAACGGCCCGGCCGCAATCTCGGCCAGGCAGGGGTTCGGCGCGAAGGACGGATCGCCGTTGAAACGGTTGTAGGCCGTCGAGCCCTTGCCGTAGGCCTTGTCGTCGCCAGTCCGCGCATCGGCGTTGTAGCTGGCGATGGTCGCTTCAAGCCCCTGCGGGTCGATGCCCGCCACCTGCGCCAGCTCCGCCACGGTGCGGCCGCGCTTGAGGTAACCCGAGCGCATCTGCGGGCCTAGAGGCATGGGGAAGGGCTTCACGAAGCCGATGCCAAAGCGCCGGATGAAGGTGTGGTCGACGATGAGGTGCGCGCGGATCCGCTGGCCAGCCGGGCTGGCAGCGAACAGTGCCTGGATGAAGTCGTGATAGCTGTTCGCCTCGTTCACGAAGCGCCGCCCATCCGGCAGCACGGCAATCAGCCCGGGCTTCGCGCGGTCGATGAAATGCGGAAACACGCCCCAGCTTCCATCCTTGCGGGGCACGCGGGAGACCGGCACCCAGGCCGCTGCGTTGGGATAGCCGAGTTCGATGCCCGCACCTGCTTCCTCGGCCAGCCGCAGGCCGTCGCCGGTATTGCTCGCGGGGGCCGGCGAGAAATGGCTATCGCCCTCAGGGTCGTGAGGGAACAGGCTGCGCCGCCGCGCCTTGTCCTGAGGGAAGCCGCCGGCGGCGAGCACCACGCCGCGGCGTGCACGCACCTCCACATCGCCGTCTGGGCGGCCGACGACCGCGCCCACCACGCGCCCGCCCTCCAGGATCAACCGCTTCGCCGGCGCCTCCGTCCAGACCTTGCCGCCCTTGTCGAGCGCGCTGCGGAACAGCCGGCCGGCCAGAGCGTTGCCGTTGGTCAGCCGCATGCCGCGGCCGTTCAGTGCCAGGTCGCACGCATGGGCGGAAAGCCGCCCGGCGACATAGGCCACGGACCGGATCGACCGCGTGACGTTGAAGAAGTGCTTCAGCTCCGGCCCGGAGCCGATCATCAGGCCAGCGAAGGTCAATTCCGGCATCGGCGGGCGCAGGCGCTTAAGCTCGGCGCCGAGCTCCTTGGCGTCATAGGGGCGCGCGACGATGGAACGGCCGCCGGAGGTGCCGCCGGGCGCCGCCGGGTGATAGTCCGAGAAGGCCGATGCGGCGTCGAATTGCAGCGCCGTGTTCTGCTCGAAGAAGGCGACCGCCTCCGGCCCCTTGGCCAGGAAGGCGTCCACGCATTCCGCGTTAAAGTGGTTTCCGGCCTCATGCCGCAAATAGGTGCGCGCAGCCTCGACACTGTCCTGCACGCCGTCGCGCAGCGAGACTGGGTTGTTCGGCACCCACAAGAAGCCGCCTGACAGCGCCGTGGTACCGCCGGCATAGCGGTCCTTCTCGGCGACGATCGTCTCCATCCCATGGGCAGCGGCCACCGTCGCCGCGGCGAGTCCGCCCGCGCCGGAGCCGATGACGAGGACATCGCAAGTGACCGTCCCGGCGCTTTCCATCCCGACCTCCTTGGTCGCGGCGCAAATCCCGCCGGCCTCAATTCGCTTATAACAAACGACTTCGGTGCCGCCTACTGCGCGCAGGCCCCGCTGTAAAGCGCCGGCTCAGCCACCGGGCTCCCGCACTGCAAGCGCCCGGCGGCGGGCCTCGATCACATGCCCCATGCCCTGCTGCCGCTTGGCGAGCCAGGCGCCGTGCCGCACCGGCCAGGCTGAGCAATCCCCGCCCGCGCCGAGTTGCTCGGCGGCCGTATGCGCCCAATAGGGGTTGTGCGGCGCTTCCCGCCCGACGGCGATCAGGTCGGCATCGCCGCCCTGCAGAGCGGCCTCGGCCTGGACACCGTCGAGGATCATGCCGACCGCCTGGGTCACGCTCGCCTTCGCCCAGGCCCTGGAAACGCACCGTCGGGGCTCGCCCGATTTCCCTCGTTCGATGCCAGATCTCTCGGCCCTGGCGAAGCAGGGACGCGGCTGAATGCCTGCCCGCGGGGCCAGTCGGGAGAGCCAGTCGGGCGATTTTGGCTGTTCGCCCGAGGGCTGCAAGGCTGCGCGTCGGCCGCGGCGGAGAGTCCGCCGTAGTTTCAGTGTTGTCTGGAGCACAAGACCGATCCGAGAGGATCGATCGTGCTCTGGTGCCGGACAAGGGATATGGCGGTGGCGATCATGCCCACCCTTGCCCCCCCGTGGCACGGACCAGTCCAATCCCCGATGCCGCCCGCCTACTCAGCCGCTGCGGGTGCCGGTGCCGGTGCGGCGCGGGGCCGGAACCGCCGGGCGATCCAGCTTTCCGCACGGTCCACGTAGATGTAGGCGACTGGCACGAAAATCAGGCTGAGCAGGGTCGAGGTGATCAGCCCGCCGATCACGACGAGCGCCATCGGTGAGCGGAACTCGCTGTCGGCGCCGATGCCGAGCGCGATGTGCAGCATGCCGGCAACCATGGCGATGGTGGTCATCACGATCGGCCGGGACCGCTTGTGCGCCGCCTCCATGATGGCCTCGACCCGCTCGGCACCCTCGGCACGCATCATGATGGCGTATTCGACCAGCAGGATGGAATTCTTGGCGACGATGCCCATCAGCATCAGCACGCCGATCACCGCCGAGACGCCGAGCGATTTCTGCGCCAGGAGCAGCGCCATCAGCGCCCCGCCAAGCGACAGCGGCAGCGCGCTCATGATGGTCAGCGGCTGCAGGAAGCCGCCAAACAGCAGCACCAGCACGAGGTAGACCAGCAGCACCCCGGCCCCGAGCGCCATCAGGAAGCCTCCGAACAACTCCGCCATGATTTCCTTGTCGCCGACGGACAACTCGCGCACGCCCGCCGGCAGATCATGCATGATGGGCAGCGCGGCGATCAGCTTCGCGGCGTCGCCAAGCGGCATGCCGTTCAGTTCCGCCTCCACCGTCGCGCGACGCAGCCGGTCCAGGCGGTTGATCTGCGCGGGGCCAGAGCCGTGCATGATCTCCGCCACCGTCTCCAGCGGCACCGCGCTGCCGGAACGGCTCTCGACCCGCAGGGACCGCAGGGCGGACATCTCGCCGCGCGCGCGCTGGTCGAGCATGACGCGGATCGGGATCTGCCGGTCGGGCAGGGTGAAGCGCGCCAGCGCCTGGTCCACATCGCCTACGGTGGCCAGCCGTGCCGTCGCGGCGATGGCGCTGACCGAGACGCCAAGCTCGGCCGCCCGCGCCTCCCGCGGCAGGATCTGCAACTCGGGCCGGTCGAGCGAGGCGGTGGAACGGGCGCCGGACAGGCCGGGCACGCCACGCATCTGCTCCTCCAGCCTGCGTGACGCCTCGACCAGCGCCACGCTGTCATTGCCGACAAGCGTAATCTGCAGGCGCGAACCGCTTTGGCCATCTGCGCCGAAGCGCACCCGGGCGCCGGGCAACTGCTCAAGCGCCGGGCGGACGGAGCTCTCGAACGCCGTCTGGGTCAGCCGCCGCTCACTGCGTGGCACCAGCGTCACCAGCAGGTTCGCGGTTCGGGGATCTCCGGCCCGCGTCGTGGTGCCGAGGCCCGGCCCACCGCCGCCGCCGGTCAGGGTGCCCATGCTGGCGAAGACGGAGACGACCTCCGGCCGCGCCTTGAGGATGCGCGTCGCCTGCTGCACCACCGATTCCGTGTCAGACAGCGTGGCGCCGGGCGACAACTCGATGGCGATGGAGGCGCGACCGCGGTCGGCACCGGGCACGAAATCCTGCGGGATGAAAGGCACCAGGGCCAGCGAAAAGGCAAAAAAGCAGACGCCGCCAGCCAGCGTCTTCTTGCGGTGCCGCAGGCACCAACCCAGCGTCGTCACGTAGGCGCGCGCCACGGCGCCATCTGGCCGTGGTGGCGCATCGTGTGGCTTCAGGAAATACGCGCCGAGCAGCGGCGTGAGCAGCCGGGCAACCACCAGAGAAAAGGCGACGGCCGCGGCCACGGTCAGGCCGAACTGCCGGAAGAACTGGCCGGGGATGCCCGGCATGAAGGCCACCGGCACGAATACCGCCAGGATGGTCGCCGTCGTCGCCACCACCGCGAGGCCGATCTCGGAGGAGGCATCGAGCGCCGCGCGGTAGACGCTGATGCCCGGGGTCTTGCGGATATGGCGGACGATGTTCTCGATCTCGACGATCGCGTCGTCCACCAGCACGCCCACCACCAGCGTCAGGCCCAGCAACGTCACGTTGTTCAGCGAAAAGCCGAGCATCTGCATGACGAAGAAGGTCGGGATCAGCGACAGCGGCATGGCGATGGAGGCGATGAAGGTGGCCCGCCAGTCGCGCAGGAACAGGTAGACCACCAGCATCGCCAGCCCGGCGCCGATCGCCAGCGCCTCCACCGCCGCATGGTAGCCGGCCAGCACGAAGGTGACGGTGGAAGCGACGGCTGTGATCTCCACCTCCGGATACGCCGCCATGATGCCCTGCGCGCGCGCCATGACGCCCTCGGCGACCCGCACTTCGGAGGAATCGCGGGTGCGCAGGATCTCGAAGGCGACGACAGGGCGGCCATCCAGCAGAGCGGAGGTGCGGACCTCGGCGGTGCCATCCTCCACCTCCGCCAGATCGCCCAGGCGTGCGGTGCGCCCGTTCGGCAGGATGATGGCGCGCTCGCGCAGTTCCGCCACCGTGGTGGCCGATCCGAGGGTGCGGATGGTCTGCTCCCCGGCGCCGATGGTGCCGCGCCCGCCGGGCAGGTTGATGTTCTGCTCGCGTAGCTGGGCGTTGATCTGGTTGGCAGTGATGGCGAGCGCCAGCAGCCGGTCCGGCCGCAGCGCCACGCGGATTTCCCGTGCCACGCCGCCGATGCGGTTGACCTGCGCGACGCCCGAAACCGACAGCATGGACTTGGCGATGGTGTCTTCGACGAACCAGCTCAGCTCCGCCACCGTCATCCGCGGCGAGGCCACGGTGAAGGTGACGATGGCACCACCCGTTGCCTCCACCCGCGTGATCACCGGGTCGCGGATCGCGGCGGGCAGGTCGCTGCGGATCTGCGCGATCTTGTCACGCACGTCGTTGGTGGCGCGGTCGATGTTCTTGCCCAGTGCGAACTCGATCACGGTGGTGGAGCTGCCATCGGTGATGGCGGAGGTGATGTGCTTGACGTCACCGAGGCCAGAGACCGCATCCTCCACCCGCCGCGTCACCTGGCTTTCCAGCTCCGACGGCGCGGCGCCGGATTGCACGACCGACACGACCACGGCCGGCAGGTCGATGTCCGGGCTGTTGTTGATCCGCAGCATCGGATAGGCGAACAACCCGGCGATCGTCAGCAGCAGGAACAGCACGGACGTCGCGACCGGATTGCGGATCGCCCAGCCGGAGATGTTGCGGTGCTTGTCCTCGATGATCATCTTGTCGCCCCAGAGACGGGGCCCGGGACGGGGGGCGCGACGCGCACCTGGTCGCCATCGGCCAGGAAGCCGGCACCGGCCACCACGACCTGCTCGCCCGGCTGCAGCCCGTCGGTGACCTGCACCATCCCCTCATCGCGTATGCCAGTGGTCAGGCGGCGAAGCCGCACGCGGTCCTCGCCTTCGGGTAGCACGAAAACTCGCGAGGCGCCGTCGCGGAACACCACCGCCCCGGCCGGCACCACCACGGCCTGCCGCACCGCACCCACGATCTCGGCCCGCGCAAACATCCCGGGGCGCAATGCCGAGCCCGGCGGCAGCGCTACATGAACGATCCCGAGCCGGGTCTCCGGCGACACGACCGGGGCGATGGCGCGGACCTCGGCCTGGATGATGCGCTCGCCGTGCCTCACCGTAACCGCCTGGCCCGGCTGGACCTCCGGCAGGTCGAGTTCGGGCACGCGGGCATCCAGTTCCAGGCGGCCGTCGCGCAGGATGCGGAACATCTCCTGTCCCATGGCGGAGACCGAACCGATCCGGGCGCTGACCTTGGCGACGATGCCGTCGGTTGGCGCCAGGATGCGGGTCTGCGCCAGCCGCGCCACCACCTCGTCGCGCCGGGCCCGGGCGGCAGCGAGGCGCGCTTCGGCTTGCAGCGCCGCGGCGCGTCGCTGTTCCGTGACCTGGACCGAGGCGCTCTGGCTGCGCACCAGCTGTTCGGACCGCGCGAGGTCGGCGGCTGCGATTGCCCGTGCCGCTTCGGCTTCGAGGATGGCGGCTTCCGCCTGGGCGGCCTGGGCCCGCAGCACGCTGTCATCCAGCCGCGCCAGCAGGTCCCCGGATCTTACCGCCTGGCCTTCCTCGACTGGTGCTTCCACCAGCCGCAGCCCGCCGATCTCGGCGCCAACCACCAGTTCTTGCCACGCCACCACGGAGCCGTCGCCCGTTACCGTCGTCACCACCGGTCGCGTCCTTGCGGCACCCAGCGCCACGGTCAGCACGGGCACCGGCGCCTGGATGCGGGCCACCTCGGGTGCCGGGGGCGCGGCGCCGGGCCACGGCGGCAGGAAGCCGCCGGCCAGAACCGCGACCACCAGAACGGTCACCGAAGCCACGCCTGCCAACAGCCAACCCCGCCACCGCGGGGCGGCTAAGGGGGCGGGGGCCGCAGATGCCCGCGCTGCGGCCTCGATGGCGATCTTGCTGTCGAACATGAATGCTTCCAGCGCGCCGCGAGCGTGTCGTCCGAGGATATTCCAATAGGCGCTGGATGTATCTGGGGCGCTACCGCGGGGCGGTCAACGCTCGAATGGGATAGTTCCGCCTGACCCTCCGCCGGGCCAAGGCGCCGGGCCAATCACCTGAGCGACTTGGCCACCACCGCTTCCTTCCAGGCGCGCGAGCGCGAAAAGTGGCGGCGCGCCGGCGAGCTTCCCGACGCGCGGGCCAAGTGGCGCCTATGAGCCGGCGCGCATCCGGCCCGGGTTGAGCACGCCGGCCGGGTCAAGCGCCGCCTTCACCCGCGCGCCAATCTCGGCGAGCGCTGGAGCCTCCGCCGGCAGCACGGGCACGGCGGCGCGGAGCGGTTCGGGAGCGCGGAACAGCGTGTGACTGCCGCGCGAGGCGGCGGCGGCCTCGGCCACCGCTGCATGGGCGGCCTCGGTCGCGGGACCGGCAACCCAAACCAGCCCGCCGCCCCAATCGAACATCAGTCGCGCGCCAAAAGCCGACTGGAGACCCGCCGCGACAGCCGGCGCCGCGCTCGGCCGGACGGAGACGCGCCAGATCGCCTCCTCCGCCGTCGCACCCAGCGGCGTTGCGTCGCGCACCGAGCGCCACAGGGCGCGGGAGGCATGCTGCGCCACCAGCGTGACCTGGCCCCGCGCCGCCAGATCGTCGCGCAGCCGTGCCGCGCGATAGGTGACGGATTCCAGAAAATCTTCGAGCCGCAGCAGCGCGACCGCGCCACCCATCCCGAGCATCGCCCCATCCGTCAGCAGCGCCGCGCCGGTCACGCCATAGGGGCTGGTGAGGCCGGCCGAGAGCGCACGAACCCCCGCCGCCACATCGCGCACCGCCACCACCAGCGTCGCGCTGGCCTCGGCCGCGGGCAGCACCTTGATGGTCACCTCGGTCAGCACGCCGAGCGTGCCGTAGCTGCCAGTCAGGAGCTTGCAGAGGTCGAGCCCCGTGACGTTCTTCAACACGCGCCCGCCATTGCGCTGCACCTCGCCCGCCCCGTTCACGAAGCGCACGCCCAGCACATGGTCGCGCATCGCGCCCGCGGTGATGCGGCGCGGGCCGGAGAGGTTGCTGGCGACAATTCCCCCAAGCGTGGATGGGCGGTCGGAGCCGAAAATCGCGCGCGTGTCCGGCGGCTCTGGCGCAATCATCTGACCATGCTCTGCCAGCGCCGCCTCGATTTCCGGCAGCGGCGTGCCGGCGCGCGCGGAGAGGACCAGTTCGCTCGGCTTGTAGAGCGTTATGCCGGTGAGCCCGCGCGTGGTCAGCGTGCGCGCCGCCTGCACCGGGCGGAGCAGCGCACGCTTCGAGCCATTGCCCTCGATCGCGAGGGGTTCCCCAGCTGCGGCGGCGGCGGCGACAAGCTGCGCGACTTCCGCCTCGCTTGAGGGCGTGAGCAGGGTGCTCACAGGGGCGGTCACTGGGGCATCGTCTCCAGCGGAAACACCTTGTGCGGGTTGAGCAGCCAGCGCGGGTCGAAGGCGGTCTTGATGGCGCGCTGCTGCGCGATCTCATGGCCGTGGAACTGCACCGGCATGAGGTCCCGTTTCTCGACGCCCACACCATGCTCGCCGGTAAGGCAGCCGCCGACCTCGACGCAGAGCCTGAGGATATCCGCGCCGAAATTCTCCGCGTTGCGGAAGCTCCCGGGGCTGTTGGCGTCGTACATGATGAGCGGATGGAGGTTGCCGTCGCCGGCATGAAATACGTTGGCCACCTGCAGGCCGTATTGCACGCTCATCTCGCCGATGCGCTTGAGCACATGAGGCAGCTCGCCGGTGGGGATGGTGCCGTCCATGCACAGATAGTCGGGCGAGATGCGCCCGACCGCCCCGAAGGCGCCCTTGCGGCCCTTCCAGATCGCCATCGATTCCTCGGCCGTTTGCGCAACTTTCATGCTGATCGGGTCAAAGCGCGCGCAAATCTCCTTGATCTTGCCGAGCAGGCTGTCCTGTTCGGCCACGCTACCCTCGACCTCGATGATCAGCATCGCTTCGGCATCTAGCGGATAGCCCGCATGCGCGAAGGCCTCGCAGGCATGGATGCAGGGCTTGTCCATGAATTCCAGCGCGACGGGGATGATGCCCGAGCCGATGATGGCATCGACCGCGGCACCCGCGATTTCGATCCCCTTGAAGGCGGCGAGCATGGCGCGCGCGCCTTCCGGCCCGCGCAGGATTCGCACCGTCACTTCGGTGACGATGCCGAGCATCCCCTCGCTGCCGGTCAGCAGGCCGAGCCAGTCATAGCCGGCGGCGTCGAGATGCGCGCCGCCGATCTCGATGATCTCGCCTTGCGGCGTCACGAGCTTCAGGCCGAGCAGGTTGTTCGCCGTCACGCCGTATTTCAGGCAATGCGCGCCGCCGGAGTTCATGTTGACGTTGCCGCCGATCATGCAGGCGAGCTGGCTTGACGGATCGGGCGCGTAAAAGAAGCCCTCATGCTCCACCGCCCTGGTAATGCCGAGGTTGGTCACGCCCGCCTCCACCACCGCGAGCCGATCCTCGAAATCGATTTCCAGGATGCGGTTCATGCGCATCAGCCCGATCACCACCGCATCTTCCAGCGGCAGCGCGCCGCCCGACAGCGAGGTACCAGCCCCGCGTGGCACCACGCGGATGCCCAGGCGGTGGCAGTAGCGCATGACGGCGGCGACCTCCTCGGTCGTCCGAGGCAGCACAACGACCAGCGGCATCTGGCGATAGGCGGTGAGCGCGTCGGTCTCGTAGGGTTTGAGGCGGATGGCCTCGCTGATCACCGCATCGGCGGGCAGCATCAGGTGCAGCGCGGCGATGATTTCTTCGCGCTGCGCGAGGATCTCGGGCTTGGGCGGCGGTAGCGCGATCATGGCGTCCTCAACAGCTTTGACGCAACATGGCGGCGGGATCGACGCACGACAAGCAGCGGTAGCGGAACGCTAACCTTAGGGCGCGAGGGTGGGGCCCTATCGTCCAGAAAGGACACCCCATGATCCGCCTGATCCTCTCGGCGATGCTCGCCGCCCCCCTGCTCGCCGCCCCCCTGCTCGCCGCCCCCCTGCTCGCCGCCCCCCTGCTCGCCAGCGCCGAGATGCTGCCGAAGGCTGAGTCGCACGGATGGTTCGAGGAAGCGGCGCCCGAAGCCTCGCCCCGACGCTGAAAGACAAAAAGCCGCGCCGGGAGGCCCGGCGCGGCGTTTCATTATCAGCACCACGCCGCCGAAGCGGCGCGCGAGACCTCAGCCCTGGCGAGCCTTGAGGCGAGGGTTTTTCTTGTTCAGCACGTAGGTGCGACCCCGGCGGCGAACCACAATGCAGTTCTTGTCACGCGTCCGGGCAGTCTTCAGGGAATTTCGTATCTTCATTGTCGTGGTCCTGTGAAGTCTGCGGCAGATACCGGCCGGAGTGGGGGATGTCAACCGAGGCGGGCAGCGGCAGGGCTGCGAAGTCATTCGGGACCTGCTGACAGGGTGCCTTTTGCTCGATTCGATGGATGCGGCCGATTCGCAGCCTCCGCCCCTTACCTCTGCTGTCGACGCTGACCTGGGAAAGCCGCGTTTCCTTTCGCACAGGCAGATAACAACAAAACAATTTTATTAAGCTGCAGCTTTTCCGGTATGAAAATTGCGCGCGGCCGCCAAGTCCGACAGGCTGCCAGAAACCATGGAATCTACCGTACGAAATGCGCGCAACGCCGCTGCCGGAGCGCGCGGCGTTGCTGCGCTGACCCCGGCTTACGCCGCCTGGATCGCCAGCCAGACGCGCTCCGGCGTCGCCGGCATGTCGATATGCTTGACGCCGACAGCGGACAGCGCATCCGCCACCGCATTCATCACGGCAGGGAGCGAGCCCGCGCAGCCGGCCTCGCCGCAGCCTTTGGCGCCGAGCGGGTTGGTCGTGCAGGGCACGGGATGGCTGCCGGTGATGATCGAGGGCAGGTCGCCCGCGCGCGGCAGCGCGTAATCCATGTAGCTGCCCGACAGCAATTGGCCGTCCTCGCTATAGGCCACATGTTCCATCAGCGCCTGGCCGACGCCCTGGGCGATGCCGCCATGCGCCTGGCCGGCAACGAGCAACGGGTTCACCTGCACGCCGAAATCATTCACCGCGAGGTAGCGGTCGATGCGCACGATGCCGGTCTCGGGATCGATCTCGACCTCGCAGACATGGCAGCCATTCGGATAGGCCTGCGGCGCATGGTCGAAGACATGCGTGACGTCGAGGCTGTCGGGCACGCCTTCGGGCTTCACCGGCGTGGCGCGCAGCTTCGCGGCCAGCTCCATGATGCCGATGCCGCGATCGGTGCCGGCGACGACGAAGCGGCTTTCCCCATTGGCGGCGTGCGGCTCGAACTCGATGTCAACGCTCGCCGCTTCCAGCGCCCAGGCGGCGGCAGCGCGGCCCTTCTCCACCACCTTCCCGGAAGCTTCGACGATTGCGGCACCGGAAGCCATGATGGATTTGGACCCGCCCGTGCCGCCGCCGGCGATCAGCTCATCGCTGTCACCCTGCAACAGGCGCACGGCGGCGAAGGGCACGCCGAGCGACTGGTGCAGCACCTGCGCGAAGGCGGACCAATGGCCCTGCCCGTAGTCGAGCGTGCCCGTGATGATGGTGACCGTGCCGTCCTTCTCGAAGCGGATGCCGCCCTGTTCCTTGGTCGGCGGCGCGGTGCATTCGAGGAAATTGCCGATGCCGCGCCCGCGCAGCAGGCCCTGCGCCTTGCTGGCCGCCAGGCGTGCCGCGTAGCCCTCAGGGTCGCTCTGGGCCAGCGTGCGCTCCATCAGCGCGGTGAAGGCGCCGGTGTCGTAGACGCTGCCCGTGGGCGCGGCGAAGGGGAATTGGTCGGGGCGGATGTGGTTCAGCGCGCGCATGCGCACCGGATCGAGCTTCATGTCGAGCGACGCCTGTTCGATCAGCCGCTCCATGAAGTAGTTGCCCTCCGGCCGCCCGGCGCCGCGATAGGCGGAGACCGGCGTGGTGTTGGTGAGCAGGCACTTCGTGCGCACCTCGATCGCTGGCGTCGCATAGTTCGACTGCACGTTTTTGAAGAAATTCGCCGTGCCCATCATCGGGCCGACCGGGCTCAGCCAGGCGCCCACATTTGCGAAAGAGGTGAGTCGGACGGCCAGGAAGTGGCCTTGCGCATCGAGCGCCAGCTCACCCAGCACCTCATGGTCGCGGCCATGCGCGTCGGAGAGGAAGGCGCCGCTGCGGTCATCGGTCCACTTCACGGGCTGGCCGAGCGCCCTGGCGGCATGGATGACGCAAAGGTACTCCGGATAAACCGCCGCCTTCATGCCGAAGCTGCCGCCGACATTGCCGGTCAGCACACGAACCTCGGAAGTCTTCAGGCCGAGCAGCCCGGCAAGCTGTGCGCGCATGCCGAACACGCCCTGGCAGCCGACGCGCAGGACGGTACGGCCCTCCTCGATCGAGCCGATGGCGCTGCGCGGCTCCATCGCGGCGACGACGATGCGGTTGTTACGGATGGCCAGCTTCGTGACATGCGCGGCGCGCGCAAAGGCTTCGGCCACCTTCGCCACGTCGCCCGCGACGTAATCGAGCACAACATTGCCGGGGACGTCATCATAAAGCAGCGGCGCACCGGGCGCGGCGGCGGCCGAGGCTTCGGTCACCGCGTCCAGCCCCTCGACGTCGAGCTCCACCAGCTCCGCCGCATCCTTGGCCAGAGCGCGCGTCTCGGCGACAACAAACGCCACGGGGTCGCCGACATGGCGCACCTTGTCGGTGGCCAGCGGCTGGCGCCTGGTCGTGCGGAGCGCCGTGCCATCGGCGTTCTTCAGCGGCAGGGCGCAGGTCATGTCGCCATAGCCGGCCATATCGGCGCCTGTCCACACGCCGAGCACGCCGGGCAGCGCGCGCGCCGCCTCCGTGGCGATGCCGCGGATCACGCCATGCGCGTAGGGGCTGCGCACCATCACGGCGTAGACTTGGCCGGGCAGCGCGATGTCATCGGTGTAGCGGCCGCGGCCGGTGAGCAGCGTGGGGTCCTCGGCGCGGGGCACGGGCTGGCCGATGCCGAACTTCAGCCGCGTCGGATCGAAGGCGAATTCGGGCATCATCGTATCGGGCATGGGTATTTCCTGCGGGGCCCTCGGCGCGGAGGGAAGGGGAAGGGCGAGTTTGGCGTAGAATTGGGTCAGGATCGCTTCCTGCCAACCGCCCTGCACGCAAGTTGCGGCCCGGGCGGGACAGGTTCATGCCCGTGCCATGGGCCTTGTGCCTCCGCGGGCAGCATAGCGAGGCTCGCGCGTCCTGGCGCCGCACATCCGCAGAGCGATTGACCGCGACCCCGCGACCCGGTTCCATGAGGCCACATGCGAGGAAGGGGAAGCGCCATGCGCGCCTGGGCCGTGGTGGAGGCGGGCAAACCGCTGCAGGAAATCGAGCTCCCAACGCCGGTGCCCACCGGCAAGCAGGTGCTGCTGGAGGTGACGCATGCCGGCGTCTGCCACTCAGACCTGCACATCTGGGAGGGTGAGTACGACCTCGGCAGCCGCGGCAAGATGCGGCTCAGCGATCGCGGCGTCGTGCTGCCGCTGGCGATGGGCCATGAGATCGTCGGCCGCGTGCTGGCCTGGGGACCCGAGGCCGAAGGGCAGGGGCTCGCCACTGGGCAGCAGAAGCTGGTCTTTCCCTGGGTCGGCTGCGGCGTTTGCGCGCGCTGCCGGGCGGAGGAGGACAATATGTGCCTCCAGGGCAAGGCGCTCGGCATCTTCCAGCATGGCGGCTACGCGACGCATGTGCTGGTGCCAGAGCCACGTCATCTGCTGGAGATCGGCAACCTCGACCCCGCATTGGCGGCGACCTACGCCTGTTCGGGTGTCACGGTGTTCTCGGCGATCAACAAGGTGATGCCGCTGGAGCCCGATGAACCCATCGTGCTGGTCGGCGCCGGTGGGCTTGGGCTCTCGGCCATCGCGCTGCTCAAGGCGCTGGGGCATCGGCGCATCGTCTCGGTGGATGTGACGGCGGAGAAGCTGGCGACTGCGACCGCTGCCGGTGCCTCCGACACGCTGCTCGCCACCGGCGATGACGTGACCCAACGCCTTGTCGCGCTCTGCGGCGGCCCGGTGCCGGCGGTGATCGACCTCGTGAACGGCACACAGACCGCGCGCTTCGCCTTCGACGCGCTGACCAAGGGCGGCAGGCTGGTGCAGGTCGGGCTGTTCGGCGGCGAGCTCACGGTGCCGCTGCCCTTGATGGCGATGCGTGCGCTGACCGTGCAGGGCAGCTATGTGGGCAATCCTAAGGAGCTGCGCGCGCTGGTCGCGCTGGCCCAGACCGGGCGGCTGCCGGGCATCCCCATCACGCGCGAGCCGCTTTCCCACGCGTCGGACGCGCTGATGCGCCTGCGCGACGGCAAGGTGACGGGCCGCATCGTGCTGACGGCGGCTGCCGCCTGATCTAGAAAGCGGCATGCCCTATACGCCGCCCTACCCGCCGCGCCCGGCCTATACCCCCGGGCCGCTCGAGTTGCTGCGGGTTGGCGCGCGCAATACGCTGGCGGTCTGGCCCGCGGCGGCGTTCAGCCGGGATTTCTCGCGCCGGCCGCTGTTCCGGCGCCACCTGGTGGTGTGCAACACGCCCGAGACGGTCGCCTACGTGTTCGTCGAGCGGCACGAGAACTTCCAACGCAAGAGCCCGCAGCACCGCCACGCGCTGCTGCCGCTGCTCGGCGACGGCCTGTTCGTCTCCGATGGGCCGCTGTGGCGCGAGCGGCGGCGCGTCGTGGCGCCGGTCACCCATGCCACGCGGCTGCCCGAACTCGCCCCCGCGATCACCGAGGCGGCGGCCGAAAAAGTGGCGAGCTGGGCCAGGCACCCGCCCGGAGAGCCGCTCGACGTGCTGGCCGAGATGGGCCACCTGACGGCCGAGATCATCTGCCGCACCATCTTCGGCCGTGCCTTGGGCGCCGAGGCGGCCCGTGCCGTCGTCGCCGGTTTTGCCGAATACCAGCGCCATGTCAGCCAGCTCGACATCTGGTCGCTGCTCGGCCTGCCGGATTGGATGCCGCGCCCGGTCGGCCTGCGCACCCGCGCGGCGGCCAGGCGCATCCATCGCGTGGTCGATGCGCTGATCGCCGATATCCTCGACAGCGGGCGTGAGGAAGCCTCGCTGATCCGCGCCATGGCCGAGGCGCGCGTGCCCGGCACGAATGCGCCGATGGACCGCCGTGCCTTCCGCAACGAGGCTATCGTGCTGTTCATGGCGGGGCATGAGACCACGGCCAATACCCTCGCCTGGGCGCTGTTCATCCTCAGCCAGGACGAGGCCAGCGCATCGAGGCTGCGCACCGAGCTTGACACCGTGCTGGCCGGCCGCCCCGCCAGCCTCGCCGATCTGCCGGCCTTGCCCTTCACCCGCGCGGTGATCGATGAGACGTTGCGGCTTTATCCGCCCGTGCCGATCCTGTCGCGGGAGGCGCTGGGGCCTGACGAAATCCTCGGCAAGCCGATCGCTCGCGGCGACATCGTGATCGTCGCGCCCTGGCTGCTGCATCGCAACCCGAAGCTGTGGGACCAGCCGGACGCCTTCCTGCCCGACCGCTTCATGCCCGACGCGCCGCGCCCCTCGCGCCACGCCTACATCCCCTTCAGCGTCGGGCCGCGGGTCTGCACCGGCCAGCACCTTGGCCTTGCGGAGGCGATCATCTGCCTCGCCAGCCTGTTCCAGGCCTTCGAGATGGAGCTGGTGCCGGGCACCGAGGTGATGCCCATGTCGCGGCTGACGTTGCGGCCAGGAGACACATTGCCGATGCGGATCCGCCGGCGTGGCTGAGGCAGCGCCGGACATCCTCTACCCCACCCCGCCCTGGCGGTGGGCTGCAAGGTCCGATCTATGGCGGCACTGGGTGCGGGAGCCGGCGAAGGGCGCGCCCGACATCGTGCTGCACAATGCCTTGCGATTCCTGCCGACCGACTTGGTCTCGGCCCTGGGCGCGCGGCTTGGCCTTCGCGCCGGCAAGCGCCGTCCCGAAGCCACGGTCCGCGCCCGGGCGCTGCTGCGCCAGCTTCGGCCTGATGCCGATGCGTCAGCGATTGAAGCGCTGCTCGCCGCGCATTGGGCGCATGTCGGTCGTTCCTACGCCGAGGTCTCGGCGCTGCACCGGCTGTGGCAGGAAGGCCGGGTCGAGGTCTCTGGTCTGGAACACGTGCAGGCCGCACGGGCGGCGGGGCGCAGCGTGCTGGTGGCCGGGCTGCATGTGGGCGCTTGGGAGGTTGTGCATGCGGGCCTCTCGGCGCTCCGCCTGCCCGTCACGGGGGTCTATCAGCGGCTGCCGAACCGTTTCCAGATGCGGATTGCCGATGCGGCAAGACAGCGGGCATGGCGGGTGGGCACGACGATCCAGCGGCTTGCGCCAACACCGCAGGCGCTGTTCGAGGCCAGCCACGCGTTGCGCCAGCCCGGCGGCGTCATGCTGTACTACGTGGATGAGCATTGGCGCGGCCGGGTCAATGCGCCGGCGCTGGGGCGGGTGCTGCGCCCGGTGGGTAATGCCTCGCTGGCCACACGGCTCGCCGCCGCAACGGGCGCGGCGCTGATCCCGGCCTATGCGCTGCGGCAGGGCGAGACCGCCCGCTTCACGCTGACCTTCCTGCCTGAAGTTGCGATGGCCTTGGGCGGCCGCAGCGTGGCTGCCCCTAATCAGGCGCGGCTCGATGCCGCCGTCGAAGCCGTGGTGCGGGCCCACCCCGAGCAGTGGCTGATGCTGCACGTCTTCCGCCCTGACCCGCCGGCGGACCACCATGGTCGATGAGCTCTACCGCGCTCCGCCCTGGCGGTTGGACAATGCCGACGCACGGCGGGCGCTGTATCGATGGTGGATCCGCGATCCGCTCGATGGCCTGCGCCACGCGCTGCCGTTCCACCTCATGCGGCATTTGCCGAGCGATGTGGCCTCGGCGATCGGCGCGCGCCTGGCGCGGGGGCAGGTCGCCAGCCGGCCTGAAGCCTCGGATCGGGCGCGCGCCTTGCTGCGGGCGCTTCGCCCTGCCGCCACGCCGGGCGAGATCGAGGCGCTGGTCGCCGCGCATTGGCGGCATCTCGGCCGGGTGATCGCCGAATTCCCGGTCCTGCACCGGCTGCACGAAGAAGGTCGTATCGAGGTCGTCGGCGCCGAGCATCTGCGCGCCGTCGAGCAGGCTGGGCGGCCGCTGATCATCGCCGGGCTGCATGTCGGGAATTGGGAGGTGGTGCATGTCGGGCTGTCCGGCCTCGGCGTGCCTTTCTTCGGCATCTTCCAGCGGCTGCCGAACCGCTTCCGCATGCGTCTGATGCACCGGGCGCGGGAGCGCATCCGCCTCGATGGCGGCCCTGGGGCGGCGCTTGCGCCCACACTTGGTGCCGTCTTTCAGGCGCACCGTCTGTTGGAGGCGCGGGAATCGGCCCTGCTCTACTACGTCGACGAGTACTGGGAGGGCCGGGTTCACGCGCCCGCCCTGGGCAGGCCCTTCAAGATCGATGGCAATATCATGCGCGCGGTGCGCCTCGCCGCCGCCACCGGCGCCGCGGTCATCCCGGCCTATGCGTTGCGGGTGGGGGAAGCAGCGCGCTTCCGCCTGACCTTCCTGCCGGAGGTGCCGATCGGCCCGCCAGGGAGGGGCCGCGCCGCCATCCTCGATGACATCGCGGCGCTGGACGCGGCGATCGAGCCTGTGGTGCGCGCGCATCCCGAGCAGTGGTTTATGCTGCACGCCTTCCGGCCGGAGAGCTGAGGCGCGAAAACGCCCCAGGTGGAGACTAGCGGCCGAACGCCTGGGAGGAGAGGCGCAGATGCTGCGCCGCGTGCGGAGAGGTGAGCTCGGCGACTTCCTCGAAGCGCCCGGCCTCGGCCACGCCCAGCTGGGCCACCATGGTCCGCGTGCTGGTGGGGCGGTTGTAGATGAAGCCATGCGTCGGGTAGGTGCGGCCAAAGGTCGTGCTGTCGAAGCCGACCTGGTGGCGCACCGCGGTCCAATCATTGCGGTCCGACACATCGACAACCACGGCGCCGCGCAAAACCTGGCCGCGGCGCAGGCCCGGGCCGCCCCAATTGGCGTGATCGATCTGGATGGTGCGGGAATTGACCACGCGGCTGACCACCGCGACATGCCCGCTCCGCATCCCGCCCGAGCCGGGGAAGGACAGGACAGAGCCGCGTTCGGGCTGCTGGCCGCGGGCATAGCTGCCGGCGGCATTGTGCCACCAACGGCCGCCATTGCCGCTGATGTTCATGCCGGTCGCCATGCGGGCGAAGGGCACGCAGGAAAGACCGAAATCCTGCGCCACATGCAGGATCGGCGTGCCGCCGGTGGAGGCCCGGGCCGGACGGGAGATCGCCGGCAGCGCCACCGGGACGATGCCGACCGAGCGCGCTGCCTGGCGGGACTCGGACTCGATGGCGCGCGGAGCGGCGGCGGTGCGGACCGTCGCCGGGCCGCGTGTGGCGGCAAGACGGGCGCCGCGGGCGGTATTGGCGCGCGCCTGGGCTGCGGGGGTGCGAGCTGAGGGGGTGCGGGCTGCGGGGGTATAGGCTGGGGGGGTGTGGGCTGGGGGGGTGTGGGCCGAGGGGGCCAGCGCTGTTGGGGCTTGGGCAGGCGTGCGATCAGCGGTGCGGGAAGGCGCCTCGTCACGCTTGCCGGCACGGGCGATGGGCGCAGGGCGAACGGCTGTGGCCGCTTGGGGGGAAGGGATGGCGGCCGTGACACGGCCCTGTTTGAGCGTCGAGCGGGAAGAAGTTGTTGCAGCTTCGACCTGAGGTATCGCGGCGGTCGTACCGAGCAGGAAGCAGATCAACGCAAGCGTGCTTTTTGCCCGCATGAAATTCCCCTGTTTGCCCCGTCGCGGCGGTGACACTCACCAACGCTGCATCTGGGCTAACCGGGGGTGGCCGGATCGGGCAACCCGACTTCGCGTAACGCGGCGAAATCTGCGGTGATTCGGTAAAGCGGCTTGCGGATGACGCAGAGGAACCCGCAATTTTTCCTAGGATGAAACTCAGTGAAACCAGATGACACAGTGTTGCGGCTTCGATGCAACACTTCTGACGGAACCGTAAAAAGCATCCCGACGCTGTTTCATGCCTGGCATGCAACCTTTGCGTGATAGGTCATGAGAAGGCGCCGGGATGCCTCCTGGTTCAGCGGCAGGCGGTGATCATGATCTCCACCAGGTGGCGCGGATCGGCCATGTTGGCTTCCACGCAGGCGCGCGCCGGGCGGCCAGCATCGCCCAGCCACTCGACCCACACCTTGTTCATGGCGTCGCGGTCGCGGATGTCCTTCAGCCAGAGCTGCGCCTGCAGCAGGCGGGTCTTGTCGGTGCCATTGGACTCCAGCGCCGCGTCGATCTTGGCGATCACCTGGCGGGTCTGGCCCGTGATGTCCTGCGAGAGGTCATCGGCCGTCAGGCCGGCCAAATAGACGAAGGCGTGATACTCGACCGAGGAGGACAGGATGGCGTTGCTGCCCTGGCGGGTGATCTTGGACATGGCTCGATGGCTCCCATTGCGAGATGCGCGCTTCTAATGCACGCGCCACCAACGGGAAAGCCAACCTGCGGCAGGATTCAGCCAGCCCGCTCGCCATGATCGGTGGCGCCGACCACGCCGCAGCCGCAGAAGGGGCAGCGCGTCAAGGCGGCGAGTTGCGGTGCCAGCATGGGTGGCAGGGGTCGGCCCTCGAACAGCGCCTCGATTTCGGCCCGCAGCGCGTCGTGTGTCTGCGGGGCCTGGCAGGCGGAAGCCGCATCGTAGTCGGCGGCCATGGCCGCGTTCGTCCCTTCAAGGCGAAAGGCGCCTGCGGTGAGGGGCGCGAGCCCGGCAAGGCCCGGGAGCCCGGCGAGAAGGATGCGTCTCGATGTTTCCATGCCCCAGACCCTACATGATCCGCATGGCCTTACGCCACCGCATAAGTGCTGCCGGAAGCGGCGGCGCCGATCATCGCCTCGAACACCGCAACGCCGTGGATGGCCTCCTCCACCGGGAGCGGATAGGGCGCACCACCGGCCACGGCCACGGCGAAAGCTTCAAGCTCAGCGGCTTCGATATCGGTCTTCGGGTAGTTTCTCGTCCAGCCTTCGCCCTCGCGCGGGGTCCAGGACAGGCGCTCATGGCCGTGCAGCTCCAGGATACCCTCGGTGCCGAACAGCGCCACGCGCCAATGCCGCGGCGCGAGGGAGAGCGTGGCGAACCCCACCGTCGCGCCGCTGTCCGTTTCGGCCAGCATGGCGGTGGTGTCGTCGATGGTGGTCGAGACCAGCGCCTTGCTCGCCACTGTCACCGCCCGAATCCGCCCGGCGAGGTGGATGATCATGTCGATCATGTGGATGCCCATGCCGCCCATGCCGCCGAGCGGGCTCTCCGCCCGATCGGCGCGCCACATGCCAGGCGTATAGCCAGCGGCGCCCGGGCCGCTGAAATGCCCCTCCACATGCAACACGCGGCCGAGCCGCCCGGCCGCCAGAATCACCTTCATCTCGGCCACCGCCGGCAGGAAGCGCCGGTTGTGGCCGAGCGCCATCACCAGCCCGGCCGCCGTGCAGGCCGCAACGGCGGCCTCCGCCGAAGCCTTGGTCAGGGTGAAGGGTTTCTCGACGAACACATGCTTGCCCGCGGCCGCGGCGGCGATGACCTGCTCGGCATGCTGGCCATGGGGTGTCGCCAGCACCACGGCCTCGATCCGGGTATCGGCCAGCAGC
>JBBSCP010000027.1:0-21229 GCA_038250135.1 Acetobacterales bacterium | reverse complement strand
CTTCACCCGACATCCCGAACAAGTGCACCCCGCTCAGAGCCAACATCAAGCATGCAAGCACGGGCAGCAGCAACGCCAGTTGGCGCATCCAGTGGCTCCGGAAAGGGCATCCGCTGCACGCACTAATGGGCGCTTAGGGAGTTTTGATCAACCGCCGGTAGCGACCAGCCAGCCTGGCACGGGCACCGCTACGTAGGCATCACTGAAAGGTGATGCCGGCAGCGCAGCACGCCGGAACACCAGGGCGAAGGACGCCGCCCTCGCCGCCCGAATCTCCGCAATAGGCCGCGCTCATGGCCAAAAGCCGTCCGCCCAGGCCGCTTATCGTGATGCGTGAGCTCAACAGGCCGTGCCCGTTGCCCAGGCCGGGCGCCCTCGGGGCGTCGGGGGGCTTGAACTGCCGCTCCGCAGGGGAAGGCAGCAGATTGGCCACGGGCGTTGCCGTAAAGCCACATCGTCGCCGGCACGCGGCCAATGTTGTCTGTCTCGGGCACACCGCGCCGCATCCCGTTGCGGGAAAGACACGAAACCGGATGGAGCAATTCAGCCTTCGGCGCGTTCCAGGGCGGCAAGCCGGGCAGCAAGGTCATCCTCCCGGCACAACATCAGCCCGGTGAGGCCGACACCGACGCGCCGCTTCGCGCGATCGCCGAGCGGTTCGCCGTCCCCGGCGTCGAGGTCGAGCGCCAGGCCATCCACGCCGGCCGTGCCCCGCAGGACGCAGGCCAGGCGCGCCCCGGCGTCAAGGTCCAGCCGCAGCCAGGGCTCGGCTGCGGCGCCGCGCAGGCGCAGGCGCAGCGCGAGGCCACGCGGCGGCGCCTTCAGGTGTAGCAGCACGCGCAGCTTCGTGCCGGCTGGCAGGGAAGTGGGCAGGTGCAGCGTCGCCACGCCATCGCGCGTCCAGACGCCATCGGCTTCCTGCCACCACCAGCCAAGGCCGTGCCGTATCGCTTCCGCCCAGGCGAGGTCTGCGGAGGGTTGGCGCGCCAGGCCCACGCCGAGCGGCACATGCCGCCCCTTGGGCAGCAGCGGCAAAGCGGCCGGGGAGGGCGCCGGGGTGAGCAGGGCGGCGAGCAATTCCTCAGCGGCCTCGGTGAAGCTGCGGCCGGCGGCGGCGCGGTCGATCCGCGCTTCGAGGGAAAGGCGATGCGCGGGGTCCTGGATCAGCCGGGCAAGGATCTCGACCAGGGCCGGGCGGTCCTGGGGCGGGAAGAACACCGCGCCGGGCGCGCCCGATTCCAGCAGCCCCGAATGGGCCGGCACCACGGCGAGCTTGCCCATGGCCAGGCTCTCGCTGACCGGCAGGCCCCAGCCCTCATGGTACGAATTGGTGATGGTGAACAGGCAGCGCGCCGTCAGCCCGGCCAAGGCGAGGTCCGAGACGCCGCTGAGAAACTCCACCTTGCGGCGCAGCTCCGGTGCGTTGTCGCGCAGCGCCAGCGCCGCCTCCGCCTGCCAGCCCGGCCGGCCGACACAGAGCAGCCGCGGCACCCGCGCCTCCCCGAGCTGCCGGATCAGGTCGAGCCAGGCCTGGAAGACGAGCAGATGGTTCTTGCGGCTCTCGATCGTGGCGACGACCAGCACGAAGGGCTCGCCGGGCAGTGGCGCAGGCAGCGCATCGGCGGCGACGGCGGCGGCGGCGACATCTGGCAGCGGATCGACGGCGAGCGGCACCACCGTCAGCGGCGGCTGGCGCGGCAGGGCGGCCATGTAGCGCGCGCGATCGGCGGCGGTGGCCTGCGAATTGGCCAGCAGCGCATCCGCCTGCAAGGCCAGCGCCGAGAACCAGCGCGCATAGAGCCGCACGGTCAGGTCCAGGCAGTGCTCCGGCATTGCCAGCGGCACGCAATCATGCACGAATGCGACGTAGCGCAGCGCCACTTCGGCGCGCAGCAGGCGCAGGCCGCGGAAGTAATCCTCGATCCCCCAGGCATTGCCGAGCGAGGTCAGGGTGCAGCCATCGATCAAGGGCGCATCCGGCCGCGCGTCCGGCTGGAACAGGGCGGCGGTGGCGCCGCGCCAGGCGAGCTCCTCCTCCCGCGCGCCGGACCGTGCCAGGGCCAGCACGCGGCGGAAGGCCGGCTCCTCGACATGCCACCAGCGCCAGGCGGAGGGGTCGTAGCAGACCAGGATGATCGGCAGCGGGCGCGTGGCGCGCGCCAGAAGCGCGCCGAGAAAGCCCATCTGGACGCGCTGGATGCCGGTCGGCGTTCGGCTGTCCTTCACATAATCCAGCAGATCCGTGACGTCGAAGGCGAGCTGCGTCGGCGCGCCGGTGGGCGCAGGGCGTGGCGCCGGGGCTGGCACATCGGGATCCCTGCGGCGGTGGCGGCTGAGCGCCACCTCGCGCCGCAGCAGCGGATTGTGCGTGTCGAGCGCCCAGGCGGCGTGCATCGCCGCGGCCGATTCCGCGCCACGACCGAGCAGGCGCAGCGCATGGCCCTCCTGCAGCCGCGGATCGGCGGCGAGCGGCGCGAGCGCGGCGGCATGGCGGTAATGCGCGATGGCGGCCTCCGTCTCGCCGAGCTCCTTCACCGCATGGCCGAGCTGGACATGCAATTCCCAATGCTGCGGGCGGAGGGCGAGGTAGTGGCGATAGGCCTGCTCGGCTTCGGCCCAGCGGCGCTCATCGCGCAGCCCATCCGCGCGGGCGCGGATTTGCTCCGGGGTCGGGGAATCCGAGGACATCGCCACCTGATTACGGCGCGCGGCGTGCCGCGTCCATGATCGGTCGGGGATCGGCCAGGGATCAGGCGGCGCTCAGGCCAGGCGCGCGCCCGCCTCGTCGAAGACATGCCAGGCTGAGGCGGGCAGAAACACGGGTAGCGTCGCGCCAATCCCGCCGGCGGCGACGGGCAGGCGGGCGGTGAGCACTTCACCGCTCGGCAGCCGGCCATGGATCACGGTCTCGCTGCCCAGCGGCTCGACCAGATCGACTTGCAGGGGCAGCCCGCCCTCGCCAATCACGACATGCTCGGGGCGAATGCCGATGGTGAGTTTTCGGCCCTCGGCGCCCGGACGGGGGGCGTCGGCGAAGATCTCGGTCGGGCCGGCCTTCAGGGTGGCGCCGGCGCCACCCTGCGCCAGCGTGGCCGCGAGAAAATTCATCGCCGGCGAGCCGATGAAGCCTGCGACATAGGTATCCTCCGGCTGGCCCCAGACCTGCATGGGCGAGGCCACCTGCGCGGCGCGGCCCTGATGCATGACCACAAGTCGGTCGCCGAGCGTCATTGCCTCCACCTGGTCATGCGTGACGAATAGCGAGGTGACGCCGAGGCGCTTCTGCAGGCGGCGGATCTCCGCGCGCATCTGCACGCGCAGCTTGGCGTCGAGGTTGGAGAGCGGTTCGTCGAACAGGAACAGCTTGGGCTCGCGCACCACGGCGCGGCCCATGGCGACTCGCTGGCGCTGGCCGCCGGAAAGCTGGCGCGGCTTGCGAGTCAGCAGGGCGCCGATCTCGAGCATCTCGGCGGCCTCGTTCACGCGCCGGCGGATCTCGGTGGCGGACTGGCCGCGGATTCGAAGGCCGTACGCCATGTTGTCGAACACACTCATGTGCGGATAGAGCGCGTAGTTCTGGAACACCATGGCGATGTCGCGATCCGCGGGCTCGAGCGCCGTCACGTCCCGCCCATCGATCCGCACGGTGCCGGAGGTGGGGGATTCGAGGCCCGCGACGATGCGCAGCAGCGTCGATTTGCCGCAGCCCGAGGCGCCGACGACGACGATCATCTCGCCATCCTCGACGTCGAGGTCGATGCCATGCAGCACCTGCGTGCCGCCAAACTGCTTCTTGACGGCGGAGAGGGTAAGCGTGGCCATTACTTTTCGGTCTCCGTCAGGCCCTTGACGAACCAGCGCTGCATCAGCACCACCACCGCGACCGGCGGTACCATCGCCAGCACGGCGGTGGCCATGATGACGTTCCACTCATTCTGCGCGTCGCCGCTGCCGATCATCTTGGTCATGCCGACCACCACCGTCTCGAGGTCCTTGTCGGAGACGATGAGCAGCGGCCAGAGATACTGGTTCCAGCCGAAGATGAACAGGATGACGAACAGCGCTGCGATGTTGGTGATCGACAGCGGCAGCACGACATCGCGGAAGAAGCGCAGCGGCCCGGCGCCGTCGATCTTGGCAGCCTCGACATATTCGTCCGGGATGGTCAGGAAGAACTGCCGGAACAGAAGTGTGGCGGTGGCCGAGGCGATCAGCGGCACCACGAGGCCCGACATGGAGTTGATCAGGCCCATGTTCACCATGACCTCGAAGGTCGGGATGATGCGAACCTCGACGGGCAGCATCAGCGTGATGAAGATCAGCCAAAAGGCGATCATGCGCCCGGGAAAGCTGAAGAATACTACTGCGTAGGCCGAGAGCAGCGAGATCGCGATCTTCCCGACCGCGATCAGCACCGCCATGTTGAGGCTGTTCCACAGCATGATCCAGGCCGGCACGCCACCCGTGGTGCGCACCGCGGAACCGCCGGTGAGCCAGGCGGAGAGGTAGTTCGTCACCGCCTCGGCCCCGAACCACAGCGGCACGTCGCCGCGGCCGATCGTGTTCACGTCATGCGTGGAGCCGACGATGGTGATCCAGATGGGGAAGGCGAAGACCAGCACGCCGAGCGCGAGGATGGCATGCGCGACATAACGGCCCATCGCCTGGCGCCGAGCGGTGGCAGCGGCGAGGCGCGCATCCTCCGCGGCGGAAGTCTTCACGCGCTCAATCCGCCGCAACTGGCGTAGGCGTTGCGCCGCACTTCAGGCGCGCCGCGCACCAACGAACACTGCCGCCCGGCGTCTGAGGGCGCATCAATAGTGCACCTTCTTTTCGATGAAGCGGAACTGGACGGCGGTCAGCAGGATGACGATGGCCATCAGGATGACGCTCTGCGCGGCGCTGGAGCCGAAATTCAAATTCTGCACGCCATCCACATAGACCTTGTAGATCAGCGTGGTGGTCGATTGGCCCGGGCCGCCCTGGGTCAGGGCATGGATGATGCCGAAGGTGTCGAAGAAGGCGTAGACGATGTTGACCACCAGCAGGAAGAAGCTGGTCGGTGCGAGCAGGGGAAAGATGATCGTCCAGAAGCGCCGGATCGGGCGCGCGCCGTCGATGGCGGCGGCTTCCAGCACTGCCCTGGGGATGCTCTGAAGACCCGCGAGGAAGAAGATGAAGTTGTAGCTGACCTGCTTCCAGGCGGCGGCGAGGATCACCAGCAGCATCGCCTGGTTGCCGTTCACCTTGTAGTCCCACTGGATGCCGATGCCGTTGAGGAAGCGCCCGAACAGGCCGATCTGCGGGTGGAACATGAACAGCCACAGCACGGCGGCCACGGCCGGCGCCACGGCGTAAGGCCAGATCAGCAGCGTTTTGTAGGCGTTGGCACCGCGGATCGCCTTGTCCGCCTGCACGGCGAGGAACAGCGCGGCGGCGAGGGCCGTGATCGCGACGGCGGAGGAGAACACCACGGTGTTCCACCCGGCGGCGAGGTAGTTCGGGTCGGCCAGTACGTCGGTGAAATTCTCGAGGCCCACGAACTCACGCGACAGGCCGAAGGCGTCCTCGCGCAGGAAGGAGCTGTAGATTGCCTGGCCTGCGGGCCAGAAGAAGAAGATGCCGGTGATGATCAACTGCGGCAGCAACAGCAGCCACGGCAGGGCGGTCCCCTTGAAGATCACCTTCTTCCGCAAGCGCACTATCCCCCTTCGAAGGCAAAAAGGGGGCGGGCACCAGGCCCGCCCCCCGTGATGGCTCGCGACGTTTTAGCCGCCGCGGTTCTGCCGCTCGAAGTTGCGCAGCACGACGTTGCCGCGCGTCACGGCGTTGTTCATCGCCTGCTCGGCAGTCTGCTGGCCCTGGAAGGCGCGCTCAAGCTCCTCCTGGATGATGGTGCGGATCTCGACGAAGCCGCCGAGGCGGATGCCCATCGAGTTCTCGGTCATCTGGCCACCGCCGCGCAGCATCTGCTGGATCGGGATATCGGCGCCGGCATTGGCGGGCAGCGCGTAGAAGCCGCTGGCGCGGACCTGCTCGAAAGCCGTGCGGGTCACCGGCAGGAAGCCCGTATCGGTGTGCCACTTCGCCGCCACCTGCGGCTGCGCGATATAGGCGAAGAAGGCTGCCACGCCGCGCAGCTCGGCCGCCGAGCGCGTGGCGTTAGGGCCGCGATTCATCGTCCAGAAGCTTGCACCACCGATGATCGAGTTGATCGGCGTCGTGCCCTCATAATAGGGCAGCTGCGCGACACCCCAGGCGAACTGCGCCTCGCGCTGGATGCGCGCGCGCAGGCCGGAGCTTGCGAAGATCATGGCGCATTCGCCAGAGGGGAACAGCGCATCCGCCGCGCCATCGCGGCCGCCGTAGCGGAACAGCCCGTCGCGCTGCCACTGCACCAGGTTGGTCATGTGCTTGACCAGCAGCGGGTTGTTGATGCGCAGCTCGGCGTTCAGGCCATCGAAGCCGTTACCCTGCGTGGCGAGGGGTATGTTGTGGATGGCGCTGAACTGCTCCACCTGCGTCCAGGTCGGCCAGGCGGAAGTCATCGGGCAGGCGACTCCGGCCGCCTTCAGCGCGGTCGCGGCCTGCGCGACGCCTTCCCAGGTCATCGGGAAGGCATCCGGGTTCAGATTGGCGCGGCGGAACGCGTCCTTGTTGTAGAATACAACGGACGTTGAGCTGTTGAACGGCATCGACATCATGCGCCCGTCCGGCAGGCTGTAGTAGCCGCGCACGCCGGGCAGGTAGTCCTGGAAGTTGATGGTCGTGTTGGTCTCGGCCAGCAGCTCGTGCAGCGGCTTGATGGCCCGGCCGGCGGCCATCATGGTGCCGGTGCCGACTTCGAACATCTGCACAATGTGCGGCGACTGGTTGGCGCGGAAGGCGGCGATGGCCGCGACCATCGTCTCGGGATAGCTGCCGCGGAAGCTCGCCACGACCCGCGTATGCGTCTGGCTCGCGTTGAAATCCGTGGCGATCTGTTCAAGCAGCCCGCCGAGCGGCTGGGTCAGACCGTGCCAGAAGGTGATTTCGGTCTGCGCTGGCGCTGCGGCAGGCGTTTGTGCCTGCGCTGCGGCGGGCGCGGCGACATTCAAGCCGGCCAGCGCAAAAGCGCCAGCCATGATGGTACGGCGAAGCATCGGCCTGTCACTCCCCATGATCGTTGGTGGCCGGCAGGTATCCGGCCAACGTTGCAGCGCTTTTACAGATTTATGACAGCAAAGTGAAGGGGTGCTTGGCGATCAGGAAACCGCCGCGGCGGCGCGCAGCCCGGTGATCATGGAACTGCGCAGCAGATGCTCTCGCGCTCGAACCGGATCGCCGGCGACGGCCTGAAGGTCGGCGAGCAGCTTGGCGCGCTTGGCCGGATCGGTCTCGCGCATGCGGGTGCGATTGCGATCCGCCTGCGCCATGATTTCCTGCCTCGCCACGGGCTGGCGTCGGCGCGTGTAGCGATCGAGCAGCGAGTCCTCGGCCTCGCCGCGCAGCACGGGCAGCAGCGTGGCGGCGAGTTCCATGGCGTCGTGGATGCCGCCATTCATGCCCATGCCGCCGGCCGGGCTATTGAGATGCGCGGCATCGCCGGCGAGGATCAACCGGCCGAGGCGGTAATTCCCGACGATGCGCTGATGCACGCGATAGGGGCGCAGATCCGGCACCTCATAGGGCGTGTCCTTTGGGAAGATTGCCTGGAGTTTGCGCTCGATCGCCGCCGGTTCCAGCGCCTCCTCGACCGATTCTCCGGGCGCGGGGTAGAGGCTCGCACGCCATTTGCCAGGCACCCGCAGCAGCGAAAACGTGCCGCTGAAGGCTTCGTGCCCGGTCCACATGTAGTTGACGTTGGACAGCCCCGCAAAAACCTCGTGGAAGGCGAAGGGCGTGGTGGCGAGGATGGTGGTCTCGGGATAGGTGTCGCCCGGAAAATCGAGGCCCATGGCGCGCCGCACCACGCTGCGCGCGCCGTCGCAGCCGATGACGTAGGGCACGCGCAAAGGCGCCAACCCCTCGCCGGTGAGCGTCACCCCATCCGCATCCGGCGCGACGCTCTCGACGCGCGCGTTGAACACGATGCTGACCATGCCGGCATGCGCCGCGGCGAGCTTCGCCAGGATGATACGGGAAAGCTTCCATTGTTCGGCCTGCAAGCGGTAGGGATGCGCGGTGTCGTCCCGCAGCACGGAGAGGTCGAAGAAGGCGCGCGCGCCATCCTCATGCCGGCGAATCTGCCAATTGGGCGTCACCAGCCCCTGCGCGATCAGTGGCGCCGCGACGCCGAGGCTGTCCAGCATATCGAGCGAGGGCGGGTGGAAGGTGCTGGCGCGCAGCGCCTCGCTGATGTCGGCCTCGGCCTCCAGCACCGTGCTCGCCACGCCAAGCGTTGCCAGGCGCAGTGCGAGCACCAGGCCCACGGGGCCGGCGCCCACGATCGCCACACGCAACTCGGCCATGCTCAATCCCTCAGGGCACGTCGCATGGAATCACGGATCGGCGCGGTCAGATAGTCGAGCGCGCTGCGCGTCTCGCCGAGCACGAAGACCTCGGTCGGCATGCCGGCATTGAGCCTGAGGCCAGGGATGCGCTGTACCTCGCCAGGATCGATCCCGGCCCGCGCGAGGAAAAACACCATGCCCTGCTGATCGGTCTGCTGGTCGGCCGAGACATAGGTCAGGTGGCCGGACAGCAAGGGCGTGGTGCGCGCGCGCAGCGCGGTGAGGCGGATGTTGACCCGCTTGCCGACCGATAATTGCTCGACATCGGTGGGTGAGACCTTGGCCTCCACGACCAGCCGGTCATCGACCGGCAGCAGATCCAGCACCGGCTGGCCGTCGGTGATGCTGCTGCCCGGTGTCACGAAGCGGATATCGGTGACGATGCCGGGCTCGGGCGCCAAGATGTCCCGACGGCCGCGTACATTCTCCGCCGCCAGCACGCGCTGCTCGGCTTCCACAAGCAGTTGCTGCGCATCCTGCAAGTCGCGCGCGATGTCCTGCGCGCGCGTCAGGCGGAAGGTGGAGAGCTCAAGCTCCGCCTGCGCGATGGATTGGCGGAACTGCGCCTCCTGCGCCGCGTAGAGCCCGATATCACCGATCGCCTGCGCTTCCAGCCGCTCCAGCTCCCGCACCCGGCTCATCAGCGCGAAGCCCTGTTGCGCCAGGGGGCGTTGGCCCGACAGGTCGGCGCGCAGCGAGGCGAGCCGGCTGTTCGCCGCCACGCGTTGCGCCGTTGCCGCCACCAGCTTCTCGCGCTCCACGCCGACGCGCCGCTCGGCGACCGAGACATTGCCGTCGAAGGTCTCCCACCGCGCGCTGAACAGCCGCCGCTCGGCCGCGAGGATCGAGGCCAGGGCGATGTCGCGCTGTGCCGCCGTTACCAGCCCGGCCGGCGGGTTGAATTGCCGCTGGTCGGCCTGCTCGGCCCGCAGCCGGGCGAGGCGTGCACCGAGCGTCAGCGCCTGCGCGCGAGCCTGCGCCGCGGCAGCCTCGGCGACGGTGGGGTCGAGGCGAAACAGCACCTCCCCGGTCTCGACACGCTGGCCCTCGCGTACCAGCAATTGCAGCAGGATGCCTGGTTCCGACAGCAGGATGGATTTGCGCCGGCCCTCCGCCACCAGATGCCCGCTCGCCACCACGGCGCGCTCGATCGGCGTGATCGCCGCCCAGAACAGCAGCCCACCGCAGCCCACGAACAGCAGCAGCATGGCCGAGAGCATGATGCGCCGGACGGAGGGCAGCTGCGCCGCCGCCTCGGCCTCGGCGAAGGAGAGCGGGATGGATTTCGGCCCGCCGAGCCGTGCGGTGGTCATCGCCCTGCTTCCAGCTGAAAGTTGCCGCCGAGGCCGAGCCGCAGCACCTGGTCCATATGGCCCTGCCACAGGGCCGGATCATGGCTGACGACGAGGCAGGCCGCACCGCCCGCCCGCGCCGCCAGCACGGCCGTGCGCGCCGCCTCCCGCCCCTGCGCGTCGAGCCCCGCCTCGGGCTCGTCCAGCACGAGCAGAGCGGGGTTGCCGTAAAGCGCGCGCGCCAGGCCGATCATGCGCCGCTGGCCCATGGAAAGCCCACCGGAGGGCCCGGCCTCGGTCGCATAGCCTTGCGGCAGGCGGCCGATCATCTCATGCGCGCCGGCGGCCCGTGCCGCCTCGACGGCACCTTCGGGGTCTTCCGGCCCGAAACGGGCGATGTTGTCGAGCACGCTGCCCTCCAGCAGTTGCACATCCTGCGGCAGGTAGCCCAGGCGCGGGCCGAGGGCGGCGCGGTCCGCGGCGCGGGTGTCCAAGCCGTCCAGCAGCGCGCGCCCGGTCTGCGTCTGCAGCAGGCCGAGTGCGGCGCGCAGGGCGGAGGATTTCCCGGCCCCGTTCGGCCCGACCACCAGTGTCAGGCTGCGCGGCGGGCAGTCGAAGCTGAGGTTCTCCAGCACCGGGCGCGTTGCCTCGGGTGGGGTGAAGCTCACCCCCTCCACCACCAGGCCGGGCGAGGCATCGCGGGCGGGCGGGTGGGGCGTTGGGGGCGCGAAGGCGGCAAAGAGCTCCTGCAAACGCCGCCACGCCAGCGCGGAATAGGCCCATTCGCGCCAGCCCAGCACAATGCGCGCGATCGGGCCGGTCGCCGTGCCGGTCAGCAGCATGGCGGCGATGATGCTGCCCGGTGAGGCCTGGTCGCCCAGCGCCAGCATCACGCCCACCAGCACCACCACGCCCTGCGCGCCGTAGGTGGCGAATTCGGTGATGCCGCGCAGCGCGCGGGCCCGCGATTGCGCGGCATCGCTGCCGGCCAGCGCGCGGGCCTGGGCGGGCTCCCAGCGCCGCACCACGGCGCCGAGCATGCCCAGCCCTTCGAGCAGATCGGACTGCCGAAGCCTTCCCTGCAACTCGCCCGAGGTCTGCAATTGCCGGTCCGAGGCCTGGCGCAGCATGCCGCGCGTGGTGCGGTCCAGCACCACGCCGAGCACGCCGAGCATGATGCAGGCTGCGGCCGCGACCACGCCATAGACCGGGTGCAGCAGGAACAAAACCCACAGGCAGATCGGCACCGCCACCATGTCGAACAGATCGGCGATGCCGCTGCCGCCGAGGAAGCGGCGCAGCTCCGCCGTATCCTGCAACGCGGCGAGCCCGGGGCGCCGGCTGCCGGCCAGCGCGCTGCGCACCGCCGCCTGAAGCGCTTCGATCGACAGGCGCCGGGCGAGGTTCTCCGCCAGCGCCGACATCAGCGCCGCGCGCACCGCGCGCAGCACACCGGCCATCACCAGCGCCGTGACGAAGGCCAGCGTCAGCAGCGTCAGCGTGTCCAGCGCATTGGCGGTCGCGACGCTGTCGAAGATGTGCATGGTCAGCAGCGGCATGCCGAGCAGGCAGGCCTGCCGCGCCACCGACATGCCAAGTACCAGCAGCAGCAGGCGCGAGAAGGCCGGCGCGCGCCCGAAGGCGGTGGCGACCTCGGCGGCGGTTCCGCCGCTGATCACGCTGCCTCCTCCCGCCCGGCGGCCTTAGGGGCCGCCAGTGCCGGGCGGCCCGGCGCGGCCAGGATCTGCCCGCCGCGCAGCACCAGCACCCGGTCCGCCGCCTGCAACAACGCCGGGCGGTGGGAGGTCAGCAGCACGCCTACGCCCTGCGTCGTCAGCTGGCGCAGCGTGCGGATCAGCCGCTGCTCGCCCTCGGCGTCCAGCCAGGCGGCGGGCTCGTCCAGCACCAGCAGCTTCGGGTCGCCATACAACGCGCGTGCCATCGCCACCCTCTGGCGCTGGCCGGTGGAAAGCGGGCCCTCCGCACGGATCGCGGTCGAATAGCCGGCGGGCAGGGCGGCGATCAGCCTATGCGCCTCGGCCAGTCGCGCCGCCTTGATCACCGCCGCCATATCGGGCGTGCCGAGCCGCGCGATCGCCTCGGCCACCGTGCCATCGGTCAGCAGGGGGTCCTGCGGCAGGTAGCCGACATGGCGGGCGAAATCCTCGCGCTCCCATTGCGAGGTCGCGTGGCCGTCGAGGAAGCAGCCACCGGCGGCGGGCTTGAGCATGCCCACCGCGATGCGCAACAGCGTGGTCTTGCCCGACCCCGCGGCGCCGGCCAGCGCCACGACCTCGCCGGGGGCGACCACCATCGAGACCTCGCGCAGCAGCGGCCGTGCGGCGCCGCGATGCGCCCAGGTCACGCGTTCCATCACCAGCCGCGCCTCACGTACCGGAAAGGCGGTGGTGGCTTCGGGGTTGCGTTCGGCGCGCAGCAGCCCGTTCAGCCGCTTCCAGGCGCCGAGTGCCGCGCCCCAATCATGCGCCGAGCTGCCGAGCCGCGCGAAGGGCGCGACGATCTGTCCGATCACCATCATCGCCAGGATCATCGCGAAGCCGACATTGACGCCATAGGCACCGAGCACCGTGCCCACCACCAGCGCGCCGCCACTCGCGATGCCCGCCACGGTGGCCAACGCCGCGCTGATCCAGCGCGAGGTGGCATGTGCCTCGGCGAGCGACTCGGCGCTTTCATCCATGCGCTTCTCCCATCGCCGGGCCAGCGCGTCACGCAGCCCCATCGCCTCCACCGCCTCGGCGCAGCGCATGGCATCCGCGACGAGGCCCGAAGTGCGGGCATGCGCGTCGTTGGAGGCCAGCAGTGCGCGCCGCATGGCGCGTTCCCCGGACAGCGACAGGATGGCCGAGACGAGGCAGCAGAACAGCGCCCAGACCGCGAAGGCCCAATGGAAAAGCATCAGCAGCAGGATCATCACCGGCACCAGCACCGCATCTGCGATGGAGGTCAGCAGCGGCCCGGCCAAGCCGCGGCGCAGCTCCTCCACATCCCGCAGCGCCTGCCCGGCCGCGAGGTCGGAACGTCCCGGCTCCCGCGCCACGGCCAGCACCAGCGGCGCGGCCAGGCGCCGTGCCAGGCGATGCGCGATGGCGAGCAGCCCGAGCTCCCGCAATTGGTCGAGTGCCACCAGCATGGCGACCGCGAGGCCAAACACCACGGCGAGGCCCGCCAACGTCCAGCCATTGCCGGTGGGCAGCACAAGTTGCCAGAGCGTGAGCTTGGACACCAATACGCTGAAGGTGGCGAGGCTGATGACGAGGCCGAGGGCGAGGGTCAGCCTGGCCGCATGCCACATCTCGGCGCGCACCACGGTGATGACGTCACGCTCCGGCGCTGCCGCCTCATCCTCCTGGGCCGGTCTCGATGCCGCAGCGGCCGGGCGCGGCATGGCGCGGCCATTGGGCGGAATCGGCGGCAGGGGGGCGAGGCCGTGTCCTGGCATCGCGCTACAGCGCCAGCACGAGGGCGAAGGTCGCCAGCGCGCCGAGCCCAAAGACCGAAAGCAGCGCGATCAGCACCGCCTGCCAGGTATCCATCCCCTGCTTCGGCGCGACGCGTTCCATCGCCGCGCTCTGGTTCAACACCGCGAGCTGGTCATCGAGCCGTGCCACCCAGGCTTCCAGCACCGCAAGGCGCTGTTCGGCGTCCTCGACGGCGCTAGCGGGCGGTGCCTCGGTGCCCGGCGCCGGCAGGGCGGCGAATTGGCCGGCGAGCTCGCCCAGCCGCGTCTCCAGCTCCCGCTGTCCAGCGACCAGGCGCTCGATCGCCTTGACCATCTGCGGGCTGGCGGTGGTGGCCGGCGCGCCACCGCGCTGGAACAGCGGCAGCGGCGCCTCCCCGCCCTCGACGCCGCGTGCCACCGCGATGAGGTCGGTGCGGCGCTCGGCCCAGCCAGGCTTGAGCGGGAAGCGGAAGCCGTGGAAGGCATCGCCGATGCCCGCGCGCATCAGATCGGCGCGGTGGCGGTCAGCGACGGTGGTGGCCAATATCTCGCCTTCCAGTCGCAGTTCCACCACCACGCGTTCGGTCGGATGCGCGGGCTCGAAGGCCCAGCCGTCGATCAGCGCGCCGGTCAGCCCATCGACAAAGCCGCGCATGCCGGGGGCGGCGGGAGCTTCAGCCTGTGCGGACACGGGCACCTCGTGCGGGTTTGCCCGCGCCACGGGTCGGGGGCTTTGGCGGCGGACCCTGCTTGGGTTGGGGCTTGATCCTGGTCGCCGCCTTGACCGGCGCGGCGTGGCCATTCGCCGCCGCAGCGCTCGCCGGCGTGGTCTGGCCCAGCAGGCGGCGGTAGAGCGCCAGATGTTCCTCGGCCGCCTGGGCGATGCTGCGCATCGGGCGGATGCCGTTCACCAGCTTCTGCCACAGGCGCGGCTGCTCGATCGCACGCTGCATGACGGCGGCGAGGCCGGCGCTGTCGCCGATCGGGAAGTGTAGCCCATCGACGCCGTCGCGCACCGATTCCGCCATGCCGCCGACATTGCCGCAAATCACGGGCCTGCCGTGGCGGAAGGCCTCCATCGCGACCAGCGGCGCATTCTCCCACCAGATGGAAGGCATGATCACCCAATCGACTTCGCGGATCTTCGCCGGCAGATCCTCCGCATTGTACAGGCCGTGATGGCGGGCCTCGGGCGCGGCCTCGACCGCCACTTTGAATTCGGCGAGGAATTCGTCGGGCTGCCAGGCCGTGCCGCCATGCAGCGCCAGTTCATGCGGCACCTCCAGCTTGGACAGCCGGGCGGAGGCGCCGAGGGCGACCATCGGACCCTTGAAGCGGTTGATGTGGCCGAAGAAGCCGAAGCGGTCGCGTCGCCCGCCAGGGGGCCCGCCAGGGGGGCCGCCAGGAGGCCCGCCGGGGGGCAGGGGGCGGTGGGCCGCGACCGGCGCCTCGGCGATGCCATTGCGCATGATTTGAATGCGTGCCGGATCCCAGCCGGCCGCGACAAACCGCCCCTTCAGGAATTCGGAGGGCGAGAGGATCAGATCCACACCGGCGAAGGCGCCGCGCACGGCGAGTTCGCGAAGCACCAGATCGGTAGCGCCGCGGCCGGGGAAGCAGCGGCGGCAGGCGTCGATCGAGGGGCCCTGGCAGAGCCGCCCATCGGTGGTCAGCAGCTGGCCTTCCTGCGGGCAGATCGCGAAGAAATCGTGCAGCGTCACGATGATCTTGGCGCGCGGCGCGACGCGGCGGACCAGGTCCAGCGTCTCCAGCCCGAAATACAGGATGTGGTGGAAGTGGATGATGTCCGGCGCGAAGCCTGTCACGAAGGGGCCGAGCTCGCCCATGCCCCAGGTGTCGAGCTGCGCGAGGTGGAAACGGTCGAAATGGCTGAGCCAGACCAGCATCTCGTCCGATTGCCGCCCGGCCGACTGGAACAGCGTGCCGGGGCGGCGTTCGCGGTGCTGGCCGGTGACGGCGCCGAGGAACAGGCCCTCCACGCCATGCCGGTCGCGCAGTTCGCGAAACAGGCCCCGCGCGACGACTTCGGTGCCGCCGGGCTGCAGATCGGGATGATTGTGACAGAAGACGAGAAGGCGCATCGGGGCGTTTGGCTCACGTGATTGCGGGGTGCGCGCACCGGCCGCTGGGGAAGTGGCCCCGAAACCGGGGCGCGGCGCAAGGTCCGAAGATGCGGGGGCGGGGGAGTTCAGGCGGCGGCGTGGGTCTCGCCGACCCGGGGGAAGGCTTCCATGAGCGTCTCGATGGTGCTCGCCCAGCGCCGATGGTGCAGGCGGCGGTTGTAGGCGGCGGCGACCGTGCCGGCATAGCCGCCATGCTGCGCGATGGACTGGCGTTCGAAATGGTACAGCTCCGCGGCGGGTTCGTAGAAGATGCCGAACCCGGCCTGGCGCAGCCGCAGGCACAGGTCGCTATCCTCGTAGTCGCCCACGATGTAGTCGGCGTGGAAGCCGCCGACCGCATCCCAGGCGCTGCGCCGCATCAGCATCGCCGCACCGGTGACGCCGGGCGTGGGGCGGGGCCGGTTCGCCTCCGGATAGTGCCGGGGGAAGCCTTTGAAATAGTGGCAATTGTACCAGTCATCGAGCGGCCCACGGGCAAAATACAGCCCGGCATGCTGCAACGAGCCATCGTCGAACATCAGCTTCGGGCCGACGCAGCCGATGCTCGGGTCGGAGTCGAGCCGCGCCAGCAGCGGCTTCAGCCAGCCGGGCACGTCCGGGATCACATCGGAATTGAGTTGCAGCAGCACCGGCGCATTGGCGAGCGCGGCGCCGGTATTGCAGGCCGTGGCGTAGCCGGCGTTGCGGCCGTGCAGCGCCAGCGTCACCGGCAGGTCCATCAGCCCGCAGACGCCGCGCAGCAGGTGCTCGGCCTCGCCGCGCTGCTCGGGGCTGTCGAGCACCATGATGATCTCGCTGGCGCGCAGCATCGGGTCGCGCGCGAAGGCGGCGACCTGATGCCTGACGAAGCGCAGGTTGCGGTAGAGCGGGATCACCACCGAGACAAGCGGCGCCTTCGGCCGGTCGCCGATCTGCACCACATCGAGCCAGACCGGTTCGGCCGAGGCAGCGCGGTGCAGCCGAGCGGCGGGGGGCGAGAGGCAAAGGTCGAGCATGTCCGGCCCGACATCGAGCGGGTTGACGCTGCGCAGCACGGCTTCGCGCGCCTGGGCGGCAGGCAGCAAAGCAGGCCCGGCCACCAGTTCGATGGCGTCACCCGAGCCGAGCGCGACCTCGACCCGCCATTGCGCCACCGGGCCTGGCCCGGCATCGGGGATGTGTACGGCGAAGCCCGGGCGCGGATCGGGGTTGCCGAAGGGCGCCTGCTCGAAGCGCTTGACCACGTCTGGACGGCTGGCGGGAAACATGGCCGCCGCGGGCACGGGTACGGCGCCGAAGGGACCGCGCAGCGTGAGGCCGCGGATCAACTTCAACGGGTCATGCAGCCAGCCCACCAGGAACACGCCGCCGCCCTGGTCGGACAGGGCGCGATCGATCGCGCCGGCCACGGCATTGGCGGGCTCGGCCGCAGCGCGCGGTGGCGCCATGGCCAACACCTGCGCATCGCGGACGGCGTCAAGGCACCAGGGCTCCTGGGTATAGCGGCGCAACGCCATATAGGCTTGGCGCATCAGGCCGGGCGGCGCGCCACCGCCCTGGCGGGCGAGTTCAACGAGGGTGGGCGGCGCCGGCATGCCGCTGGGCAGCAGCAGCGGCGCCGCGTCAGCCCGCAGCAATAGCGCGTCGGCCGCGTTGGGCGGCATCAGGATCAGCCCCGAATCGGGCTCTGGCACGCGGGCCAGGCTATGCGGGGTGAGCAACCAGCCCCCCTGATCGGCGCGCCAGAGTTGGCGGCCGAGGCCGAGGCCAACCATCGGGCGCATGCCTTCCGGCGCCGCATGGGCGAGCGGCCGGGAAAGGGCGAAGAAATCACGCAGGAAACCTGCATCGCCGGCCGCGCGCAGCGAGCCGGCGGCCTTGCTGGCGATCAGCGCGAGCAGCCGAGGTGTGCCGAGCAACCGCTCGGCCAAATGTGCCAGCGACTGGGCCGCGCCAAGGCTGCTCCAGTCACCCGAGCCGCTGCGCTGGGACAGCGCAGCGTGGGGTGCCGCCCGGAACAGCAAAAGCGCGGCGACATCGCCGAGCGGAAGCTGAGAGGAGGGGCGGAATGGCGCCCCAGGATCGCCTGGGCCAGGATCGCCTGGGCCAGGATCGCCTGGGCCAGAATCGTCTCGGAGTTCGATCGAACGCAGAAGCTCTGGCGCACCCTCGGCCAGCACCACGGCAATATCGGTGCCGAGTCGGAACAGTGAAGCTACCGGCAGGATAGGCTGCGGGGTTTCCCCCTCCGACGCGCCGAGGCTGTTCAAGATGGTCTGATCAGATGATCTGGATGATCGAGTTGATGTTCGCCGCCACGTCGCCGACCCCGATGCCCTGCAGCGTGATGCTGTCGCCGCCCAGCGTGATCACGGCATTGCCGAAGCCATCTGCGGAAACGAAGGGCAGCAGGTCGCCGGGCAGCGCCACGCCCGAGCCGTTGATGTTGCCCGAGATCTGCAGGATGTCGGTGCCGATCTGGAAGCCGATGATCAGGTCGTTGCCGAAGCCATTGTTGAACTCGAAGGCGTCGGGGCCGTTGCCACCGCCCAGTACATCGTCTCCCGCGCCGCCGATCAGGCTGTCCTGGCCGGACCCACCGAGTAGCGTGTCGTCACCCGCGCCGCCGAACAGGGTATCCGCGCCGGCGCCACCGAAAAGGCCGTCACTGCCCTGCTCGCCGTAGATCCGATCCGCCCCGCCCTGGCCGAACACCACATCGGCGCCGGTGCCGGCGAGGACAACGTCGTCACCGCCGCCGCCGAGCACGGTGTCGTTGCCCCCGAGCGAGGCAATCACGTCGTCACCGCCGCCGCCGTCGATGAAGTTGCTTTGGTTGAGCACCGATGGCGTGAGTGCATCGTCGCCGCTACCACCGTAGATTGAAGCGAAGCCGGACATGAGAAACCTCCGAGCGAGATGTTAGGGCCTGCTATCGCCCATAACCTGTGCGTGCATTAAGAGCTTGCTGTCGCTTAAGTCAATCGAATTTCCCTTGGGGTAGCAGGGCGCCACGGCCGGAGATTATCGCTTAACCCATTGAATTAAATGTAATTCAAGGCAGGAGTTGTTGCCAGAGGGAGGTCGGCTTCTACCGCAGCGCACAACACTGACGCGTGAGGTCCCTCAATAATGACGAAACCATTGCAAAGGCTGCGCTTCTTCCCCCTGGAGCGCGCGGGATATTCGCAATACAGGCGAAATGAAACGAATTGCGATCAAACGTATCGCTGCACCCGGTGCTGGCCCGATTTCGGCAATCAGGAGAATATTGAAAATAAGACAAAGTAACTATTATGGAATAATTTTAGGATTTTAGGACGACGCGGCTATTTCTTCCGCCGCGGCTCCGCCCCACGCGGCGCACCCGCCGGGCGCAGGCTGCCTCGCGGCGCGGACGCCGGCGGCGAGGGAGCCGGTTCGGGAGGTGGGGGCGAGGGCCGCGGCGCGGGGGCCAGGGCCAGCAGCGGCACATCCAGCAGCAGGACAGGCGCGCCGAGCTTCGCTGCCGCCTGGCAGAGTGCCGGACCATCCACGGCCGTTCCCGTTGCCGACAAGGCCGCCATCAAGGCGGCGCGGCGCCACAGCACCCCGGCCAGGATCGGCGCCTTGCCGGCCGCCGCGAAGGGCGCTGCCGGAGTTGCCGCCAGGGCAGCCGCGGCGCGGCGCAGGAAGATGCCTGAGGGCGCATGGTCGGTCTGCGCCAGCCAGATGAGCCCTGCCGTCGTGGCGGCCAGTGCCGCCTCAGCCATCGCAGCGGCGGTTCCGCAGTTCGGGCCGGAACCTGGGCCGGGCATGATATGGACCAGACGGTGCCAGCGGCGCGCCGCGAGCGTGGCGCCGGCGGCGACCTTGGCGTCGCCGGGATCGTCGAGCAGCACCACCTCCCGTACCGGCAGATCCTGGCGGAATACGCCGTCGAGTCGGCTGGCGAGCAGACCGCCCTGGCCGCGTCCCGGCACCACCACGGCGATGTCGGGCAGGTTGGGCAGCACGGCGCCGAGCAGGGCGGCGGCGGCGTGGCGCGGGTCGAACCGGCGCCGCGCCGTGGCATAGGCGATCTCGCGCGCAGCTTCGGGCGGCGGCGCCTTGAGCAGGGCCAGGGTGGCCTCGGCCATCGCCTCGATATCGCCCATCGGCACCGCGCGGCCGGTGAAGCTGGCGAGCAGGCCCGCGGCACCGCCGGCACCCTCGAAGGTCACGACCGGCAGCCCGGCTGCCACGGCCTGCTGCGCCAGGGTCGGGAAGGGCGCCTCTCGCGCCGTCAGCGCCAGCACATCGGCGGCCGAGAGCAGCGCTCCCGGCTCGGCCAGGTGCTCCACCACGCGCAGTCCCTGGCGGCCGAGTCCGGCAATTTCGCCCGCCAGCCAGCCGCGCAGCGAGGCATCCGGCGTGCCGACCCAGATGGCGCGCAGCTTGGGCTCCTGCTGGCGCAGCCGTCGGAACAACTGCAGGAACAGGTCGAAGCCGTGCCGCAGATCGCCCGGCCCGGCGCCGAGCAGCAGGCGATCGCCCTCCGCCAGGTTGAGCTCGGCCCGCAGCGCCCGCCGCGCCGCCGGGTCGTGCGGCGCCAGACCATCGAGGCCCGGCTCCACCACCGTCACCTTGGTGGGCAACTTGAATTCGGCGGCCAGCGCCAGCGCCACGGCCTCGCTTGGCACCAGCAGCCGATCGGCGTGCCGCAGCGCGCCGCGCAGCCCGCCCAGCGCGTGCCGCGCCCGCAACTCGCCGGGCATCTCCTGCGCCATCACCGTGATCGCAAAACCGCGTACAGCGGCCGCGGCCGCCAGCGAGGTCGCGGCGGCGGAGGTGATCAGCGTATGCCGCACGCCGCTGAGACGCGCGGCGTCGAGCGCGGCCTCGAGCGCTGTTGCGGTCACCGTGACCGGGCCGAGGCGAGCGAATTCCTCCTCCCGCGGGCCGCCGGCCAGAAGCAGCACCTCCACGCGCAGCCCGGTGAGTTGGCGCAGCCCGCGCACCGCCTGGATCAGCCGGGTGGTCGCTTCCGTGTCCTCGGCATCGGTTGCGGCGACCAGGAGGGCCGGCCCCTCCGCCGGTTGGGCGCCGATCACGGCGCGCGCATTGGCGTTGAGGAAGGCCGCGCCGTAGTGCAGGTCGGGCTCCAGATAGGCGCCCTCGCACCACTCGTTCCAGGCGTTCACGCAGACCAGCGGCTCGCCGAAGAAGGGCGTGCGCACGGCGCGGTCCACCAGCTCGGCCATCCAGGCCTGGTAGCTGGCGGGCTTGGCGCCGTGGATCACGACGGTGCCGTTGCCCTGCTTGCGCGGGTCGTTGTCCCAGCCGGGGATGGCGCATTTGATCAGCGGGAAATCCGGCGCAGGCTCCTCCAGCGAGGCGCGCACGACATCGTCGAAGGAGAAGACAGTGCCGTTGAAATCGGGGTCGAGGTAGTCGAGATGCGCGCTGATCGGCGTGGTGCGTCTGGCGAGTTTGTGGGGGGGGAATTCGATGGCGCCGTCGAAGCCCACCTCGCCCGGGTCGCTGTCGTCGAAGCTTTGCGCCATGACGAAGACGGGGTCTTCGTCGTGGTTCTCGCGGAATCGCCGGCGCCAGCCTTCGATGGTCTTCTTCGGCTCGGGCATGAGCCCGGCGCGATACATCATCAAAACCGGGCGGCCCTGGACGCGGATGTAGCGCGGGTCGGCGAAATGCCGGGCCAGGCTTTGCATCAGCGCGGCTTCCTCCTCGGGTCGATAGTCCTGGCTCATCAGCACGTCGGCTTCGGCGCCGTCCCAGCGCCGCGTCCAGTTCTCATTCGCCCACATCAGGGCGAAGGGCATGTCGAGCGTCTGGTCGGCCAGGAAGGCATCGACCGGCTTCTCCAGCAGCCGATGGCCG
>JBBSCP010000026.1:0-21320 GCA_038250135.1 Acetobacterales bacterium | reverse complement strand
GGCACGGCGACGGAGCCCTCGGCGCCCGCGTGAATCTCGGTCAGGCGGTCGAGCCCGTTATCGCCGCTGCGGCCGCGCAGGCCGAAGGCGGGGCTGAGGCGCGGCGCGGCCTCGGTCCGCACTTCCTGCTGCTGGCGGGTGATCTCGGTCAGCAGCGGGTCGGAGGGCGGCGGCATGAAGCCCGGGTTGGGCAGGACCTGCGCGAATTGCTGGTTCTGCTGACCAGGGTTCCGCGGCAAGGGCGGCAAGCCCTGATTGGCGAAGACCGGCTGCCCCTGCCCGGCCAGCGGCACGCGGCGGAAGGGGTTCTCAAAGCCGGGCGCGGCGGGCGGCTGCTGCGGCACGGTCGCCTGCTGCGTCACGCCGGTGCCGAGCACGCCCGGCTGGGCAGATAGTCCGATCTGCTGCCGACGCAGCGTCGCCGCGCGGCCGAGCGCGGATTGCGCTCGCACTGAATCGCCCCAGGCACGGGCCATACGCGCCTCGAGCAGCGGGATGCGTGCATCATTGGGCATCAGCGCCGCGCCCTCGCTCAGCAGAGCCTCGGCCCGGCCCCAATCGCGCCGCGAGATGGCGGCGTCCATGGCGGCCTGTCGGGCATCGGTATCTCGCGGGTTGCGGCTGAGCACGGCTTCGGCGATTCGCCCGGCCTGTTCAGGGTCCCGCGCGCCGTGGTACAGCCGGCCCAGCGCCAGGTTGGTGGCCGGGTTCTGCGGGTCGGCCCGCAAGCTCGGCGACAGCACTTCGAAGGCCGTCGCCTGATCGCCGCGCTGGTTGAGCTGGTCGGCGGCACGGATCGTCAGGCCCGACTGCAGCCCCTGCGCCACCTGGCGCTGGTCGGGCGTCAGGCGCGCCGGGTCGATGGTCTGGGTCACGCCCGCCGCATCGCGGTCCAGCCCGGCCTCCATCAGCGCGCCGGCGGCGGCGAGTTGCGCGGTGGAACCCTGCCCGCGCGCGGCGATGGCGGCCTGGCGCGCTGCCTGCTGGGCGGCGGCGGGCTCGTTCATGGCGGCAAGCGCACGCACGGCGGCGGGCGCGGCTTCCCCGGTCGGGTCGGGGCGGGCGGCGATGGCCATCAGGCGGTTGCGCGCCTCCTGCCGGCGGCCCTGGGTCGCGAGCGAGGCCGCGCCCCGCACCTCCGCCTGGATGCGCGCGCTGGCCAGGAAGCGGTTCATATCGGCATTGCGGGCGCCGGCCGGGACGCGTTCCAACAGGCGCACGGTATCGGCCGGGCGGCCCTGCTCATTGGCGAAGATGGCGGCAGCGAACAGCGCCTCGGGCGCGGAGCGGCCGGCCACGCCCTGCTCCATCATCTGCCGCGCCTCGGCACCCTGGCCCGAGCGCGCCATCAGCCTGGCATAATCGGCACGGAGCCAGGGGTTGTTGGGGTCGGCCTGGATCGCGGCGCGCAGCAGGGCGGCGGCGGCGGCGGGGTCATCGGTGCGGTTTGCCTCGGCCCGCAGCGCCTCGGCGCGGACCTGCGGCGGCGTGCCCGTGCCAAGCCGGCGCTGGATTTCCTCGGCCTCGGCGAATTTGCCCTGGGCCTGGAGCGAGTTGGCGAGGCCCGACAGCGCTGCGCCGAAATTAGTCCGGCGCGCGAGGGACGCACGGAAGCGCTGCTCGGCCAGCGCCGCATTGCCCTGGCGGAGCGCGATGTCGCCTTGCAGCGCCTCGGCATCCGGGCGGTCGCCGCCATTGCGGGCGACGATGCCGGCGAGCAGGGGCTCGGCCTCCGCGATATTGCCGGCATCGACCAGGTTGCGCGCGCGTTGCAGATCCGGCGTGATCACCGCCCCGCCGCCGCCGCCGCCGGGCCTGCCCTGCCCGGCAAAGCTGCGGCCACCGCCGCCACCGCCGGTGCCGATGGAATTGAGCGCGCGGCGCCAATCATCGCCACGCACCGGGTCATTGGCGACCGCCTCCTGCAACAGGCGTCGGCCTTCCGCGACGCGGTTCTGCCGCAGCCGCACCAGGCCAAGCCCGCCCTGCGCCTCGGCGTCGTTGGGGTTGAGGGCGAGGGCGGCGGTGAAACGCGCCTCGGCGTCGCGCACCTGGCCGCGCTGCAGCAGGTCCCAGCCTTCGAGCCGCGACTGTGAGCCGGGGTCCACCGCGCCGCCCGGCGGGTTGCGCGCTTCCTCGAGCCGCCGCGCGATATCGGCATCGTTCGGATATTGCCGAAGATAGCCCTCCAGCGTCGGCACCGATTCCGGCCCGGTGCCGAGCCAGGTCAGCGCCTGGCGCCAGGCGGCAGAGGCGCTCTGCTGGCTGTCGGGGCGCGCGGAAAGGCGGCGCAGCCGGTCGATGCCCTCGGCGCGCGTATCCTCGCGATAGGTCAACACCTGTGCATAGGCGAGTTGCACGGCGGTATTGTTCGGCGCGCGCTGCGACAGGCGCATCAGCCCATCGCGCGCATCGACCCAGCCGCCTTCGGTACCGGCGAGGTTCTGATAATATTCCAGCGCGAAGCTGTCCGGAATCGGGCCACCGCGGAACAGCGCACGGTAGCGTTCCGCCGCCTCCGCATTGCGTCCGGCACTGGCCAATTGGCGCGCCTGGGCCAACTGCCCGGCATCGACGGTCGAGGTCCGCACGGCGACATCCGTGGCCGCGGTGCGCGGATCGGAAGGCGCGGCAGCGCGCAGCCGGCCCAGAGCGTCCTGCGCCTGGGTGGCATTGCCCATCTGCGCATGCGCCTCGGCAATGCCCGAGAGCGCCTCGGGGTTGTTCGGCGACACCTGCAACACACGCTCAAGCGTACGCAGAACCTGCTCCGGGCGGTTCTGCAGCTTCCAGTAATTCGCCTGGTCGAGCAGCGCCGCCACGGCGCGTGACTGCTCGGCGCCGGCCGGCACCAGGGCAGGAACGAAGGCCGGCTGGCTGCCGGGGGCGACGACAACCCCCTGCGCCAAGCCACTTTGTATCAGGATCGGCAGCGCCGCGACGGTGCAGACCGAGGCGAGCAGGGTGGATCGGAAGTGCTGCGTCATCATTGCGTGCGGGTCCGGAGGCGCATGGCGGCGCGACGGCGCAGCGCCCAATAGGCGGGCACGGCGACGATGGCAGAGGCGACGACCAGCAGCAGCAGCAGCAGGTCGGGCCGGGTCTGGAAGAAGAATTGCGGCCAGACATGCGGTGGCAGGCTGCCCACGGTGTAGCGGTTGCCGAGCGTGAAGGCGTTCACCCGCCCGGCCGACAGGATGGCGATGTCGCCCTGCACGCGCGGCGACTGCTCGGCGTCACGCAGCGCGGCCAGCATGGCGTCCATGCCGCCAGGCGTGGTGCCGGTCAACGCCACGACCGAGCGGCCGGAGCGCAGCGGGCTTTCGAAGCCGATCAGCACACCAAGCCCATCGCCCGGCGAGGCGAGCAGCGCCTGCGCTTCTTCCCGCGCGATGCGCGGCTCGTCACCCAGGAAGAGGTTGCGGAACCCTTCCAGCGCATCGGGCAGCGCCACCTGCATGCGATTGCCATCGAGCCGCACGGGCCCGTTGGCGAGCAGCGTATTGAGCGCGGGCTGGCGGGCGAATGGGCCGATCACCAGCAGGTCGCGCGCGGCCACCGATTCGAGGCCGCCGGGGCGGACGATCTCGATCTTCGTCGTCGCATGGCCGACATGCGCGGCCAGCCGGCCCATCAGCGACAGGAAGGCGCTGAGCTCCTGCGTCGTCGGACGCTCCGGCAGCACCACCGCCGTCTCCGAAAAGTCGGCCATGCGGGTGAAGGGGAAGCCAGAGCCGGTAAAGAAGGCGAGGTTCGGCAGCGTGGTGAAGCGGTAGGCGTCCGTCAGGTCGATGGTGCTGTCCGGGTCGATCGTGGCACGGATATCCGCCGGCACCGCGATGCAATCGCCACGGTGCAACGGGCGCATGTCGAAACGGAATTGCAACTCGTTCATGCCGAAGATCAGGTAGGCCGGCAGGCCGAAGCGGGAGGATTGCCGCTCGCTCTGCACGAATTGCCGCGAAAGGATGTTCAGCGGCCAGCCCGGCTCGATGTCGCGCAACGGCAGGCTGCGCAGGTAGATGTCGTTCAGCGCCACATCGACCCGTGACACCGCGACATCCAAGATCGGACCCGGGGGCGCGCGGTAATGCATGTTCACCGGCAGCGGCCGGCCACGCCAGGTGTAGAGGTCGGGCGCGGTGCGGAAGGGAATGGCGATCGGCCCCGGCGCATAGCCGAAGGCCTGCAATTCGGAGGGATCCACCAGCTCGCCAAAGCGCACGGCGCGGTCGCTGCGGATCCAGCGCGGCGCGTCATAGGGCTGGCGCTGCGGCGTGTTCACCGCCTGCACCACGGCGATCTCGCCAGCCAGCGCCTCACGCGACCCGGCCAGCACCTGGGCCGCCTGCGCTGCCTCGGCACCGGTACGGCCACCGATCACGAGCAGCAGGCCGAAGGGGTCGGTCGGGTGGGAGACCAACGCCACCGTCGGCCCCTCGAAGCGCGGCAGCACCACGCCGGGGATCGAATCCTGCCCGCCCAGAATCACCACCGCATTGCCCGATTGCGGCAGGTTGAAGGAGACCGGGAAGGAAGCACCGCGGTAATCCGCCTGCACGGCGAACCAGGACGCGACTGTCGCCGCCGCCTTCAACTGGTCGTTGCCCGTGCCGTCCGGCACCACCACCGGCAGGATCAGCGGCTCACGCAGCAGGCGCGGGTCGAAGAAGGGCTCGGGCAGGCGCGCCAGATCGCGCTGAAGCGGCAGGCGCTCCAGCGTCACCTGCAGCGTCGAGAGGTCGGAGATGTTGGACCAGAGCAGGCCCGAGAGCGGGTCGTTGCACTCGATCGTGTAGCGGCCGGTGAAGCGGAAATTCAGCCGGTTGAGGTCGGCGAAAAACACCGGGTTGATCGGGAATTCCAGCGGGCCGAAGGCGGGGCGGTTGCGGTCGGGGTTGATCACGCCGACGAATTGCTCGTTCAGCGCCATCATGATCTGGCTGTATTCGGGAATGAGCGCCGGGCTGGTCGCGCCCTGGAGCACCAGCCGCGCGCCGGTGACAACCTCATCGCCGCGCACGCCGAACAGCACGCCCTGGAGGTCCGACGTGCCGCGCAGCTGCATCGGGCTGCGCAGACCAAGCTGGCGCAACGTGCGGGTCTCGGTGCGCGACGAGCCGACCGGCCCGCCCGGCACACCGAAATTGCCGACATTCGGCACCGAGCCGAGGAAGCCCGGCTGCGCCGCAGGCAGCGGCGCGATGCCGGTGTTGATGCCGCCACCGACGATACCGCCGCCCAAACCTACCCCGCCACCGCCTTGAGGCTGGCTCGGAAAATTGGTCTGGCCGAAGGGCGAGCCCGGCGCCTGGACTGGGGCGAGGAAGGGGCTGGTCGGCACCGGGGCAGGTGCGAGCGGCACGGCCGCGCCCTGGGTGGCCGGCGCACCGAAGCCGCCGATCCCGGGCGATTGCGGCGGCAGCGTGCTCGGCAGGCCCTGCGGCCCGGGCTGCAGGGGTGCGGGCGGCGGCGGCGCGCCGCGCAGATTGACCTGCGAGAAGGCCACGCCCGGCGCGCCCAGCGCCAGCATCAGCGCGATCGCGGCGGCACGACGGATGGTATTCTCGCCGCGGGGCCGACGGCTCGGCGCCGGCGGCGGAGCCGGCACGACGTCCGGCGCCTCCGGTGCAACCTCGGCCATCCCGGGTGCCGGGGCCTCGGTGCTTGAAACGGTGCGGGCTGCCTGACGGCCGCGGTTGCGCCGCACGAAGTAGGAGAACTGGCTATCGCCACGAAACAGGCCGCCGATCGAGCGCGCCACCTCCGCCAGCGATCGCAAAGGCTTGTCTTCGCGCACGTCGTCCCAATCCACCCAAGCGTCCGCGCGTCCGAGTACCGCGCGCACGATATTGCCTTCGTCCTGCAGAGTCTGCGCGGCGAAGCGCACCTGCAAACGTCCATCCTGCCAGCGCAGCACCTCGCCCGGGATGGCAACCCATTCCGGACCAGCATCTAGTTCGAGTGTGATCTCGGCGTCGTCGGCGACGCCTTCGGGCCGCACCACGGCCACGGCGGCGCCGCCCAGCGAAAGGTCCATCGTCTCGCCTTCCAGCACGCGGCCATCGGCGAGCACGACGTTGGCGGCAACGATGGCGCCGACGCGGGCGCGTTCGCGCACCTGCCGGCGTTCGCGGCCCACGGCGAGACCGGCCAGCACGACCACGAAGGACAGGGCACACCACAGCATGTTCAGCGCGAAGGCCTGGAAGTCGAGGCTCTCGACCGGGTTCGTCGTCAGGCCGTAGATGCCCGACAACAGGCCCGCGATGAGCGCCACGGCGAGCACCATGTTCGGGCCTACGGCGCGCAGGTCGAAGAAGCCTTCCTGCAGCGTGCCACCCTTGTCGGTGACGTTGAACTTGCCCTTCTTCGGATCGAGCAGCGTCGCGAGCATCACCGGGATCAGGTACAGCGCCAGCACGGTCTCATAGATTTCCGACCAGAAGCTGTGGCGCACATGCCCCGACAGGCGGCTGGTGGCGCCGACCGAATGCAGGATGTGCGGCCCTGCATAGGCGAGAATCGCCAAAGGGCTCGCCGCGATGATGCTCTCGCCGAACAGCAGGAAGGCCAACGGCGCCGTGAGGAAGACGAATCGCGGCAGCGGGAACAGGAAGTGGAACTGCGACATGAGGTAGCAGCACCGCTGGTAGAACTGAAGACCCGAGGCGAACATCGGGTTCTCGATGCGCATGATCTGGATCATGCCGCGGCCCCAGCGCATGCGCTGACCGATATGCAGCATGAGGCGCTCGGTCGCGAGGCCCGCTGCCAGGGGGATGCGCAGATAAGCGGTGCGCCAGCCGCGGCGCTGCATCTTGAGGCTGCAATGGCAATCCTCGGTGACGGTCGCTGTCGGCACGCCGCCCACCTCCTCGAGCGCCTCACGCCGGATGACGGCGCAGGAGCCGCAGAAGAACGTCGCGTTCCACAGATCGTTGCCTTCCTGCACCATGCCGTAGAACAGCAGGCCTTCATTGGGCACGCGCTGGCCGGAGGCGAGGTTTCGCTCGAACGGGTCTGGAGAATAGAAATGGTGCGGCGTCTGAACCATGCACAAGTCGCGGTCGCGCAACAGCCAGCCGACAGTGAGCTGGAGGAAGGCACGCGTCGCCACGTGGTCGCAGTCGAAGATCGCGATGAACTCGCCATTCGTCTGCGACAGGGCGAAGTTGATGTTGCCCGCCTTCGCGCCCTTGTTATCGGGGCGAATGATGTAACCGCAGCCGACTTCCTCGCAGAAGCGGCGGAAATCGTCGCGGCGGCCGTCATCGAGAAGATAGACGTTCATCTTGTGGCCGGGCCAATCTATCGCCAGCGCGCCGTAGATGGCGGGCTTCACGATTTCCAACGGCTCGTTGTAGCTCGGGATGAAGACGTCGATCGTCGGCCAGGTCTCGGGATCGTCCGGCAGCGGCACGGGTTTGCGCTGGAGCGGCCAGATCGCCTGGAAATAGGCCAGCAGCATGGTGGCGATGGCGTAGATCTCGGCCAGGATCAGGCCGGTACCGAGGAAGGTCTGCAAGAAGCTGGTGAATTCCAGCGTATCGACCATTCGCCAGTAGATGTAACGGATCGAGACCAGGCAGGAGACCAGCACGATGAAGATCGTCATGCCGCGCCCGGGGATGCGGTTGGCGACGATGTACAGCAGGAAGCCCGCCACGGCGAGCCAGATCTGTTGCTCGGCCTCGAGCGGTGCGACGATGAAGGTCAAGCCGATCAACGCGCCGAGCAGCATGAACGGCCAGATGATCCAGCCCTTCGCCCAGACCCCGCCGCGGAGCGCGCGGCCGCGGCCCATGGTGCTGGCGCTCACCGGGCGCCCCAGCCGCCTGCGAAGGGCTCTGGCGCCTGCGGCAGCGCGGCCTCGATGGCGCGCGTGATGGCGCGGATATCCTCAGCCGCGCGGGACTCGGGCGAGACCTCCTGCACCAGCTTCTGCATCGCCAGCGCCTCGGCCAGCGCTTCATCGCGCGAGACGGCGCCGAGCAGGCGCGGGCCGAGATGCCGGGCCACGGCATCCGCCGCGGCGCGCGACAGGCGCGAGTTGAGATCGACCTCGTTCAGCACCACGCGCAACCGCCCGGCGAACAGCGCCGCCATGGTGCCCGAGCCCAGGAAGCGTCCGCTGTCGATGTCGGGGATCAGCGCCGCGCTGATCGCTTCGGCCTGGAGCACCGCCACCACCATCGAGGCCATCGGCACCAGCACCGCCAGCGCGTGGGAGGGGCCGGGCGGCGTGTCGGCGATTACGGTCAGGCCCGGATCGGCCATGATGGCGCGCAGCGGCGCGGCCAACAGGTCAGGATCGCGCTCCAGCGCCGCGGAGAGGCCAAGGGCGCCGCGCAGTTCCATCGCACCATGCGGCAGCACCATCACGCCCGAAGCCGAGTTGCGCACGCAATTGCGCCAATCCGGCCGGCGCGGCAGATCGGCGGTAAAGCCGCCGGTATCCGAAAGCGGCACACCGAAATGCAGGCGCAACGTGTTCTGCGGGTCGAGGTCGATCACCAGCACGCGACGACCCTCGCGCTGAAACGCATCCGCCACATTGGCGGCGAGTGTGGTCTTGCCAACGCCGCCCTTGGGGGACGCGAAACAGATAAGCGGCATGGGCGAGAAAGCCTCCGGTCAGGTCTGGGGCCCGAGCGCGCGCGCCGATTGGCTGCGCAGCAGGGCAAAGGCGGGTTCGGCCGGCGCGGGGCCGGCGGCAAGCAGGCGAAACAATTCAGCCAGCGGCAGGGTGACCGCGGAAGCCGGCTTCGGCCCGGCCGGCGGCGGTGCGGGGATTGCGGCGGCCAGGGGCAGCGGCGCGCGGCGGTGGGTGAAGCCGCCGGGCAGGTCCAGCGCCTCGATCAATGGAAACAGGGCGGCGGGGGCAGCGCGCGGCGGCTCAACCGACGCCGCGGGCGACGGTACCGTGCCGATCTCGGCGAGGCTGGAGAGCGGCGGGCGGGCGGCAGCGCTGTTGATCGCATCCGCCGCCTGCAACAGCGACAAGACGCGCGGGGCCGTGGCCACCGGCGCTGCAACTGCGGTCTGGGCAGCCGCTATGGGTGGTGCGATCGGAACGGGCGTGGCGTGCACGACCGGCGCGGGCGCGGCAGGCGGCGCAGGGGTCCAGGCCGGCATAGCAGACGGCGGCGGCGGCGCGGGCTCGGCCGGCCAAGGTTCGACAATCGGGGCGACCGGGAGCGAGGAGGCTGCAGGCGGGGCTGCCAGCGCGGCAGCCGGCGCGGGCCAAGCCGGCGCGGCGGGCTCAGGCCAGGAAGCAGGCGCGTCGGGTGTCGCCGCCCAGGAAGGCGCGGGGATCTCGGTCCAGGAGGGCTGGGCGGGCTCGGCCCAGCTCGGCGGCGCCGGCTCCCGCCGGTTCGAGGTGGCCGATTCGGGCGCGGACCAACTCGCCGGCGGCGGATCGGACCAGGCCGGCGCCGCGGCGGCATAGCTCTCGACGGGATAGGCTGGCGCCGCGGAAGTTTGCGCCGCGGAAGTCTGCGCCGCGTAATCCTGTGCCGCGTAAGGCTGAGGCGCGTAAGCTTGGGACGCATAATTCTGGGGCGTATCAGTTTGGGACGCGTAAGGCGCGGGGTCAAAGGCCGGCTCGGTGGGGGCGGACCAGGTCTCCGGCGGATTGCCCTGCTGGGCCGCCACTTCGGCGGCTGCGGTCATGCCTGCGCTGAGCAGGGAAAACTCCCCGCCTGCGGCCGTCGCGGCACTGCGAACCGGTTCGTTGCCGAAACTTCGATAGCGGATGCCGGGCGCGCGCAAGGCGGCGGCAACCCGAGCGACATCCGTATCTTGCGCCATTCGCTGAAAGCCCCTGCTTAGTGCAGCGCAAGATGCCGCGACCCCGCCGGGAAGGGAATAGCCAATCGACGCAATGGATAACGCGTCATGCCGATCATGTCCTCGAATCTCGCCAGGCGAGACGAACGAGCAAGGTTAAGATCGCGGAATAGTAGTCCCTGGCCTCATTGACCCCCCCGATAGACAGTGTCGGCAGTGGCTCGCTGGCCTGTGCCGTGGCCAGGCGGGCGATCGCCTGTATACCGGTGGATGCCTGATAGGGTGAGATGGCGTTGGAGCCAAGGTCCGTCCAGGCCGGCAGGCGCGGGTGGCGCGGGTCGGTCCAGAAGCCAGCGGCGGCCGTCGCCGCAGGCTCCCGCCCCAGCCCGGCCCAGGCGAGATACAACGGCACCCGCACCGCGTCATAGGAGAATCGGGCGGGCCAACCCGGGGCCGGCATCGGGCGTCCGCCGCCGCGCGGCAGCGCCACCCAATCGGGCGGCAATCCCCAGCGGCCGAAGCGGCTGCGGCGCAGCAGCGCGATCCCATCCCCCGCCAGCACCAGCCAGCGCGGATCCGGCACCGCCTTGGCCAGCGCCCGGATGGCCGGGAAAGCGTAATATGAGGGATTGAAGACGATATGATCGCGCTGTTCGAATCCCCGCAGCCCTGGCAAAAGGACCATCTCATCCCCCACCTGGCGTATCAATAAGCGCAGAACGTCCCGGGCGATGGCGGTGCCATGCTCAGTATAATTTGGCGATTCCCAGCGCTCGCCGGCCCGCAGCAGGGCCCAGGCGATCATGAGATCGCCATCAGTGGCATTATTCGTATCCTCCACGCCGTTTTCCGGACGGAATCGCCACGCGAAAAGCGAATCGCCGCCGCGGCCCAGCACGCGCCGCGTCCAGGACAGCATCTGGTCGAATCGGTCGCGGTCATCGGCACGCTCAGCACAAAGCATGCCCCAGCCCTGCCCTTCGCTGTGCGAGATGCCGCCATTGGCGGTATCCACCACCCTCCCCTCGGACGCCAGGAAGCGGGCGGCGAAGGCGTGCCATTCAGCGGCATCGCTCCGCAGATCGGCGCTGATCGGCAAAGCGGCGGCTGCGGCGGTGTGCCCGCCAATCAGGGCCGGCAACGCAAGCCAAAGGGCGCGTCTGGGAAGCGACATGCCGGCATTCTCGCCGACCGGCATGAAGCGAGTTTTAAGGGCGCGCCCTCACAGGGCGGCGCAGGCGCTCGCCAGCCAGGCCGCCGCCGGCGCCGGCAACGCCGGGCCGAGCTCGGCCAGCACGCGCGCGTGGTAGGCGTCAATCTGCGCCTGCTCGGCGAGGCTGAGCGCCGCGGCCTCGATCAGCGCGCGGTCATAGGGGGCCAGCGTCAGCGTCTCGAAGGCCAGGAAACGGCGAACCTGGTCCGGCTGGGGCTGCGCCTCGGCGACCAGCAGCAGGTTCTCGATGCGGATGCCATAATGGCCGGGCAGGTAGTAGCCGGGCTCGTTCGACAGGATCATGCCGGGCTTGAGTGCCACCGGCTTCGCCGCGCGGCTGATGCCGGCCGGCCCCTCATGCACGCTGAGGAAGCTGCCGATGCCATGGCCGGTGCCGTGGTCGTAGTCGAGCCCCGCCGCCCAGAGCGGCGCGCGCGCCAGCGCATCGAGGTGCGGCCCCGCCAAGCCCTCGGGGAAGCGCAGCGCCGAGAGGGCAAGGTGGCCGCGCAGCGCCATCGTATAGCGTGCGCGCAGCGCCGCCGGGGCGGCGCCCGGGCCAGTCCACAGGGTGCGGGTGACGTCCGTGGTGCCGTCGCGGTACTGCGCGCCGCTGTCGATCAGATAGGCCTCGTCCGGCTGGATCGCGCGGTCGGTGGCGGGCGTGGCGCGGTAGTGGATGATCGCGCCATTCGGGCCGGAGCCGCTGATCGCGGGAAAGCTCTCGGCGACGAAATGCTCTCCCGCCGCGCGCAACCGCAGCAATTCGGCCGCCGCCGCCATCTCGGTCAGCCTGCCCTGCGGCGCGGTCGCCGCGAACCAGGCGAGGAAACGCACCAGGGCGAGGCCATCGCGGCGATGCGCGGCGCGCGCGCCCCCCTGCTCGGTAGGATTCTTGCAGGCGCGTGGCAGGCGGCAGGGATCCTCGGCGAACACCGCCTCCGCGCCCCCTGCGCGCAGTGCCGCGAGGGCGGCGGCGGCAGTGAGGTCCGGGTCAAGCCGCACCTTGCCATTTGGCAGACCGGCCAGCACGGCCGGGAGTTCGCCCGGTAAGCGCAACGTCACGGCGGTGCCGAGATGCGCGCGCAGGGCAGCGTTCGCGCGGAACTCCTCGAGGAACAGCGTCACGGTGGCATCGTCGCGCAGCAGCGCCCGGCACAGCACAAGCGGCGTATGGGCGAGGTCGGTGCCACGGATGTTGAGCAGCCAGGCGACACTGTGAGGGTCGGCGAGCAGTACGGCCTGTTGCCCGGCCTCGCGCAGCAGGGCCGCGGCGGCCTGGCACTTGGCGGCGGCCGACTCGCCCGCGAATTCGGCCCCGTGGATCAGGGCGGGGCCGGCGGGCGGGGCGGGACGATCGGGCCAGATGGCGTCTATCGGGTTGGCCGGCAACGGCACCAGCAGGGCGCCGGCCTCGGTGAAGCGGGCAAGCGAGGCTTCGGTATGCAGTTCGGGATCGTGGCCAAGTCGCAGGCCAGAGGCGGTATCCTTCGCAACATCCTTGATGAACGCGGCCGGCGGTTGCTCGATCAGGTGACGGGTCTGCCACAGAGACGGGTCGCATTCCGCTGCCGCCTGGGTGGTGTAGCGACCATCGACGAACAGCACCGCGCGGTCGCGCAGCACGAGGGCAAGGCCGGCGCTGCCGGTGAAGCCGGTCAGCCAGGCCAGGCGCTCGGCGCTGGGAGGCACATATTCACCGAGGAAGGCGTCGGCACGCGGCACCAGCAGGGCGTCGATGCCGGCGGCTTCGAATCCGGCGCGGAGGGCTGCGAGGCGTTCGGAAGGCACAAGGGGCTTGATCATGGGTTTGTCACCAAAGTCCTAACAAAAAAACATGGATTGATAGATAATCATGCGTATTGCGCATAGCACAACTGCCAGACCGGCGCAGGACCTTCCGGTCAACCGCCCCCATCTTGGTGCCAGGAAGACGCCGGCTAGCGGGGCCATGAGGGTCCCGCAGCCGCGTCGCACTGGAATGGCCCAGTGTCTCGGTCTGGTCGCAATGCTCGCGAAACGCGCGGTGCCGAGCGGCGGATTGAGGCACGAGCCGAATTGGAATGTATCATGGACTCCCGCTCCGCTCGCCTCGATCCTGCACTGAGCTCCAGCTTCGGCCCGGATAGCACGGCCTTCAAGCTCGCCGCGATCCACCGCGAAGCCCGCGCAATGCGCGACGCCGAGATCGCCCGCCGCGTCACGCAGGGCGTGCGCGCCGTCGCCACGGTGCTCGGCACGATCGGCCACGCCATTGTCTCATGGCCGCGCAAGCGCGCCACCTATGAGCAGCTACGCCAGCTCTCCGACCGCGAGTTGTCGGACATCGGTTTGGTGCGCGGCGACATCACCCGCGTCTTCGAGCCCGACTACGTGCTGCCGAATGCCGCCAACACCAACCGCGCGGGCGCCGAAAAGGCCGCCTGACGCGACGTTCGGCCATCTGGTCTTCCCGACCCGCCGCGCCCATCCTTGGCGCGCGGCATGGGTTGGGGGGCGTGATGGTCGAACAGCATTGGGCCGCGCTGCACGCGCTGGCCGCCCGGCCCGGGGCGCGGGCAATCCGGGCTAAGCTCGACGCCGATCCCGGTCGCGCGGCGCGGATGACCAGGCGCGGCGCAGGGCTGCTGCTGGATTTGTCGCGCACCGCGCTCGATGACGCCGCGCTCGGCGTGCTGCTCGATCTCGCCAAAGCCACCGGCGTGCCCGCCTGCCGCGACGCCATGGCCGCGGGCCACCCGGTCAATGCCACCGAGGGACGCGCCGCGCTGCATATGGCGCTGCGCGGCCCGCCGGGCGTTTTCATGGTCGGGGAAGAGGACGCCTCGGCCGAGGTGCACGCCACCCTGGCCGCCATGCGCGCTTTCGTGGGCGCGGTGCATCGTGGCGAGATTCGCGGCGCCACCGGCCGCGCCTTCACCGATGTGGTGAACATCGGCATCGGCGGCTCCGACCTTGGCCCCGCCATGGTGACTCGCGCGCTGTGGTGCCACGCCATGCCTCTGCGCGCGCATTACCTCGCCAACGTCGATGCCCACGCCTGGGAGGCGATGCGCCACGCGCTGAACCCCGAGACCACCCTCGTCCTCGTCGCCTCCAAGACCTTCACGACGCAGGAGACCATGGCGAATGCGGGGCTGGTGAGAGCCTGGCTGGAGACGATGCTGGGCGCCCATGCCGCGCCGCAGCACCTGGCCGCGCTTTCCACCAACATCCCCGCCACCACCGCCTTCGGCATCATGCCTGAGAGAGTCTTCGGCTTTCGCGACTGGGTCGGCGGGCGGTTCAGCCTGTGGTCGGCGGTTGGGCTGTCCATCGCGCTCGCCTGCGGCTTCGAGGTTTTTGCCGGGCTGCTCGAAGGAGCCTCGGCCATGGACCAGCATTTCCTCAGCGCACCACCGGCGGAGAACCTGCCAATCCTGCTGGCCGCGACCGAGGTTTGGCATGTCAACGCCATGGGCTGGGGCGCGCGCGCCGTACTGCCCTATGATGAGCGCCTCGCCCGGCTGCCGGCGCACCTGCAACAGCTTGAAATGGAAAGCCTCGGCAAGCGGGTAAGCCTCACCGGCGTCCCCCTGCCGCGCGCCTCCGGCCCGGTGGTATTCGGCGAGCCGGGGACGAATGCGCAGCACTCCTTCCTGCAACTGATCCACCAGGGCACCACCCCCGTGCCGGTGGATTTCGTGCTGGTGGCGCGGCCGGACCACAGCCATGCCGAAAGCCACCGCATTCTTCTCGCCAACGGCCTCGCCCAGGCCGAGGCGCTGGCCCGCGGTCGCACCGCCGAGGAAGCCCGCGCCGCCATGGCCGGCCTGCCAGAGGCTGAGATCGAGCGGCTGCTGCCGCACCGGACCTTCCCCGGCGACCGGCCCAGCGTCACGATCCTGCTGCCGGCCCTGACGCCCCAGACGCTCGGCGCGCTGATCGCGCTGTATGAGCACAAGGTGGCGTGCCTGGGCGCCTTCTGGGGGCTCAACCCCTTCGACCAATGGGGGGTTGAGCTCGGCAAGCAGCTCGCGGGCGGCATCCTGCCGGCGCTGCAGGGCGGCGCGCCGGCGGCCGATGCGGCGACGGCGGCGATGATCGCGCAGATCCTGCACGCGCAGCGGTAGCGGCGCCGGCCCTCCCCGGGGCGCAACACGACGAAACCGCCCGAAAGGTCGGCCACACGCGGCCACCCTACGAAGCTGCTGCCACCGCATCCGCAGGAGGACGCCATGAGCAGCCGCTTCGATCGAACGGGCTTGTGCAACTCGGCTCCACGCGCGACGGGATTCTCGGTGGCGACTATGATTCGAAATATGACTACATGCTGATTGTCATCGCGACACTCTCGCTTTCGGAAGACAGCGTCTACAGCGCCTTCCGCCACAACCTGCCGAACCCGGCCTCCTGGGAGGCACCGAAAGCCCTCGCAGCTCTGCTGGGCCTGAACTGAAGCTTCGACGCGGCAGCGACGAGGCTGTATTCTGAACGGCATGGAATCGCGGATTCGACTCTTGCCGGAGACCACCGCCAATCGCATCGCCGCCGGCGAGGTGGTGGAGCGCCCCGCCGCCGCGGTGAAGGAGCTGGTGGAGAACGCGCTCGATGCCGGGGCGCGGCGCATCGCCATCAGCCTGGAGCAGGGCGGCATCGGGCGCATCCTGGTCGAGGATGACGGGCGCGGCATGGATGCGGTCGACCTCGAACTGGCGATCGAACGCCACGCCACCTCGAAACTCCCCGATGAGGCGGCACTGTTTCGCATCGCCACCCTGGGATTCCGGGGCGAGGCGCTGCCCTCGATCGGCGCGGTGGCGCGGCTGACGCTCACCTCGCGGAATGGGTCGGGCGGCGCGCACGCGATCCTGGTGGAGGGCGGGCGCAAGGGCGCGGTGGCCCCGGCCGCCGGAGCGCCGGGCACGCGCGTCGAAGTGCGAGACCTGTTCTTCGCCACGCCCGCCCGCCGCGCCTTCCTGAAGTCCCCGCGCAGCGAGGCCGAGGCCGCGGTCGAGACGGTGGAACGCCTGGCCATGGCCTGGCCGGAGGTCGCCTTCCGGATGGAGGTGGAGGGGCGCGTCGCGCTCAACCTGCCGCCCGCCACGCGTGAGGCGCGGATCGGGGCCCTGCTCGGGCAGGATTTCGCCGCCGCCGCCGTGCCGATCGAGGCCGGGCGGGAAGGCATGGCGCTTGCCGGCCAGGCCAGCCTGCCGACGCATCACCGGGCCACCTCGGCCGCGCAGCATCTGATCGTGAATCGCCGACCCGTGCGGGACAAGCTGTTGCAGACCGCGGTGCGCGTCGCCTACCGGGAGCTGATCCAGGCGCGGCGCTTCGCCGCCGTGGCGCTGTTCCTCGATGTGCCACCCGAATCCGTCGATGTGAACGTCCACCCGATGAAGACCGAGTTGCGCTTTCGCGACGCGGAGGGCGTGCGCGGGCTGATGATCTCGGCGTTGCGCCGGGCGCTCGCCGTCGGCGCCAGCGGCGCGGTGCCGGAAGGGCTGGCGAGCCCCGCTCCCAGCGGCTTCGCCGAATCGCCCGCGCCGATCTTCGGCGGCTGGCGCCCGCAGGCCCACGCGCGACGCCACGGGCCTCGGCCGCTGCCGCTTGGCTTCGCGCCCGCGCCACCGCCTGCCCCCTTGCCCGACTTCGCGGAGGAAGGCCCGCTTGGCCGGCCACTCGGCCAAATCCTGGAGACCTATATCCTCGCCGAATCGCCAGATGGCGCCCTGGTGCTGGTCGATCAGCACTCTGCGCATGAGCGCCTGACGCATGAGGCGCTGCACGCACAGCTTGTCGCCGGCGGCGTGCGCGCGCAGCCGCTGCTGCTGCCTGCCGTGGTGGAACTCCCCGGCGCCGACGTCGCGCGGCTGCTCGACCGCGGCGCGGAGCTCGCGCGGCTGGGGCTTGAGATCGAGGGCTTCGGCCCCGGTGCGGTGCTGGTCCGGGCGATGCCCGCCTTGCTCGGCGCACCCGACCCCACCGCCCTGCTGCGCGACCTGGCGGCGGAGTTGGCCGAGATGGGGGAGGCGCTGGCGTTGGAAGCGCGACTGGAAGCGGCCATCGCGCGGCTCGCCTGCCACGGCTCGATCCGCGCTGGGCGGCGGCTGACCGGGGCGGAGATGGCGGCGCTGCTACGCCAGATGGAGAAAACGCCCCACGCCACAACCTGCAGCCATGGTAGGCCCACCGTGTTACGACTTGGACAGGCGGAACTTGAGAGGCTTTTCAACCGTAGGTAATACTGTATTACCCCCGCAGAGATCATGATTATACAGCTGACCTATTTCTCTCGTCCTCGTGACTTTGGCCCGGCGATCCTGGCGTCGATGCTCGAAGCGTCGCGCCGCAACAATCGCCGCGATGAAGTCACGGGCGCGCTGCTGTGCCATGGCGCGCTTTATCTGCAATGGCTGGAGGGACCACACTTGGCGGTCACCGCGACGCTGGGGCGTATCCTCTCCGACCCGCGACACGAGCGGATCGAGCTGCTTTGTTGCCATGAAGCGTCGGCGCGCCTGTTTCCCGACTGGGACTTGCGCCATGACCCCTCGGGAAGCTGGCTCTGGACCGAGGCGGCGGCCCGCGCAGGCGCCCTCGACACGATCACCCCCGAGACGTCACGAGCGTTGTTCGAACGCCTCGCGGCCCAAGTTGAACCAGCCCAGGCCTGAATCACCAGCGAGATCCTGCCGACCGGACGGATCGCACCACCAACAAGCCTTGGCCCTGGGCGAGGCGGGGCGGGGCGGGTCTGGGCGGAGCTTATCGGAAGCCGCAGCCGCGTCCACCGTGTAACCTCCGTCGGGCCGCGCTCAGCGCCGGCTGGTCCCCAGCCACACCCCGCACAGCACCACCAGCCCACCCAGCAACACGCGCAGTTCAGGCCATTCGCCCAGCAGCAGCGCCGCCACGGCGGCCGCGAAGGGCGGCTGCAGATAGCCGACCATGCCGGCATCCGTCGCCCGCGCCCGCTGCAGCAGCATCAGGAACATGGTCAGCGGCAACGCCGAGGCGAAAGCGCCGAGCAGGGCCAGCACGACCCATAGCTGCAAGGAGATGTCGAAGCTGCCAACCGGCGCGAAGGGCACCGCCAGCGCGCCCGCCACGCTCGCCGACACCATCTGTTGGCCGAGCGCCAGCTGTGTCGCGCCGCCCGGCTTCACCTTGCGCGCGTAAACGGTACCGGCGGCATAGGCGACGCCGGAGGCCAGGATCAGCAGCCCGCCGATCAGCGTGGCACCGCCTTCCAGCGCCGCCGGGCCGAGGATCACGGCGATGCCGGCGAAGCCGAGCAGCAGTCCCGCCGCGCCGCGCGGCCCGGGGCGCTCATCGGCCAGGAAGGGGATGGCGACGAGGGCAACAAGCAGCGGTGTCGCGGCATGGATCAGCGCCGCCGGGGCAGCCTCGATATGGTTGAGCGCCACCGCCGTCAACAGGTTCGGCACCCAGCCATTGGTGGTGCCGAGCACCAGCGCGCCGATCACCACGCGCTTCGTGAAAAGCTGAAGTTGCCCGGTCACCGCCATGAATACCAGCACCGCCAGCGCCGCGAAGCTGCCGCGCAGGCAGGCGATGGCGAAGGGCGACATCTCCACCGCGACGATACGCAGCAGCGGGAAAGAAGAACCCCAAAGCGCGCCGATGATGATCATCCGCCACCACAGCGGCCAACCCGAGAGCGGCGCCATCGAGGGGGTCATCGGGCGGGTGCCGGGGCGCGTGTCCGCTCGATCTCCCGCCAGCGGGCGACGTTGCGGTTGTGCTCCTCCAGCGAGCGGGCAAAGGCGTGGCCACCGGTGCCATCGGCGACGAAGTACAGGAAGTCCGACGCTTCGGGCCGCGCCACGGCGCGCAGCGCCTCCCGCCCAGGGCTGGCGATCGGGCCCGGCGGCAGGCCGCGGATGCGGTAGGTGTTGAAGGGGTGGTCGCGGTCGAGGTCGGCGCGGGTCAGCGGGCGTTCCAGCACCCCGCCATCGGCCGCCGCATAGGCTGAGGTCGGGTCCGATTGCAGCATCATCCCGCGCCGCAGCCGGTTCATGAACACGCCGGCGACGCGCGCGCGTTCACCATCCCGCCCGGTCTCCCGCTCGACGATCGAGGCCAGGATCAGCGCCTCCCGCGGCGTGGCGAGGGGCAGGCCGGGGGTGCGGCTCGCCCAGATCTCGGCCACCGCCTGATCCATCGCCTGTTCGGCGCGCCGGACGAGGGCGGCGCGCGTGTCGCCATACTGGAAGGCGTAGGTCTCGGGCAAAACCTCTCCCTCGGCGAGGACGGGCATCTCGCCGATCAGCCCCTCGGTGCGCTCGAGCAATAGCGCGATCTGGCGGATGGTCAGGCCTTCGGGGATCGTGACGCGGCGCTGCACGGGGCGCGCGCGGCGGAGGATCTCCAGCACCTCGGCCATGCTGGCGCGGGCGGGAAAGACGAATTCGGCGGCGCGCAGCGCGCCCTCATCGCGGGTCAGCAGGATGGCGGCGAGGAACAGGCGCGAATCGCGGATGACGCCTCGCTCGGCCAGCGCATCGGCGATCGCCATGGTGCCGCCGCGCGGGACGAGGAGCTGAGCCGGCTCGGCCAGCGGCCCGGGCGCGGTGAAGCTGGCCTTGCCCTGCCACCAGACGATGGCGGCGCCCCCGGCCAGGATCACGATAAGGACAAGGAAAACGAGAAGGCGGCGCATGCGGTGAGGGGATGGCCCTGCCTAGCCGTTCTGGCAAGGCCGTCCCGGCTAGGCTGCCCGTTTGAAGATGATGCTTGCGTTGGTGCCGCCAAAGCCGAAGCTGTTCGACAGGGCGATGTCGATCTGGCGCGGCTGGGCCTGCTTCGCCACGCGGTCGATCGGGCTTTCGCGTGAGGGATTCTCGAGGTTCAGCGTCGGCGGCGCGACGTTGTCGCGGATCGCGAGGCAGGAGAAGATGCCCTCCACCGCGCCCGCCGCACCCAGCAGGTGCCCGATGGCGGATTTGGTCGAGGACATGGCGAGGCCGGGGGCCGCATCGCCCCAGAGCCGCTCCACGGCCGACAATTCCAAATCGTCGCCCATCGGCGTCGAGGTGCCGTGCGCGTTGACATACTGGATATCGGCAGGCGCCAGGCGGGCGCTTTTCAGCGCCGCACGCATCGAGCGAAAGGCGCCATCGCCATCCTCCGAGGGTGCGGTGATGTGGTGCGCATCGCCCGACATGCCGTAGCCGATGACCTCGGCGTAGATCTTCGCGCCGCGCTGCTTTGCGTGCTCCAATTCTTCGAGCACCAGCACGCCCGCACCCTCCCCCATGACGAAGCCGTCGCGGTCGCGGTCCCAGGGGCGGCTGCCGGCGGTCGGGTTATCGTTGAAATTGGTGGAGAGCGCGCGGGAGGCGCAGAAGCCCGCCATGCCGATCTCGCTCACCGCCGCCTCGGTGCCGCCGGCGACCATGACATCGGCATCGCCGAGCGCGATCAGCCGCGCCGCATCTCCCAGTGCATGCACCCCGGTGGCACAGGCCGTGACCACGGCGTGGTTCGGCCCCTTGAAGCCGTAGCGGATGGAGACGTGACCGGCCGCCAGGTTGATCAGGGCGGAGGGGATGAAGAAGGGCGAAATGCGCCGCGCCCTGCCCTGGCTGATGAGCAGCGAGGCTTCGTATATCGTGGGCAGGCCCCCGATGCCCGAGCCGATCATCACGCCGGTGCGGCAGCGTTCTTCTTCCTGGTCGGGGCCGGGCATCCAGCCGCTATCCTCGACCGCCTCGACCGCCGCTACCAGCGCGAGCTGGATGAAGCGGTCCATCTTCTTCTGGTCCTTGACGGGGATCCATTCGTTGATGTCGAGCTTGCCTTCGGCGCGAAGCCCTACCGGGACCTGGCCGGCGATCTTCGCGGTCAGCTGCGCGGGATCGAAGGATTGAATGGCACGCAGGCCGGATTCACCGGCCAGCATCCGCTTCCACACATTCTCGACGCCCAAGCCTAGCGGGCAGGCGATACCCATGCCCGTGACGACCACGCGCCGCGGCGCGTCCAGATGACCGAACACCGCTGGTCTCCCCCAACTATTACCGGCCAGAATGCTACCGGGATGGGAGCGGCTTCAGGCCGCCTTCTGCTTTTCGATGTACTCGATCGCGTCCTTGACGGTCGTGATCTTCTCGGCCGCGTCGTCCGGGATTTCGACCCCGAAGGCTTCCTCGAAGGCCATGACCAGCTCGACCGTGTCGAGGCTGTCGGCGCCCAGATCGTCGATGAAGGAGGCGTCGATGGTCACCTTCGCTTCTTCGACGCCGAGGTGTTCGACGACGATCTTCTTGACCTTGTCGGCGGTGTCGCTCATGCGGCGAATGCTCCTGTT
>JBBSCP010000025.1:0-21551 GCA_038250135.1 Acetobacterales bacterium | reverse complement strand
GAAGCCCTCGCCCCGCCCGAACCCACCGCGCTGGATGACGCCGAGGCCGCGCCGGAGGAAGCGCTGTTCCACCTCATCAACCGCTGCGCCGAGGCGGCGCTGCCGCTGCTGCTGGCGGCACGCGCGCCGCCCGCGCGCTGGGCTGTGCGCCTGCCCGACCTGCGAAGCCGGCTCCGCGCCACCACCGCACTGGGCATCGGCCCGCCGAGCGATGCCTTGCTCGCCGCGCTGCTCACGAAACATCTGGCGGACCGTCAGCTGCGCATGGAGGCGCCGGCGCGGGCCTTTCTGCTCGCCCGCCTGCCGCGCCGCGCCGCCGCGGTGGCAGATGCCGTGGCGCGTCTCGACCGGGATTCGCTGGCCGAGGGCGCGCCGCTGACCCGGCCCTTCGTGGGGCGCAGCCTCGCCGGTTTGCTCGATCCGGATGAGGGTTCCGTGACAGTTGCGACGGATGCCTCGCCGCGCGACCCCGCGCCGGGCTAAGGTTCTGTCATGGACGCCCTTCCCTCCGTCGCCGACATCGGCGCCGACAGCACCACCCGCTTCATCAACCGCGAGCTTTCCTGGCTCGCCTTCAATACGCGCGTGTTGGAGGAGGCGGCGAACCCTCGCCACCCGCTGCTCGAGCGGTTGCGCTTCGTGGCGATCTCGGCCTCCAACCTCGATGAATTCTATTCCGTGCGCGTCGCCGGGCTGGTCGGGCAGGAGCGCGCGGGCATCACCACCGCCTCGCCCGATGGCCTGACGCCGACGCAGCAGCTCGCCGCCATCCATACCGAGGCGCAGGCACTGATCGCCCTCCAGCAATCCGCCTGGCATGAATTGCGCACCCTGCTGCATGAGGCGGGGCTCAGCGTCTGCGACGCGACCGACCTGACCGAGGTGGACCGCGCCTGGCTCGACCAATGGTTCATGGAGCGCGTCTTTCCGGTGCTCACGCCGCTCGCGGTGGACCCGGCGCATCCCTTCCCCTTCATCGCCAACCTCGCACTTTGCATGGTGCTGAAGCTGGTGCGGGAGGAGGATGGCGGCACGATGCGCGCCCTGCTGCCCGTGCCACCCCAGATCGAGCGCTTCATCCGCCTGCCCGCGACGCCCACGCCCGGCAGCGGCCGCCCGCCGATCCGCTTCGTGGTGCTGGAGGATGTCATCACGCTGTTCCTCCAGCGGCTGTTCCCCGGCTTCATCCCGGCCGAGCACGGCCTGTTCCGCCTGATCCGAGACACCGATGTGGAGTTCGAGGAGGAGGCCGAGGATCTGGTGCGCTCCTACGAAACCGCGCTGAAGCGCCGCCGCCGCGGCCGCGCCATCCGGCTTTCCGTCGATGCCCGGATGGCGCCGGACATGATCGAGCTGGTGGCCGATGAGCTCGACGCCGCGCGGCCGGGCATCTTCACGGTGAAGGGTTTCCTCGGCGTGGCGGACCTCAGGCAGCTGATCGTCGATGATCGGCCGGATTTGCTGTTCACGCCCTACGCGCCGCGCTTCCCGGAGCGCATCCTGGATTTCGGCGGCGACTGCTTCGCGGCCATCGCGGCGAAGGACATCGTCGTCCACCACCCTTACGAATCCTTCGACGTGGTGGTGCAGTTCCTGCGCCAGGCGGCGCGCGACCCGAATGTCGTGGCGATCAAGCAGACGCTGTACCGCACCTCGCGCGAAAGCCCGATCGCGCGCGCCCTGATCGAGGCCGCGGAGGCCGGCAAATCCGTCACCGCCATGGTCGAGCTCAAGGCGCGCTTCGATGAGGAGCGCAACATCGCCCTCGCCCGTGAGCTCGAAGCCGCGGGCGTGCAGGTTGTTTATGGCTTCGTCGAGCTGAAGACCCACGCCAAGATGTCGCTGGTCGTGCGGCGGGAGCGCGATACCCTGCGCAGCTACGCGCATTTCGGCACCGGCAACTACCACCCGATCACGGCGCGCATCTACACCGACATCAGCTACTTCACCGCCGATCCGGGGCTGACGCGCGACGCGGCGAAGCTGTTCAACTACATGACCGGCTATGCTAGGCCCGAGACGATGGATGGACTTGCCTTCGCCCCGCTGACCATCCGCCCCGCGCTGCTCGGCCTGATCGAGCGCGAGGCCGGCCTCGCCCGAGAAGGCAAGCCCGCCACCATCTGGCTCAAGATGAACTCGCTGGTCGATGAGCAGATCATCGATGCGCTCTACAAGGCCTCCCAGGCCGGGGTGCGCGTGGAGTGCGTGGTGCGCGGCATCTGCTGCCTGCGCCCGGGCGTGCCGGGGCTGTCCGAGAATATCCGCGTGAAATCGCTGATCGGCCGCTTCCTGGAACACAGCCGCATCTACGCCTTCGGCAATGGCCACAAACTGCCCTCGCGCCGGGCGCGGGTGTTCATCTCCTCGGCCGACATGATGGCGCGCAACCTGGACTGGCGCGTCGAGACGATGGTGCCGGTGGAGAACGCCACCGTGCACGCGCAGATCCTGGACCAGATCATGGTGGTGAACCTGCAGGACACGATGCAAAGTTGGGAGCTCGGGCCAGATGCCGCCTATCGGCGCATGGAAGCCGGGGCTAAGCCTGTTTCCGCGCACGAGTATTTCATGACCAACCCCTCACTCTCGGGCCGCGGCAGCGCACTCAGCCGCCCGGTCCGCTCCCCGCGGCGCACGCGGCAAGATCGCGTGCTTCAGGATTGAACGATTGGATACGCTCGAACATCGCGTTGGCCTGTCGCCGAAGCCGCTCGCCCAGCCGCGGGTGGGCGTGGTGGATCTTGGCTCGAACTCCGTCCGCCTCGTGGTCTTCGAAGGGCTGTCGCGCAACCCGCTGACCATCTTCAACGAGAAGGCCGTGCTCGGCCTTGGCCGCGGCCTGCAAAACACCGGGCGACTGAATGAGGAGGCGATCGGCCCGGCGCTCACCGTGCTCGGCCGCTACGCAGCGGTGGCGCGCGCCATGGGCGCCGACCCGATCGAGATCGTCGCCACCGCCGCGGCGCGCGATGCCGAGAACGGCGCAGCCTTCATCGCTGCCATCCAGCACCGCATGCCCGATATCGGCATCCGCGTGATCACCGGGCCGGAGGAGGGCGCGCTCTCGGCCGAGGGCGTGCTGCTCGGCTTTCCGGGCGCGGACGGCATTCTCGGCGACCTTGGCGGCGGCTCGCTCGAACTGGTCGAGCTGAACCAGGGCGTGGCGGCACCCGGGGCCTCCCTGCCGCTGGGCACCATCCGCCTGGCCGATCGCAGCGGCGGCGACATGCCCAAAGCCCGCGCCATCGCCGAGGCCGAGCTCACCACCCTGCCCTGGCTGAAGCGTGGCGAGGGGCGGGACCTGTATCTGGTCGGCGGCGCCTGGCGCGCGCTGGCCCGGATCCACATCGCCCAGACCGGCTACCCGCTCTCGATCGTGCACCACTACGTGCTGCGACGGGAGGAGGCGCGGGACCTTGCCGGCGTCGTCGCCCAGGCGCCGCGCCGCACGCTGGAACGCATGCCCGGCGCACCGGCGAAAAGGCTGGCGGACATGTCCTATGCCGCGGTGGTGCTGCGCCGCCTGTTGCGCGCCACCGGGGCGCGGCGCGTGGTGTTCTCGGCCAATGGGCTGCGCGAGGGCTGGTACGCCCGCCTGCTGCCGCCCGAGGTGCGCGAGGAAGACCCGCTGCGCGCCGCCGGGCAGGATCTGGCGCTGCGCTGGGGCCGCGATGCCTCCCTGCCGCCGGCGCTGCTGGCCTGGACGGATGCGATCTTCGAGGAGGAAACCCGCGACCAGGCGGCACTCCGCGCCGCAAGCTGCTGGGTGGCGGACATCGGCAGCCACGACCACCCGGATTACCGCGCCGAGCAGGCGTTTTTCCGGGTCCTGCGGCAGCCCGGCGTCGGGCTCGACCATCATCAGCGGGCGTTTCTGGCCCTGGTGGTGGCCCTGCGCTACGAGGCCGAGCCGAGCGCGCCCTACCTCGCCACGGCGAAAATCCTCCTGGACGTGCAGGCGGTGCGCCGGGCGGAGCAACTCGGCGCGGCGCTGCGGCTGGCCTTCACGCTCAGCGGCGGCACTCCGGTGCTGCTGCGCGGCACCGCGCTGCGCCGCCGCGGGGGCGAGGTGCAGCTGCGCCTGGTCGAGGGCACCGGCGTCTTCGCGGGCGAAAGCGTGCAACGCCGGCTGGACGCGCTGGCGGCTTCGCTCGGCCTCAGCGCGACGGTAGATGTGGCGGTAGGCTGAGCCTTTCCGCCTCGGCTTTGCTCAGCTCCCGGTCCGCGGCGGGTCGAGGTAGAGCGGACTTTCCAGGTAGCGCCGCAGCCAATACCGCGCGATCACACCGATCGCGGCGGCCATCGGCACGGCCAGCAGCACGCCGAGGAAGCCAAAGGCCACGCCGCCGGCGAACAGCGCGAAGATCACCCACACCGCATGCAGCTCCACCCGGTCGCCAAGCAGGCGCGGGTAGATCACATAGCCCTCCACCGCCTGGCCCACGAAGAAGATGCCGACCACCATCAGCACGCCCTCCCAGCTCCCGAACTGGGCGGCGGCCAGCAGCACCGCGGCGACGAAGCCGGTCAGCGAGCCGACATAGGGGATGAAGCTCAACACGCCCGTCATCAGCCCCACCGTGAGGCCGAGCTCGAGCCCGATGGCGGACAGCGCGACGGCGTAGAACACGCCGAGCAACGCGCAGCACAGCAGCTGCCCGCGCAGCCAGGCCGCCAGCACCCGGTCCGTGTCGCGGCCCAATTGCCGCAGCACATGGGCCGAGCGGCGCGGCAGCCAGCTCTCGATCCGGCCGATGATGCGCGGCCAGTCGCGTAGCAGGTAGAAGGCCACCACCGGCGTCACGATCAGCAGCGTGAAGACGTTGAACAGCGCCATGCCGCCGCCGATCAGCCGGCCGACCGCGGTGCCGAGGAAGTTCACGATCTGCCCGGCCTGCCGCACGGCAAGGTCGCGCAGCTGGGCATCCACCACTTCAGGTCCGAAGGCCTCCTGCGCAGCTTCCAGGGCTCGGCGCGTCAATTGCCCGATGCCGGCCACATAGGCGGGCAGGCGCTGCACCAGCACGCCGATCTGCGCGATCAGCAGGGGGTAAAGCAACAGGATCGCCAGCAGCACCAACGCCGTCATGGCCAGGATGAGCAGGAAGGCCGCGATCCCCCGCGGCATGCCGATCCGCGCGAGGCGAGAGGTTGGCGGGTCCAGGAAATAGGCGATGCAGCCGGCCAGCACGAAGGGCGTGAGAATCGCCGAGAACAGCCACAGCGCCGCCAGCAGCACGCCGAGCAGCCCCAGCGCCAGCGCCAGGCGCTGGGTGCGCGTGGAATGACGAGCGCCCGGATTGACCTCCGGCCGCCGCGGGTTGGGCACGGAAGGCGCGGGCGCAGCGGGCGGGGCAATGGCGGTCGGGGGACCAGCGGGGGGGAGCGCAGGCGGGTTCATCGCGGGCGCCTCGCGGTCTGCACCACATAGGCGGCGCCGGAGGCGATGGTGGTCGCCGTCACCGCCACGACCATCGCTTCCAGCGCCCAGGCGTCGCCCCAGCCATAGCCTGCCAGCAACAGCGCCCCGGCGGCGAGGATGATCTGCGCCACGGTGTTCACCTTCGAGACCATCAGCGGCCGGATCTGCGGCGGCTCGCCCAGCACATACAGCAGCAGCACGCCCCCCACGATCAGCAGGTCACGGAACACCACCAGGATCGCGAGCCAATCCGGCAGCACGCCGATCGCCGCGAGCGAGACGTAGGTCGAGACCAGCAGGGCCTTGTCCGCCACGGGGTCGAGAATGGCGCCGAGACGCGAGCGCGTGTTGCGCACCCGCGCCAGCCAGCCATCCAACCCATCCGAAGCACCGGCCGCGACGAATACCCAAAAGGCCATGTCGAGCCGGCCCTGCACGATCAGCCACACTGCGCCCGGCACGGCACAGAGCCGGGCTAAGGTGATCGCGTTGGGCAGGGTGAAGTGGCCCGAATCCTGACCGGAATCCCGGCCCGGATCGGGAGCCGTGCCGGGAACCACCTCCGGATTTCGGTCAGCGGCCTCCGGCAAGGCTGAGGCGCCATCCCTCGCCGGGCGGGGCGCCAATCGGCGCGGGTCCGAGGGCAAGTCCGCCGGCCGCCATCTCCGCGGCGGCGGATGCGGCATCGCTGCGCAGCCCGACTCGCAGCCGCGCCATCTGGCCGCTGATGGTCACGATCTCAACCCGCGCCACCTGCGCCGACGCTTGAAGACGCCGGTTCAGTTCAAGCCATTCGCGGAAGGAGCCATAGCGTGCCACGGCATCGACCGTCGCGACCGCGGCCCCCGGCCGGGTCGCGGCGTCGGCAGGAGAGGCGGGCGCGCCATCGACCACCGCCGTAGCTGCGGCCGCTGCCCCACCGGGCACGCGCGACGCGTTGAAATTCACCGTGATCCGCCCGGTATAGCGATTGTTGGTCACCCGCTCGCTTTCGATCACGATGGAGCGAACCATGCCCTCGATCTGCTGGTCGCTCAGGCCTGTGGCGAGGTTCATCTGGCTCGCGAGCCGCTCATAGGCCAGGCGCTGGCCGGCGATCAGGGCTCGGTCGCGGGCCACCACGGCGTTCTCGGCGGTGGCCTCGGCGGGGACGTTGCGCTGCACCAGCGGGGTCTCGCCCGGGCTCGCCAGGGAAGTGGCCTGGGCGGGGGCGGCCGGGAGCGGCGGCAAAGCCTGGCCGCGCAGGGCAACCGGCTGGGCGCAGAGCAGTGCGAAGGCCAGCGCGCCGATTGCGGCGGCCGCGCCCCCGTGGTTCTTTCCGCCCCGCGTGCTGCCCGGCATCTGACCACCTCGACTTCCTGCCAGCCGCATAGCCGATCGGGGCCCTGCATGACCAGCCTGACTTATCGCGACGCCGGTGTGGATATCGCAGCCGGCGATGCGCTGGTGGAGCTTATCAAGCCGCTCGCCCGCGCCACGGACCGCAGCGGCACCATGGGCGGCCTCGGCGGTTTCGGCGCCCTGTTCGACCTGAAGGCCGCGGGGTTCCGGGACCCGATCCTGGTCTCGGCCACCGATGGGGTCGGCACCAAGCTGAAGCTCGCCATCGATTCGGGCATCCACGGCTTCGTCGGTCAGGATCTGGTCGCGATGTGCGTGAACGATCTGGTGGTCCAGGGCGCCGAGCCGCTGTTCTTCCTCGACTATTTCGCCACCGGCAAGCTGGAGGTCGAGCAGGCGGCCGCGGTGGTCGCCGGCATCGCCGAGGGCTGCCGGATCGCCGGTTGCGCGCTGGTGGGCGGCGAGACGGCGGAGATGCCGGGGCTCTACAAGGGCGGCGACTACGACCTCGCCGGCTTCACCGTCGGCGCGGCGGAGCGCGATGCGCTGCTGCCCCGGCCCGCTACCGGCCCGGGCGACGTGCTGTTGGGCCTCGCGAGTTCAGGCGTGCATTCCAACGGTTTCTCGCTGGTGCGCCGCGTGCTGGCCGGGACCAACCTGACGCTCGAATCGCCTGCCCCCTTTGCCTCTGGCCATTCGGTGGCGCAGGCGCTGCTGACGCCGACGCGCATCTATGTGAAGCCGGTGCTGGCGCTGCACCGCGCGGGCCTGGTCAAGGCGGCCGCGCACATCACCGGCGGCGGTCTGCCCGGCAATCTGCCGCGCGTACTACCCGCCGGCATCGTGGCGGCGCTCGACGCCCGCGCCTGGGCCGTGCCGCCGGTCTTTGCCTGGCTGGCCGGCACCGGCAAAGTCGCAACAGCGGAGATGCTTCGCGTGTTCAATTGCGGGCTCGGCATGGTGCTGGTGGTCGCCGCCGATCACGCCGAGGAGGCGATCTCGCGCCTCACCGCCGATGGGGAAACGGTGTACCGGATCGGCACCTTGGAGGCCGGCGAGGGCAGGGCCGCGGTGCGGGTGGACCACCTTTCCGACCATTGGCCGCAATGACGGCGCGGGTCCGCACCGCGGTCCTGATCTCGGGGCGCGGCAGCAACATGGCCGCACTCCTCGACGCCGCGGCGGACCCTGCCTACCCCGCCGAGATCGTGCTGGTGCTGTCGAACCGCGCCGATGCCGCCGGCCTTGCCCATGCTGCCGCGTGCGGCGTGGCCACCGCTGTCGTGGAAAGCCGCGCGCGCGACCGGCTGAGCTTTGAGGCAGCGATTCAGGCCAAGCTGGCGGCGCAAGGCATCGCCCTGATCGCGCTCGCCGGCTTCATGCGCGTGCTGACCGAGGGGTTCGTCGCGCGCTGGCAGGGCCGGATGATCAACATCCACCCCTCCCTCCTGCCCGCCTTCAAGGGGCTCGACACCCATGCTCGGGCGCTGGCGGCGGGCGTGGCCGAGCATGGCTGTACGGTGCACCTGGTTTCGCCCGGGGTGGATGATGGGCCGATCCTGGCCCAGGCCGTCGTGCCGGTGCTGGACGGGGATACCGAAGTCAGCCTTGCCGCGCGCGTGCTGGCCGAGGAGCACCGGATCTATCCGGCCGCGCTGGCGCGCCTGGCCGCAAGCCAGCAGAAGCCTTGCCGCTGCCCGCCGGCCTGCCTAAATGCGGCGAGCAAGGTAGACCGAACTGAGGACAGACATGGCTGAACATGCCACGGGCCGGATCGAACTGGTTGAAGTGAAGGCCGAGGACATCATGCCGGAACGGGAGGGCTTCTACGACGCCTTCATGCAGGGCTCGAAATGGGCCATCGGCGCCGTGATCGGCATCCTGGCGCTGATGGTCATTTTCCTGGTCTGAGCGCCGGCCAGACATAAAAAAAGGCCGCCTCCCTCACGGGAAGCGGCCTTTTTTACGTCTGAAGTTCAGCCGACGATTTCGGTGCCGGCGAAGAAATAGGCGATCTCGATGGCGGCGTTCTCGGCACTGTCGGAACCGTGCACGGAGTTCGCCTCGATGCTCTCGGCGAACATTTTCCGAACCGTACCCTCGGCGGCATTGGCCGGGTTGGTGGCGCCCATCAAATCGCGATGCTTGGCAACGGCGTTCTCGCCTTCCAGCACCTGCACGACCACGGGGCCGGAGATCATGAAGGCGACGAGCTCGCCGAAGAAGCCACGCTCGCGGTGCACGCCATAGAAGTTCTCGGCCTGCGCCCTGGTCATGTGGATGCGCTTCTGGGCGACGATGCGCAGGCCGTTCTGCTCGAACACCGCATTGATGGCGCCGGTGAGGTTCCGGCGCGTGGCGTCGGGCTTGATGATGCTGAAGGTATGCTCGATGGCCATGTGTCTGTTCCCATTGTGCGACCGCGTAAGGTGCCGCGCCCGATAGGCGGGACAGGGCCGGCGCGCAAGCCCTCGCTGCCGCGCTTCACCGTTCCCACGGACCATTGGCGCGCGCTATACGCCCCGCATGACCGTCCTCACCATCCGCAACATGACGCTGCGCGTCGGCGCCCGCGCGCTGATCGAGAATGCCGACTTCACCCTCGACACCGGCCGCAAGATCGGCCTGGTGGGCCGCAACGGCGCCGGCAAATCGACCCTGCTCAAGACCATCACCGGCGAATTGCAGCCCGATGGCGGCGAGGTGCGCCTCGCCGCGCGCGCCAAGCTCGGCATCGTCGCACAGGAGGCACCGGGGGGTGAGACCAGCCTGCTCGACAGCGTGCTGGAGGCCGATATCGAACGCGCCTCCCTGCTGAAGGAGCTGGAAGCGCATGGCGAGGATCATCGCGCGGCCGAGATCCACGAGCGCCTGATCGCCATCCGCTCCGATGCCGCCCCGGCCCGCGCCGCCATCATCCTGGCGGGTCTCGGCTTCGATGCCGAGGCGCAGGCACGGCCGCTGAGTTCCTGGTCGGGCGGCTGGCGCATGCGCGTCGCCCTCGCCCGCGCGCTGTTCGCCGAGCCCGACCTGCTGCTGCTCGATGAGCCGACCAACCACCTCGATCTTGAGGCGACGATCTGGCTGGAGAGCTGGCTGGCGAAGTTCCCCGGCGCGGCGATCGTGGTCAGCCATGACCGCGGGCTGCTGGATCGCGCGGTGGATGGCATCGTGCATCTCGATCAGCGCAAGCTGACTTTCTACACCGGGAACTACGAGAATTTCGTGCGCGTACGCACCGAACGCGCCGCCCAGCAGGAATCGCAGCGTATCAAGATCGGCGCGCAGCGGGCGCACATGCAGGCCTTCGTCGATCGCTTCAAGGCCAAGGCCAGCAAGGCGAAACAGGCGCAATCCCGCATCAAGGCGCTGGCCAAGCTGCCGGTGATCGATGCGGTGATCGAGGACAGCTCCAGCACCTTCGCCTTCCCGCCGCCGGAGCAATTGGCGCCGCCTGTCCTCGCCTTGGAACATGTCTCGGTCGGTTATGGCGGGGAGCCGATCCTGGCGAACCTCGACCTGCGGCTCGATCAGGAGGACCGGATTGCGCTGCTCGGCGCGAATGGCAACGGCAAATCGACCCTCGCGAAACTGATCGCGGGGCGGCTCACCGCCTCCCGCGGCACGATGAAGCGATCGCCCAAGCTGCGTGTGGGCTTCTTCGCGCAGCACCAATCGGAGGATCTCGACGCCAACGGCACGCCGCTTTCGCACATGATGAACGCGCTGCCCAACGCCACGCCGGCGCAGTGCCGCAGCCAGATCGCGCGCTTCGGCCTGACGGCGGAACGCGCCGAGACGCTGATCAGCCGCTGTTCGGGCGGCGAGAAGGCACGCCTTCTGCTCGCGCTGTGCACGCGCGACGCGCCGCACCTGCTGATCCTCGACGAGCCGACCAACCACCTCGACATCGATGCGCGTGAGGCGCTGGTCCGCGCGCTCGCGGAGTTCGAGGGCGCGGTGCTGCTGATCACCCACGACCCCCATCTGATAGAGCTGGTGGCGGACCGGCTCTGGCTGGTCGCGGATGGCACCGTGAAACCCTTCGAGGGCGACATGGATGAATACCGGCAACTGCTTACGGACCGTGCCCGAGCCACCGCGCGCGGCGACGATCCCTCCGGCGTCGCGAAGCCTGGCGCCGAGCGGCGCGTGAAGGCGCTGAACCGCCAGCAATTGGCGCCGCTGAAGGCCCGCGTGAAGGAAATCGAGAAGCAGATCGAGCGGCTGAACCTGGAGACGGCGCTGATCGAAAAGCGCCTGTCGGACCCCGCGACCTATGCCAAGCGCAAGGCCGAGGACATCACCTGGGCCAATACGCGCCGTATCGTCATCGTGCGCAGCATTGCGACGCTGGAAGATGAGTGGCTGAGCCTCACCGAACAGTTGGACGCGGCCTAGCGGCGGCGGCCTCCAGCGCCTCCTCCGTCAGCGTTCGGCGCATGAAGGTCGGCCACAGGGCGCGCCCGGTGGGAGGATCGGCTTCGATGGGCCTCGACTTGACCTCGGCCGGCGGCACGACAGACAGATCGGTGTTCATGACCGCAACCCCGCATCTTCTTCTGATGCTCACCTTATAGAAACGCGAAGGGGTTCTGCAACTTTTGGGTGTGCAACGCAGCAAGGCGTGATTTACGCTTTCTTCTCCCAGCCCCTCGCGGCCTGCTGCCAATAGGCGAGCTCGTGCCCAGCAGCTTTGGCCGCCTTCCAGCGCGCCCGCGCCGCAGCGAGCGCCGCATCATCGCCGCCGTCGAACAAATCCAACACACGATCGTAATCGCCAAGCCGCGCGCTCTCGGCGCCATCGACCAGGAACAGGAACCGCGCGGCGTTTGGCGCCGACGCGTCCTCCGGCGTCAGCCAGATCGGCTGCAACTCGGCGTGGCCGGTCGCTGGCGTGCCATGCGGCAGCCAGTCGGGGTCCTGGCAGACCCAGAGTGCTGCATCCAGCGCCGCCAGCCGCTCGGCGCTGACCACCTGCACCAGCGCCCGCCCACCGGCCGCCAGCACGCGGCCGAGCAGCTTCGGCAGGGCCTGCTCCAGCGGCGTTCGTGTGAGGTGGTAGAAGCCGATCTCGGCCATCAGGGGTGGCCTGCCTCATCCTCGAAATGCTGCGCCACCAGCCGGTCCAAAAGCCGCACGCCGAAACCGGTGGCGCCGGCGGGGCCAAGCGCATGCGCGCTTTCCTGCGTGTCCACGCCGGCGATGTCGAGATGTGCCCAGGGCGTGGTGCCGACGAATTCGCGCAGGAAGGCGGCGGCGTGGCTGGCATCGGGGGTGAAGCGGCCCGCCCAGCCCTCGCCCTTGCCGCTCGGGACGCATTGCCGCAGATCGGCGATGCCGGAGTCGAGGTCGGCACGATGTTGCGCGCCGATCGGCAGCGGCCAGAGGCGCTCGCCCACCGCCTCACCCACCGCCGCGAGCTCGGCCATCAGGGCGGCGTCGTTGCCGAACAGCCCGGCGCGATGCGAACCAAGGGCACTCACCACCGCACCGGTCAGCGTGGCGAGATCGATCACCGCGCGCGGGGCGAAGGCGGTGGTCGCGTGGTGCAGCGCATCCGACAGCACGAGCCGCCCCTCCGCATCGGTATCCACCACCTCCACCGTGCGGCCCGAGGCGGTGCGCAGCACATCCGACGGGCGATAGCTGCCAGCCCCAGTCGCATTCTCGGCGAGTGCGAGCACAGCCACGGCCGGCGCCGGCGAATGGCGCTTTGCCAGCGCCAGCATCGCCCCCGCGCAGGCCGCCGCACCCGCCATGTCGGCGCGCATCGCTTCCATCCCTTTGGCCGGCTTGATGGAAATGCCGCCCGTGTCGAACACCAGCCCCTTGCCGACGAACACCACCGGTGGTGCGACGATGCTGCCGCGCCAGCGCAGCACGGCCAGGCGCGGCGGCGTGGCACTGCCGCCACCCACCGCCAGCAGCGCGCCGAACCCCGCCCGAGTGAGGCGCTTGCGACCCCAGATATCGACATGCACGCCATGCTCGGCCAGCGTCTCAAGCTCCTGCGCGAAGCGGCGCGTGGTGAGGTGGTTGGCGGGCTCGCTCACCAGATCCCGCGCCCAGAGGCAGCCCTCCACCCCCGGTGCCACCTGCGCCCAGGCGGCCTCCGCCGCGCGCGGATCGGCCACCCGCACCGTCACCCGCACCATCCGGGGCACCGCCTCGCCGCGATACCGATCGAACCGCCAGGCGCCGAGCGCCAAGCCCGCACACAGCCAGGCGGCCTCGACCGCGGCAAGCGCCCGCGCCTCCACCACCAGATGCGGCACCGCCTTGAGTTGCAGCGCGGCGAAAACCCCCGCCTGCTCCCAGGCCAATTGCCGCGGCTGCGGCCCCAACCCCAGCCACAGCCGGCGCGGCACCCCCGGCAGATCGAGCAACTTCTCAACCCCGCCCGCGAAACCCGCCACCCCAGCCTCGGGCGGCAACGCCTCACCCGGACGCACCGGCACGAGGACCGGCAAGGCCCCATCCACCTCCCCGCGACGGAACCTCACTCGGAGCACGGTGCGTCGTCCTGGATGGTGGCCGAGATGAGGGAGAGCAGCGCCGTGCAGAGGGCTTCGCCCCCTCCACACCTCCCCCACCAGGGCACCGAGTGCCCTGGACCGCCGGGGTATTTGGCGTCCTGAAGGCAGGGGCTTGGTGCGCCCTTCTTCAACGTCGTGCCCTTGATGCCCCTCCCTTCACGACGCCACTACCCCTCCCCCATATCCGTCACCAGCCGGTCGAGCATCCGCACGCCGTAGGCGGTGGCGCCTTTCGGGATGGTGTTCTGGTCCTTGCTGCTCCATGCGGTGCCCGCGATGTCGAGGTGCGCCCAGGGCATCGGCCCGTCCTTGGTGTTGACGAAGCGCTGGATGAATTGCGCCGCGGTGATGGAGCTGCCCATCCGGCCCGTCACGTTCTTCATGTCGGCGATATCGGATTTGAGCTGCTTGTCGTAGGCATCGCCGAGCGGCATGCGCCAGGCTTTCTCGCCCACCGCGCTGCCGGCCGCCATGATGCGCTGTGCGAGGTCGTCGTCGTTGCTGAACAGCCCCGCGTGCTCGTGGCCGAGTGCGACGATGATCGCGCCGGTGAGGGTGGCGAGGTCGATCATGCAGCGCGGCGCGAAGCGTTCCTGGCAGTACCAGAGCAGGTCGGCCAGCACGAGGCGCCCTTCAGCATCCGTGTTGATCACCTCGATCGTCTGGCCGGAATAGGATTTCACCACATCGCCCGGCCGCTGCGCGGTGCCGGACGGCATGTTCTCGACCAGGCCCACGATGCCCACCACGTCGCATTTCGCGCGCCGTCCTGCGAGGGCGGCCATCAGGCCGACGACTGTGCCGGCCCCCGCCATGTCCCACTTCATGTCCTCCATGCCGCCAGCCGGCTTGATGGAGATGCCGCCCGTGTCGAAGGTCACGCCCTTGCCGATGAAGGCGAGCGGCTTTTGCGCCGCGCGTTTGGTCTTCGGCGCGCCCTTCCACTGCATGATCACCACGCGGGGTTCGTGCTGGCTGCCCTGCGCCACGCCGATCAGCGCGCCGAAGCCGAGCTTCTTCACCTCCTTCAGCCCCATCACCTCGATCTCGAGGCCGAGCTTCTCCAAGGCGCGAATGCGTTCGGCGAATTCGATCGGGTGCAGCACGTTGGGCGGCTCGCTGACCAGCTCGCGGGTCAGGAACACGCCATCCGCCACGGCGCGCATCGGCACGAAGGCGGCCTTGGCGCCGCTCGCCTCGGTCGTGGCCAGCGCAAGGCGTTCGAGCTTCGGCTTGTCCTCCTCCTTCTCCTTCGTGCGGTAGCGGTCGAACCTCCAGGCGCGTAGCGTCGCGCCCATCGCGATGCTCGCGACCAGCGGCCCGGCGAGGCCATCGGCCGCAATCGTCGCCTCGCGGTCCTGGGCGAGCAGCGGAACCAGGCTGCCGCCGGCGGCTTCCGCGCCCTCGGCAGTGAAGTCCTCGACCTTGCCGATGCCGAGTGCGACGATCTTGCTGAAGGGCCCCAGCGCATAGAGCGTCGCCGACTGGCCCTTGCGGCCCTTGAAGCTGGCGGAGTCGAGCGCGCGGGAGAGGCTGCCGTCGCAGGCGCGCTCGGCCTCGGCGTGGAGGCCTGCAGGGGCTTCCTCGCCTTCGGGGATCAGCAGCACCAGCACGCCGCCGCGCGGCAGGGCGGATTTGACGAAGGCGATATCGGGCATGGTTATTTCCGTTTTGCTTCTGCGCGACAGTATCACCGCCCAGCCCGCCGCCGCCAATCCACCCGCTGGCGCCGAATTGGACGCGCCGCTATCAGCGCCCGATGGATCATCAGGCATTGCTGGAATTGGCCGCACGCCTCGCCACCGAGGCCGCCACCACCATCCGCACGGTGCGCGCGGCGGGCTTCGTGGTGGAGCGCAAGCGCGACCACTCCCCCGTCACCGCCGCCGACACCCTGGCCGAGGCGCTGATCCTGGGCGGGCTCGCGCAGGCCACGCCCGACATCCCCGCGGTCGCGGAGGAGGCCGAGGAGGCCGGCGCCGCCAGCCAGGCCGCGCCACGCTTCTGGCTGGTCGATCCGCTGGACGGCACGCGTGAATTCGCTGCCGATCGGCCGCATTTCGCCGTGTGCATCGGGCTGATCGAGGCCGGCCGCCCCGTGCTCGGCGCCGTCGCCCTGCCCGCAACGGGCGAGATCTTTTCCGGGATTGTCGGCGTGGGCGCCTGGAAGCGCGATGCCGCCGGCCAACGGGCGATTGCCGCCCGGCCGATGCCTCTGGAAGGCGCTGTCGTGATGGCGAGCCACCAGGGCGCGGGCGATCCGCGGCTCGCCGCCTTTGTCGCAGCACGGCGCGTGACGCAGGTGGTGAACATCGGCTCGGCCGAGAAATTCTGCCGGGTGGCCGAGGGGGTCGCGGATCTCTACCCGCGCTTCGGCCCGACCATGGAATGGGACACCGCGGCGGGCGAGGCGCTGGTGCTCGCCGCCGGCGGCATGTTTCGAGATTGGAACGGCGGGAGTATCCGCTATGGCAAGCATGGCTGGCGCAATCCGGGTTTCCTGGTGACCGGGCGCCCATGACCCGCCTGATCACCGACGTGGCCGAAGCCGCGGCGTTGCTGCACGCGGGCGCCTTGGTCGGCTTCGCCACCGAGACGGTCTATGGGCTGGGCGCCGATGCGCGGAATGGCCGCGCCGTGGCGGCGGTGTTCGACGCCAAGGGCCGGCCGCACTTCAACCCGCTGATCTGCCACTTTGCCTCGGACGAGGCCGCCTTCGCGGAAGTGATCGCCGACCGGCGCGCGGCGGCGCTCTCGGGGCACTTCTGGCCTGGGCCGCTGACCCTGGTGCTGCCACGCCGCCCCGCGTGCCGCATCGACCTGCTCGCCGGTGCCGGGCTCGATACGCTCGCGGTGCGCGTGCCCGACCATGCCCAGGCGCTGGCATTGCTTCGGCTGGTGGACGGCCCGGTTGCCGCGCCCTCGGCCAACCGTTCCGGCAGCGTCAGCCCGACCACCGCCAAGCATGTCATGGCCGAGCTCGGCGGGCGCATCGCCGCGGTGCTGCAGGGCGGCGCCTGCGCCGTCGGCGTGGAGAGCACCGTGCTGGACCTGACCGGCGCCGGGGCGGTGTTGCTCCGCCCGGGCGGGCTGCCGGTCGAGGCGATCGAGGCCGTGATCGGCCGCGTCGGCCGCCCCTTGGCCCTGAGTGCGGCCGAAGCCACGCGCAGCCTCCGCAGCCCGGGGATGCTGCTGTCCCACTACGCGCCGGGCCTGCCCGTGCGGCTCGCGGCGCACGAGGTCGCGGCGGATGAGGCGCTGCTCGCCTTCGGGCCGGATCCCCTGCCGGGGGCGGGCGCGTGGTGGAACCTCTCGCCGTCGGGCGATCTGGCCGAGGCGGCGTCGCGCCTGTTCAGCGGGCTGCGCTGGCTGGACGCAGCGGGGGCGCGGCTGGGCCTCACGCGGATCGCCGCGATGAAGGTGCCCGGGGCGGGGTTGGGCGAGGCGATCAACGACCGCCTGGCGCGGGCGGCGGCGCCGCGGGGGTAGCCCGCTAGATGTCCAGCTTAGGTTGCGCGCCCTTGGGCTTGGCGCCTTCGCGGGCGGCGCGGCGAAAGCCTTCCTGCCGACCGAGCGGCGGCAGGCGTTCGGCATCGTCATGGATACCGTCGAGCAATTCCTCGACCGTCTTGACCATGATCTTGCGGAACTGGCCGAGACCGGTGGAGGCAAATCCGGCGCTGGCGGCTTCGCGCATCATGTCCTTGGTGGGTTTCGCCAGCGTGACCAGCACGCCGCCGAGCGCACCTTCGCGCTGGACGGTGCCGACCAGATCGCGCACATCGCGCACCGAAATATTCTCCCCACCCTTCACCGAGACGATGATGCGGTCGAGGTCTTCGGTGCGCGGGCCGGTGCGGATGAAGCGGATGCCGTCGATGCCGCGATCCGCGCCCTTCTTCTTGCCGCCCTGCGGCACGGCATCGAGCAGGGAGACGGCCCACCATTGGAACTGGTGCTTGTCCCTTGCAGCGAGGTCCCGCGCCGAGGCGAGGTCGCGCGGCGTGCCCAGCACCTCGAAGGCGATGCCGGGGAAGGCGTCCTTCAGGCGGCGCTCGATCAGGCTGATGGCGAGGTGCGTGACATCCATGCCGATCCAGCGCCGGCCGAGTTTCTGGGCGGCATGCACGGCGGTGCCGCAGCCGCAGAACGGGTCGAGGACGACATCGCCGGGGTTGCTGCTGACAGCGATGATTCGTTCGAGGAGGGCGAGCGGTTTTTGGGTGGGGTAGCCGAGGCGTTCTTGCGCCTGAGAGTTGATCGGGGGGATGTCCACCCAGACATCGCCCCTCACGGACCCTCGCATTTCATCCAGATACCGCTTCAGGCGCGGTCGTCGTGACGTATCGCTCGTTCCATCTTTTCGAATTGGATAGTAGATTCGCTTCTCGTCGTGGAGCTTCTGCATCGTCGCTTTTTCGTAGCGCCAGCCAAAGGCTGGTGGTGGATAGCCCAGCCATTCATAGGTCATGTTCGGCCTGGGGCTTGGACTTGTCATGTTGTCCAGCTGATAGCGCCGCCCATCACCATCGTCATTGGTATATTTGGATGCCAGATAAGCATCCGAATAGGATTCGCGTGGATCGTTCCATGTGGCAGCCGCACTATCGGAACGCCTGTAGAACAAGATCACGTCGTGAACACGGCCCCAGGTGCGGCTGTCATTGTGCGCGCCTGTCCGCTTCCACACGATCTCGTTACGAAAATTCTCTACGCCAAAAATACCATCCAGCACGATCTTCAGGTAGTGACTCGCGGTTGGATCACAGTGGAGATACAGGCTGCCGTTCGGCTTCAGCACCCGGTGCAATTCGATCAGCCGTACCGCCATCATCACCAGATACGCCGTCATGTCGTTGCGACCGAGCGCCGTCACGATGCCGCGCAGCAGCACCGAGGCATTGCTGTGGCGGCATTGCGTCAGCACATCGTTCAGCGCAGCCTCGGCGCTGTCGCCCCAATGCCAGGTATCCTCGAAGGCTTCGAGCTGGCTGTCGCTGGCCTTGCCGTCCGGGGCGCGGAACAACACGTTGTAATTCGCCGCCGAATTGAAGGGTGGGTCGAGATACACAAGGTCCACGCTCTCATCGGGCATCACCGGGCGCCCATCGGCATCCCGCCCCCGCAGCACTTCCAGATTGTCGCCGTAGAATAATCTGTTGCTCATGCGCGCCAGTCTGCCAAGGGACACGCCGATCTGGCAAATTTCCGGCAGGGCGGGGGGGCAGCCGGGGTGGGAGAGCCAATCCCCACCTGCGTAATCGAAGCCTCGAATCCGCACCCAGCACACTTTGGCCCGGCTGACTCACTCTTATAGGGCACGCAATCACCCGGGCCAAGGTGGTATACCCGCGAACGGCGTAGCCGGGAGGGGGCTTGCCACCCTCCCCCCATGCGGTTCCGGCGACCAGGGCCGGACAACCCAGCCGAGTGACACGCGCATCGTGGCCCCAGCTACGTGATCAGAATAGGTTCTCTGGGCGCCGTGACCAAGGGGCTACAGGCCACCGCCCCTCAGTCCACCGTGATCCGCGCCTGGCGCACCACCGTGGCCCAGCGCTCGCGCTCCCACCGGATCAGCTCGGCGAAGCCGGGGCCATCCAGCGTGCTGGGCTCCGCACCCTCGTCGCGCAGGCGGCGGACCACTTCGGGGTTTGCTAGTGCGGCGCGCAGCGCGGCAAAAAGCCGGGCGCGGATTGGCTCGGGCGTGCCCTTCGGCACCAAAAGCCCATACCACGCCGTCGCCTTGTAGGTCGGGATGGTCTCGGCCACAGTGGGGATGTTGGCGAACAGCGACATGCGCGCATCGCCCGTCACCGCCAGCGGGCGCAGGCTGTTGGACTGGAGCAAGCCCACCACCGAGGGCAATGTCGTGATCATGAAGTGGATGTGCCCGGCCACCACATCGGTCAGCGCCGGGCCGGCGCCGCGGAAGGGCACGTGCTCGGCCTCCAGCCCCGCCATCTGCAGCATCAATGCCGCCGCCAGATGGCTGGCCGAGCCGTTGGAGGCGCTGGCATAGGTGATGCTGCCGCGTGCCGCGCGGATTTCCTCCAGCAGTTGCGGCAGCGTCGTGGCACGCGATTTCGGGCCGACCACGACGATCAGCGGCGCATCCGCCACCAGGCCGATGGGGTCGAGCGCCGTCTCGGGGTTCACGCGCATGTTGGGGAACAGGGAGACATTCACCGACATCGGGCCGTGATTGCCCATCAGCATCGTGTAGCCATCCGGCCGCGCCGAGGCCACCTGTTCGGTGGCGATGTTGCCGCCGGCACCGGGGCGGTTCTCCACCACCACCGTCTGGCCCAGCGCCGGGCCCATGGCAGTGCCGATGGTGCGCGCGATCAGATCCGTCCCGCCGCCCGGCGCGAAGGCCAGCAGCAGGCGGATCGGCCGCGCCGGGAAGGCCTCCTGCGCCAGGGCGGGCGCAGCGACGAGTGCGAGGCCGGAGCCCAGCAGGGTGCGACGATGCATGATGGCGTTCCTCCAGATTGCGCGCGTTATGCCGCAGCCTGGGCAAGTCGCAAAGCGTTACGGGGTGGGGGCGGTGGACGGCGCGTTTTTGCTGTAGAAACCTCCCCCCATGCCCGACACGCACCTCCCCCCCCTGCCCGGCGGCCTGCTCCAGGCGCTGGACAATCTGCTCGGCCCGCGCGGCCTGCTGACCGCCGCCAGCGACCTCGAACCCCACCTGGCGGATTGGCGCGCGCTGTACCGCGGCGCCACGCCTTGCGTGGTGCGGCCGGGCTCCACCGAGGAACTCGCCGCGGCGGTGAAGCTCTGCGCGGCGGCGGGCGTGGCGATGGTGCCGCAGGGGGGCAATACCTCCATGGTCGGCGGCGCCATCCCGGACGAAAGCGGGCGGCAGGTGGTGGTGAGCCTGACGCGGCTGAACCGCATCCGGGCGCTCGATCCCGTGGACATGACGATGACAGCAGAGGCCGGCGTGGTGCTCAAGGCGGCGCAGAACGCGGCGGCCGAGGCCGGCTGCCTGTTCCCGCTCAGCCTCGGCGCGGAGGGGACGGCAACGATCGGCGGCGTGCTTTCCACCAATGCCGGCGGCAACACCACGGTGCGCTACGGCAATGCGCGCGAGCTGATGCTGGGGCTGGAGGTCGTGCTGCCCGATGGCGGTATCTGGCAGGGGCTGCGGCGCCTGCGCAAGGACAATACCGGCTACGCGTTGCGGCATCTGTTCGTGGGCGCGGAGGGCACGCTCGGCTTCATCACCGCGGCCAGCTTGCGGATGTTTCCGCGTGCGCGCGACACGGCGCTGGCCTTTTGCGCCGTGGCGGATGAGGCCGCCGCACTCGCCCTGTTCCGCCGTTTCCGCGACCGCGACGAGAGCGCGGTGCGCGCCTTCGAATACATGTCTGGCCTCGGCGTCGATTTCGCGGTCAAGCACATCGAGGGCATCACGCTGCCAGTCGCGACCCGCGCCGATCACTATGTGCTGGTCGATCTGGCCTCCTCCCGCCACGATGCGGGCTTGCGCGAGATGGCCGAGAGCGTGCTGTTCGAGGCGATGCAGGAAGGCGAGGTGCTGGACGCCGTGCTGGCCGAGAGCGAGGCGCAGGCGCAGAAGATGTGGCGCATCCGCGAGGAACACCCCGAGGCGCAGAAGCGCGAGGGGGCGAGCGTGAAGAACGACGTCTCGGTTCCCGTCTCGAAGGTGCCGGAGCTGATCCGCCGCTGCTCCGCCGCGCTGGTGGCGTTGATCCCCGGCAGCCGGCCGGTGCCCTTCGGCCATATCGGCGACGGCAACATCCACATGAACCTCGAACAGCCCGAGGACATGGAGGGGGCCGCCTTCCTCGCCCGCAGCCACGGCATCATGGATTGCGTGAACGAGATCGTGCGCGACCTCGACGGCAGTTTCAGCGCCGAGCACGGCATCGGCCGGCTCAAGACCGACATGATGGAGAGCTGGCGCGGCGGCGCGGAACTCGGCGCGATGCGCGCAATCAAGGCGGCGATCGACCCCAAGGGCCTCATGAATCCCGGGAAGGTCTTCCCCTGAGGCGGTTTCGCGCTCAGGCGCCGGGCACGGCCTCCTCCCGCTTGGCTCGCCGCATGGGCGGCGGCGCCCATCCGGGCGCTCTGCCCGCGCAGGGCGTGCGGGCCGCATGGCTCATGCTGCTTATGGTTACGTCCTGCGCCGCCCCGCCCACCCGTGCGCCGGACCCGGCGATGCTGGCCGCGGCGGCCGTCTTCGATGTCGCCTCCTCCACCGGCGGGCGCTG
>JBBSCP010000024.1:0-21712 GCA_038250135.1 Acetobacterales bacterium | reverse complement strand
GTTGATCAGAGCCGAAGGGCTCGCCAAGGATTTCCGCCTGCACCTGCAAGGCGGCGTCACCATCCCTGTGCTGCGCGGCCTGGCGCTCGAGGTCGCCGCCGGTGAATGTGTGGCGCTGGCCGGGCCTTCGGGTGCGGGAAAATCCACGCTGATGCGCTGCCTCTATGGCAATTACGGTGCCGATGCGGGGCGCATCCTGCTGCGCCACCAAAGCGACATCGTCGATCTGGTCACCTCCGATGCGCGGGCGATGCGCGCGATCCGCCGCGACACGCTCGGCTATGTCAGCCAGTTCCTGCGAGTCATTCCGCGTGTCGGCGCGCGCGACATCGTGGCCGAGCCGCTCGCGGCGCGCGGCTTGGCGCCCGAGGAAGCTCGCGCGCGGGCCGGCGCGCTGCTCACGCGCCTCAACCTGCCCGAGCGGTTGCACGGCCTGCCGCCCGCCACCTTTTCGGGCGGTGAACAGCAGCGCATCAACCTCGCGCGCGGCTTCGCGGCCGACTATCCGGTGATGCTGCTCGATGAACCGACCGCCAGCCTGGACGCCGCGAATCGCGAAATCGTCATTGCGCTGATCGCGGAAGCCAAGGCGCGCGGCGCGGCCATCATCGGCATCTTCCACGATGTCGAGGTGCGCGACCGCGTGGCCGACCGACTTTTCGACGTGTATCCGATCCAGGACGCCGCATGATCCCCGAGACCATCCTGACCAACGCGCTGCTGGTGCTGCGCGGTGAGATCCTGTCCGGCACGATCGTGCTGCGCGGCCATACCATCCACGAGGTGCAGCCCGGCCGCAGCCACGCGCCGGGCGCCGAGGATCTCGGCGGCGACCATGTAATTCCAGGCATCGTCGATGTGCACACCGACAACCTCGAACGCCAGGTGCAGCCGCGTGCCACGGCGCGCTGGCCGAGCCGCTCGGCGATGCTCGCGCATGACACGCAGACGGCCGCGGCCGGGGTCACCACGGTGCTCGATGCGTTGTGCCTGGGCGATCTCGGCTTCGACACGGGCCGCACCCAGACCTTCCGCGAGGGCGTCGAGGATCTCGATGCGCTGACGCCGACGGGCCTGCTGAAAAGCGAGCACTTCCTGCATCTGCGCTGCGAACTTCCTGCCGCCGACATGCCGGAACTGGTGGAGCTGGCGGCCGATCATCCGCTGGTGCGCATGGTCAGCCTGATGGACCACTCCCCCGGCGTCGGCCAGTACCGGGACCTGGTTCGCTATCGCGCCATGCGTATCCGCCAGCAGAACATGACGGCCGATCTGGTGGACAAGCGCATCGGCGAATTGCTGGAACAGCGTGAGCGCCTGCGTGGCCCGCAGCGCCGCTGGCTGCTGGACCGCATCGCGCATCGCCACCTGCCGCTCGCAAGCCATGACGATGCGACGCCGGAGGAGATCGAAGCCAATGCCGCCGACGGCATCATGATCAGCGAGTTCCCCGTGGCGATCGAGGCCGCGGAAGCCGCGAAGCGCCTCGGCGTGCAGGTCATCGCCGGCGCGCCGAACATCGTGCGCGGCGGCAGCCATTCCGGCAACGTCGCGGCCGCCGATCTGGTGCGCGCTGGCGCCGTCGACGTGCTGGCGAGCGATTATGTGCCGCCTGCGATGATCGAGGCCGCCTGGCTCGCGGCCGCCAACGGCGACACCACTTTGCCCGAGGCCATTGCGATGATCACCGACAATGCCGCGCGCATGGCAGGCTTCGCCGATCGCGGCCGTATCGAGGCGGGGTTGCGCGGCGATCTGGTACAGTTCCGCCCGCATGAGGGCCACGCCATCATCCGCCGTGTGTGGCGGGGTGGTGAGCGGGTGATATGATGCGCCACGATCGTCGGAGGGCCGAAGGGTCCGCAGAAGTGAATCGGCGGCGCCAATAATGCGCGTTGCTGTGTATTGGGCGCCACGGCTGGAAGACCCGCTGCATCGACTGGGTTCGCAATGGCTCGGCCGCGATACTGAAACCGGCGCAACACCGGTGCAGCCCATGCTGCGCGGCATCGACATGGCGGAGATCACGAGGGAGGCGGGCGGCTACGGCCTGCACGCCACGCTGAAGCCACCCTTCCGCCTCGCCACCAGCTATGCGGCGCTGCGCGAAGACGCGATGGCGCTTGCCGTGCGCACCGCGCCTTTCGCCCTGCCGCCGCTGCAACTCGCCGAACACCACGGCTTTCTCGCCCTGCTGGAATCTGAGAAGTCAGAGGCACTGCAAGCTTTCTGCGATTCCTGCGTGGCAGCGCTCGACGCACATCGCGCCCCGCCCACACCGCAAGAAATCGCCCGCCGCAAGCCAGAGCGCCTGAGCGAGCGCCAGCGGGAATTCCTGCATCGCTGGGGTTACCACTATGTCTTCGAGGAATGGTGGTTCCACGTCACGCTCTCGCGCCGCCTCAGTGAGGCCGAGCGCGACATCGTGCTGCCCGCGCTCACCGCGCATCTCGGCAACGCGCCCGGCACCCCGCGCCGCGTCACGGAACTCTGCCTGTTCACCCAGGCAGGATCGGGCGCGCCCTTCCTGCTGGCCGAGCGTCTGCCGCTGCTCGGTTGAGCACAGCGATGACCGCAGCGACGCCCTCGGCCACGCTTCGCTCGTTCATCACGGTGGCGATGTCGAGGCCAGGCGGAAGCGCCAACTCACGCGCCAGGCGCGCCTCGATGTCTCCCGCGCTTTCGCGCCCGCGCGCCGCAAGTCGGGCCGCCAGAACCGGCAACGGAGCGGTGATGTTCAACACGCGCAGCCGGGTGCGCTGCGCGGCCTCCTCCAGCACGGCGCGCGACAGATTCGCCACCACCACTCGGCCCTCTGCCATCGCGGCCTCGATGCTCGCGGGGACGCCGTAGAGCAGTCCGTGCGCTTCCCACCACAGCGCAAACCCGTGGGCCTCGCGTCGTGCGATGAAGGCCTCGCGGGTCAGCGCCTCATGCGCCTCGCCGCCGGAATCGGCCGCGCGCGTGATGCTGCGCTGCGCGAAGACGAAGCGCGAATCGCCGGCCAGCGCGGCGCGAGCGCCTTCCATCAGCGTGTCCTTCCCCGCGCCCGAGGGCCCAACCACCGCCACCAGCATGCATGCACCGCAACATTGACCTCGGCGTTTCTGCCTGCGCCAATCGCACCACTCAAGCTGCCGCAGGAAAAAACACAGCATGTTCACGACACGCCCGGAGATCGCCGGCACCTTCGGGGTCGTCGCCTCGACGCATTGGATCGCGAGCCAGGTCGGCATGGCGGTGCTCGAGCGCGGCGGCAACGCCTTCGACGCCGCCGTCGCCGCCGGCTTCACGCTGCAAGTGGCCGAACCGCACCTGAACGGTCCCGGCGGCGATTGCCCGATCATCATCCATGACGCGAAGGCCGGCGCGCAGCGCGTGATCTGCGGCCAGGGCGTGGCGCCGGCGGGGCTTTCTGTCCACCACATCAAATCCACGCTCGGGCTCGACCTGATGCCCGGCACGGGCTTCCTCGCCGCCATGGTGCCTGGTGCCTTCGATGCCTGGGCGCTGATGCTGCGCGACTGGGGCACCTGGTCGCTGCGTGAGGTGCTGTCCTACGCCATCGGCTATGCGCGGCGCGGCATCCACTACGTGCCGCGCGTGGTGGCCACGCTCAACACCGTGCGCCCGATGTTCGAGGCGGAGTGGCATTCCTCGGCCGAGATCTGGCTGCGCAATGGCGGCCCCGTGGCCGGCAGCCTCTACGCCAACCCCACCCTCGCCGACACCTGGGAGCGCCTGCTGCGCGAGGCCGAGAGCGCGGGGCATGACCGCGTCGCCCAGATCGAGGCGGCGCGCCGCACCTGGTATGGCGGCTTCGTTGCCGAGGCCATCGGCGATTACGTCGCCAAGCACGAGATGCTCGACACCTCCGGCCGCCGCCACAAGGGCGTGCTGACGGCGGATGACATGGCACGCTGGCGCGCCGGCATCGAGGCGCCGCTCACGCACCACTATCGCGGCACCACGGTGCTGAAATGCGGCGTCTGGAGCCAGGGGCCGGCGATGCTGCAAACCCTGGCGCTGCTCGAAGGCTTCGACATCGCGGCGATGGACCCGCTCGGCGAGCGTTTCGTGCACACGGTGGCCGAGGCGATGAAGCTTGCCTTCGCGGATCGTGAGGCCTTCTACGGCGATCCCGACTTCGTGGATGTGCCGATCGAGCACCTGCTCTCCGCGGGCTACAACGCCGAGCGCCGCAAGCTGATCACCGAACAGGCCTCGATGGACTTGCGCCCCGGCACCGTGCCGGGCCGCGACACCCCCTGGGTGGACCATAACGCCGCCGACCGCGCCGAACTGCTGACGCGCGCCCCCGGCGCGGGCGAGCCTACCGTCGCGCGCCTCGGCGCCTCGGGCGGCGATACCTGCCACATCGACGTCATCGACGCCCAGGGCAACATGGTGAGCGCCACGCCCTCGGGCGGCTGGTTTCAATCCTCGCCGGCGGTGCCGGGGCTCGGCTTCTGCCTCGGCACGCGCGGGCAGATGTTCTGGCTCGACGAGTCGCTGCCGAACGGCCTCAAGCCCGGCAAGCGGCCACGTACCACGCTCTCGCCGGCGATGGCGCTGAAGGAGGGCCGCCCCTGGCTCAGCTTCGGCACGCCTGGCGGCGAGCAGCAGGACCAGTGGCAGCCGATCATGTTCCTGCGCATGGTGGACCACGCGCTGCAGATCCAGCAGGCGATCGACGCGCCCGCCTTCCACACCGAGCATTGGCCGAGCAGCTTCTGGCCGCGTGTCGCCAAGCCGGGGAAGCTGGTGCTGGAGGGCCGCTATGCGCCTGAGGTGGCACCTGCGCTGGCGGCGCGCGGGCATCTGGTCGAGACCGGTGGCGAATGGTCCGAAGGGCGGCTCACCGCCGCGCGGCAGGAGGCCGATGGGCAGCTTTTCGCCGGCGCCAATCCGCGCGGCATGCAGGGCTACGCGGTCGGCCGCTGAATGGCAAAGCATCGGATCTTCCTCGCTGCCCCTCCCGGCACACCGCGCGCCGATTTCCGGGCGCGGATGCTGGCGGAGGTTGCGCCGCCGCTGGCGGATGGCCTCGGCGCGCTTTCGGTCGATCTGGTGGATGCCACGCCCGCCGTGCCGCCCTGGCAGCGCCCCGGCGAGCCCGCGGCACCGGCGGAGCCCGCCTTCGATGTCGTGTTCGATCTTTGGGGCGCACCCGAGGCACTGGACGTGGCGCTGGCGCGGCTCGAAGCCGGGATCGCCGGCGTGCCGCGCGCCTCGGTGCGCGTCGCGGAGATTATCGAGAAGGATGATCTGCCGCGCCCGGTGGGCGTGGCGCCCGGCGTGAAGTTCCTCGCACTGATGCAGTTTTGCGAGGATCTGCCGCCGACCACCGCACGCCGCCTCTGGACGCACCACGCACCCCTGGCGCTGCGGGTGCATGTGGGCATGGCGCGCTATGTGCGAGACTGGGTTGAGGCGGCCGTGCCCGGCCCGTCGGCCGGCTTCCAGGGAATTGCCGAACTGCACTTCCCCTCGGTCGAGGCAATGACCAATCGCTGGTTCGATTCAGAGGCTGGGCGGCAAGCCATCATCCATGATGTCGGGCATTTCCTGGCGCGCGCGACGCGGCTCTACACCACCGAGCATGTCCTGAAGTAGCTCAGCTTTTCGACGACTGCGCGCGCAGGTCGGCGATGGTGGCGCGGTTCGTCACCTGCTCGGGGTTCATCCGCACCTCGATGATGGCCGGCTTGCCGCTTGCCTTGCCGCGAAGGAAAGCCGGCACGAGTTCCTCGGTTCGCTCGACGATTTCGCCGTGCCCGCCGAAGCTTTCGATGAATCGGGAAAAATCCGGATTGGTCAGCGCGGTGCCGGAGACGCGGCCCGGATAGACACGCTCCTGATACATGCGGATCGTGCCGTACATGCCGTTGTTGAACACCAGGATGATCGGCGCCACGCCGTGGTGGAAGGCGGTGGCGATCTCCTGCCCCGTCATCAGCGCGCCGCCATCGCCCACGAAACACACCACGGTGCGATCTGGATGCGTGATCGCCGCGCCGATCGCCGCCGGCACGCCGTACCCCATCGCGCCATTGGTGGGGCCGAGGAAATCCTGCTCCTCCCGCAGATGCATGAAGCGCGTCGGCCAGGTGGCGAAATTGCCAGCATCGGTGGCGAAGATCGTGTCAGCCGGCAGAACCTTTTCAAGCTCCTGCAAGGCCACGGCAAGGTTCAGCGGGCCTTCATAGGCGGGCGCCTTGGCCTGCGCCTCCCGCGCTGCGCGCACGCTCGCGCGCCACGCGGACCAGCACGGTGCCATGATGCGCGGTGTGGCCGCAGCGGCGATGGCAAAGGCGTTCACATCGGCCACGATGCCGAGCGCTACCCGATGCACGCGCCCGATTTCCGTTTGTTCCTGGTGCACCTGCACAATGGGCTGGCGGCCGGCGAAATCGAACAGCGTATAGCCCTGGCTGACGGGCTCGCCGAGCCGCGTGCCGATGGCGAGGATCAGGTCGCTCTCGCGCGCCTTGGCGACGAGCCCGGCATCGGCGCCAACCCCAAGATCGCCCGCGTAATGCGCCGAAGTGCCATCGAACAGCCCCTGCCGACGGAAGGACACGGCGACAGGGAGGTCGTTGCCCACGAGGAACTCGCGAAGCGCCGCACGTCCCGCCGCGGTCCAACCACTGCCGCCGAGGATGGCGAGCGGGCGTTCCGCCTGCGCCAGCAACGCCATCAGGCGGGGCAGCGCCTCGGGCGCCGGATGCGCGGGCAGCACGTGGCCGGGGCCGATGTCGGGCACGCTGGCGAGGTGCTTCTGCATCTCCTCGCTCAGCGCCACCACGACAGGACCGGGCCGGCCGCTGGTGGCAACATCGAAAGCATGGGCGATGAGTTCGGGGATTCGCGAAGCGTCGTCGATCTGCGTCACCCATTTCGCGATGGGCGAGAAGAAGCGGCGGTAATCCACCTCCTGGAAGCTCTCGCGATCCGTCTCGCCCATGGGGATCTGACCGACGAGCAGCACCAGCGGCGTACTGTCCTGCTGCGCCACATGCACGCCGATGGCGGCATGGCAGGCGCCGGGGCCGCGCGTGACGACCGCGACGCCAGCGCGCCCGGTCAGCTTGCCATGTGCCTCGGCCATATGAACGGCGCCGGCCTCGAAGCGGCAGGTGACGAGCTCGATCCGGTTGCGCCGCGCGTAGAGGCCATCGAGAAGGTCGAGGTAGCTCTCGCCCGGCACGGCGAAGACGTGGGTCACACCATTGGCGACCAGTGCATCCGCCAGAAGTTGACCACCTGTGCGCGCCTCTGCGCCCGCCGCATCGGCCATCTGAAACCCTCCGCCCAAACCGGCGGAGGCTTTAGCGTGAAGCGCGCGCTCCGGCTACTCGGCCGGCGCCGGATGGGGTGCGGGGTTGCGGCGCTCGAGCTCGGTCAGCTTCGCCGCCACGGCGCCGATCGGCTTGGTGAAGGGGGCGAGCAGCAGATACAGCGCCGGCACCGCGTAGAGCGTGAGGAAGGTGGAGAAGGTCACGCCGCCCACGATCACCACGCCCAGCGCCTGGCGACTTTCGGCACCTGCGCCCGTCGCGATGGCGAGCGGCACCGCGCCAAAGACGGTCGCGATGGACGTCATGAGGATCGGCCGGAGCCTTACCACCGAGGCCTCGAGCACCGCATCATGCACCGACATGCCGCGGTCGCGCAGCTGGTTGGCGAACTCCACGACAAGAATGCCGTTCTTTGCCATCAGGCCGATCAGCAAGACCATGCCGATCTGGCTGAACACGTTGAGCGTGCCGCCAGTCATGTGCAGGGCGAGCAGCCCGCCAGTCACCGCCAGCGGCGTGGAGAGCAGGATGATGAAGGGGTGGATGAAGCTCTCGAACTGCGCTGCCAGCACCAGGAATACGACCAGCAAGGCAAGCGCGAAGGTGACATAGAGCGCCGAGGAGCTTTCCTTGAACTCCAGGCTCTGGCCGCGATAGCTGATGCGGGCCTCGGCCGGCAGGACATCGCGCGCCGTGGTTTCCATGAAGGCCAGCGCCTCACCCAGCGTGTAGCCGGGGGCGAGGGAGGCGGTAATGGTGATGGCCCGCACGCGATCCTCCCGCGCCAGCGATTGCGGCCGCGCGCGCTCGCTGAGCGTCACGATATTCGCCAGCGGCACGAGCTGCCCCTGCGCGGAACCCGCACCGGCGATCAGGCCGAGTTGCCCGCCCGAGCTGGTGCGGACGAAGATGTTCTCCAGATCGTAGGGTGTGGCGCGGTCCTGCTCCCGCGCCTGGATGATCACCTTGTACTCGTCACCGCCATCGACGTAGGTGCCGACCTCGCGCGAGCCGAGCATTGTCTCGATGGTGCGGCCCATCGCCTGGATCGAGATGCCGAGCTCAGCGGCCTTGCGACGGTCGATCTCGACGCGGATCTCGGGCTTGGTTTCGCGGTAGTTGCTGTCCAGGTTGAGCAGGCGGGGATTCTGGCGCGCGCGCTCCAGGAACAGGTCGCGCCACTGCACCAGAACATTGTAGTCGGGACCACCGATCACGAACTGGATGGGCGGCTGGAAGCCGCGCTGGCCGAGCGAAGGCGGGTTGAGCGCGAAGGCACGCACGCCGGGGATGGCGAGCAAGCCTGGCATTATCGCCGCCGAGAGTTCCTGCTGCTTGCGCGTGCGTTGGTCCCAGGGGGCCAGGCGCATGAAGATGTTCGCCACGTTGCCCTGCGCCGGGCGCTGGAAGCCGCCGATGGTGCCGAAGAGCGAGGCGACCTCGCCCGATTCGACGAAGGGCTGCACCACGCGCTCGACGCGCAGAACCTGCTCGCGCGTATAGGCGAAGCTGGCACCCTCGGGGCCGGTGGTCGGGATGATGATGACGCCGCGATCCTCGACCGGGGCGAATTCCTTGGGAATGATCGTGAACAGCACCAGCGCCAGGCCCGACACCGCGCCCATGAATGCCAGCGTGATGATCGGCGCCGCCATGGCGCGCCGCAGTGTCACGCGCAACACCCAGTTCATGCCCACGAAGAAAGGCTCGGTGTAGCGGATCAGCTTGCTGTCGCCGTCGTGCGCCTTCAGCAGCTTCGAGCACATCATCGGCGTCAACGTCAGCGCGATGAAGCCGGAAAACACGACCGAGGCCGCGAGCGCGAAGCCGAACTCGGTGAACAGCCGGCCGGTGTTGCCGCCCATGAAGGAGAGCGGCACGAAGACCGACACCAGCACCAGCGTGGTGGCGATGACCGCGAAGGCGATTTCGCGCGAGCCGCGCAGCGAGGCGAGCAGCGGCTCCTCCCCCTCCTCGATGCGGCGATGCACGTTCTCGAGCACCACGATGGCGTCATCGACGACGAGGCCGATGGCCAGCACGAGGCCGAGAAGTGTCAGCACGTTGATCGAGAAGCCAAGCGCTGCGAGCGCGATGAAGGAGGCGATGAGCGAGATCGGGATGGCGACCGCCGGGATGATGGTCGCGCGAAAGCTGCGAAGGAAGAAGAAGATGACAACCACCACAAGCACCAGCGCGACCATCAGCGCATGCTCGACCTCGTAGATCGACTGCGCGATGAACAGGCTTTCGTCATAGCCGACAACCACTTCGATGCCGTCCGGCACCGAGCCGCGGATGAGTTCGACTTCGGCCTTCACGCCGGCGGCGACCGAAAGCGTATTGGCGGTGGACTGGCGCAGCACGCCAAGCCCGATGCCGGGGCGGCCATTGATCCGATACTCGCCCCGCGTATCCTCGGGTGCCACTTCGACCTGCGCAACGTTGCCGAGCAGCACTTGCGCGCCACCGCTACGCGCCAGCACCAGGTTGCGGAACTGCTCCGGCCGGTTCATGCGCGTGTCGGTGCGGACGGTGAGTTCCCGCGCCTGGCTTTCGATTCGCCCGCCAGGGAGCTCGACGTTCTCGCGCCTGATGGCGTCTTCAACATCCTGCACGGTCAACCCGCGTGACGCCATGGCCTGACGATCGAGCCAGATTCGCATGGCGGGCTTGCGCTCGCCCAGCACGAGCACCTGCGCCACGCCATCCACAATCGCCAGGCGATCGGCGAAGCGGCGCCGTGCCACCTCCGTGAGTTCCATGGGCGAGAGCTGGTCGGAGACGAGCGCGACCCAGAGGATCGGCCGTGCATCGCCATCGACCTTCTGCACCACCGGCGTATCCGCCTGTTCCGGCAGGCGTGCGAGTGCGCGCGCCACGCGGTCACGCACATCGTTGGAGGCTGCGTCCACGTCGCGTGTCAGACGGAATTCGAGGGTCACCTGGCTGCGCTCGTCGCGCGACTGGCTGGTGATGATCTTGATGCCTTCGATGCCGGCAACCGCGGCTTCGATGATCTCGGTGATCTGCGTATCCACCACGGCGGCGGAGGCGCCACGATAGGTGGTGGTGACCGAAACGACAGGCGGGTCGATCGCCGGGTATTCACGGATCGGAAGTTTCGACAGCGAGGCAATGCCGAGCACGATCAGCATCAGGCTGATGACGGTCGCAAAAACCGGTCGTTTGATGGAAATATCCGAGAGTACCATAGGCCGGTTTCTCCGCGTCTAGCCGGACAGAAGCGTCGTGGATCAAAGCTTACGGATCAAGCTCAGGAGGTCGGCCGGGTGATGGTCTCGGTCACTCGGACGGGGGCGTCGTTGCGCAAGCGCTGGATGCCGCGAACGACCACAGGCTCGCCCGCCCGCACGCCGGACAGCACTTCGACCTCGCCTTGCAGGCGCTGGCCGAGCCGTACTTCCACGCGCCGCGCGCGGTTGTCGCGGATGACATAGACGAAGTTGCGGTCGCCCAGCGGGTCGAGCGCCTCCTCCGCCACCAGCAGCGCGTCGGTACGCCGCTCCAGTACCAACTCGACCGACATGAACAGGCCGGGCTTCAACGCCTCGTCCAGGTTCTCGAACTCCGAGATGACGCGCACGGTGCGGGTGGTGGTGTCGATGCGGGTATCCACGACCGTGACGGTGCCGTTGAAGCGGCGGTCGCCGAAGGCAGTGCTTCGCGCTGTCACCGGGCTGCCGGCCTGGACGCGGGCGAGGAACACCTCCGGCACCGAGAACTCGACGCGCACCTTGGAGATGTCATCCAGCGTCGTCACCACCGTGCCCGGCTGCAGCAGCGCTCCGAGACTGATCTGACGCAAGCCGACGCGGCCATTGAACGGGGCTGTGATACGAAGTTCTTCGAGCCGCGCCTGGGATTGGCGCACGCGGCCCTCGGCCTGACGGGTCAGCGCCTCAAGGGTTTCCAGCCGTTGGGCGGCGATGCTCTGGCCCGGCTGCAACTGGCGGGCGCGCTGTACCTGGCTGCGGGCGTCATCGAACAGCGCGCGCGCCTGGTCGACTTCGGCGCGCAGCGCATTCGCCTCCATTTCGATCAGCACCTCACCCTCGCGGATGCGCTGGCCCTCGGTGAAGCGAATGAAGGAAACGATGCCTGTGACCTTGGCCGTGACGGTCACGGAATCGCGGGCACGCACGGTGCCGACTGATTCGGTGCGATCCACTACAACGCCGGTGCGTACGGGGGACACGACCACGCCGACCGGCCCGCCACCGCCGCCGCCGCGCACCTGCGCCGTGGGCGCCGCGGCCTCAAGGCCGACAAGCGCCAGCGGCCTTGGCAGCCCGACCTGCTCGCCGTAGATGTGCCATGCCGCACCAACGCCCCCTATGAGGGCCAAGGCGGCTAGCTGGGAAATGATGCGCATGCGACCCCAGTTCTTGCCCGTCTCAATGGTTCCTGCCCGGTCGATGCGACTGGGCCAATGCGCGGAGACTTTCTTCAACATACGGGACCGGCTGTTTCAACAGCCGTGACGCGCTGTTGTGTGTCACGCAGTCCTCGTTGATGCAAGCAAAGCTTATGCCGCGTTATTGTTCGTCACATGCGTTGCGCGCCGCCGCCTTCCCTTGACGCGCGCCTTCCCCTGAAGCCCGCGGCACGGCAATCTCGCTTGGTGGTCCAGGGGGTGGTGCGATGCGGGCGATCTTCGTCATGATGAAGTGCGAGATGGGGCAGGCTTACCGCGTGGCAAGGCAGATGGCGGATTCCATCGCCGAACTGTCGGAAATGCATTCGATCAGTGGGCAATATGACCTTCTGGGGAAATTCTACCTCGAGATCGACCAGGATATCGGGTTGTTCGTGGTCGAGCAGGTGCAGAGCGTGCCTGGGGTGAAGGATACCTACACCTTGCAGACGTTCAACGCCTTCTCCGGCGGCAAGGGCTGAGAGGTGCGCCACGGCATCGCCACAGGAAGGCCGCGGCGCCGCCAAGCGACCTGGCCATCCTACGGCCGTTGGAGGACCATCCGATGCGTCTTTTCGCCCCCCTCGTCCTTTCCGCCGCCCTCCTGCTGGGCGCCTGCCAGAACCCGGACGGGTCTGTGAACGTCCCGGCGAGCCTCGCGCTCGGCGCCGGCATCGCGCTGGCCGGTCTGGCCATCGCCTCAGCCAACGACAGCCCGCGACGCTACAATGATCGGCGCGGCTATGACCGCCCGCGCCATGGCTACCACCGACGCCATAACTCCCGCGACTGGTGACTCAGGACCAGGATTTGAAGCTCGGCATCGCCGAGATCGGGGCCGCCACCATCAGCTTCGCGATATCCGGCAGCGGGCGGGCAAGGTCCGGATCGCCCGCCACGGCGGCCTCGATCGCCGCGGCCACAGCCAGCACGAGCGCATCGCCGCCGCGGGGCCCCACGATCTGCAAGCCGAAGGGCATGCCCGCACGATCCACGCCGAGCGGCAGGCTGATGGCGGGGTGGCCGACCAGCGTCACCGCATAGGCCAGCGCCAGCCAGTGGAAATAGGTGCGCGTCGGTTGGCCGTCGATCTCGGCCGGATACAACTCGCTCCACGGGCGCGGGCTGATGGTGATGGCGGGGCTGATCAGCACGTCGTGGTCACGAAAGAAGCCCTGCCAGGCGCGGTAGATGCGCGTCTGCTCGGCGGCCGCGCGGGCGTAATCCGCCAGCGAGTAGCGCAGCCCTTCCTCGACATTGGCGCGCACATTGGGGCCCACATCCTGCGGGCGGGTGCGCACCTTCTCGGCATGGGATTGCAGGAAGCTCGCGGCGCGGAGCACCTCGAAGCTCTCATCGGCGCCGCGGCAATCCGGGGCCGCGTGCTCGACCAGCGCGAACATCGGCGACAGCGCCGCAACCCGGCTGGCGAAGACTTCGCGGATGTGGCGCTCGGTGGGGGCGAAGCCGAAATCTGGCGTGGCGGCGATGCGCAGCGTGGCGAGGTCCACCTGCATCGGCGGGAACAGGTCCCGGTCGCCCTTGCGCACCGCGCGGCCCGGCAGCGTATAGGCCAGCGGGTCCATGCCATCATCATCGGCCATCGCGGCGAGCAACAAGGCGCAATCTTCGGCTGTGCGTGCCATCGGGCCGAGCACCGGCAGGTTCGACCAGCCAAGCCCCCGCCGTTCCGCCGGCACCAGGCCCGGCGAGGGGCGGAAGCCGACGATGCCGTTGAAGGCCGCCGGGTTGCGCAGGCTGCCGCCAGTGTCGCTGCCCGAGGCGAGCGGCACCATGCCGGTCGCCAGCGCCACCGCCGAGCCGCCGGAGGAGCCGGCGGCCGAACGGGTCGGGTCGAAGGCGTTGCCAGTCGCGCCATAGACCAGGTTGCGCGTATTGGCGCCCGCGCCGAACTCCGGCGTATTCGTTTTGCCTGTAACAATGGCGCCCGCTGCCCGCAAATTGCCCACCATGGCCTCATCGCGCGTCGGGATGTGGTCCGCGAAGATCGGGCTGCCCCAGGTGGTGCGCAGGCCCTTCGTCTCCTCGAGGTCCTTGATGCCGATCGGCAGGCCGTGCAGCAGGCCAAGCTTCTCGCCAGACATCACCGAGGCCTCGGCCTGCTTCGCGGCCTCCCGCGCGCGGTCGGTGTCCATGGCCACCATGGCGTTCACGGCGGGGTTCACTGCCTCGATGCGCGCGAGGCAGCTTTCGAGCAGTTCCACCGGGCTCAGCTTGCGCGCGCCGATCAGGCGGCGGGCGGTGACGGCGGAGAGGTCGCAGGGTTCGCTCATGTGCCGAGTTCCTTTTCGTAGAGCGCCCGGATCTCGGCGCTGAAGCAGGCGATGGTGATGTCGAATTCGGCCGACTCGGCCAAGGTGGCAACGGCAATCGCCGTCGCAGCCGCAGGCGGATAGCCGAAGACGCCAGTCGAAATGGCGGGAAAGGCGATGGAGTGCCCGCCCGCCGCCCGCAGCAGCGCGATGGAATGGCGATAGGCGCCGGCGAGCAGCGCGGCCTCCCCCTGCCCACCACCGCGCCATTCCGGGCCGACCGCGTGGATGACATGGCGTGCCTTCAGCCGAAAACCCGGCGTGAGGCGCGCCTCGCCCACCGGGCAGCCGCCCAGGGCGCGGCAGGCGGCGAGCAACTCAGGCCCCGCCGCGCGATGCACCGCGCCATCCACACCACCGCCGCCGCGCAGCCACTGGTTCGCGGCCGTCACCACCGCATCGACGTCGAGCGTGGTGATGTCAGCGAGGATCGCGCGGATCGGCATGGCCTCAATAGCCCATCGCGCAGCCGTCCTTGCGCGGGTCGGACCCACCCACTAGGCAGCCGCGCGCTCGGTCGATCAGGATGGCCTGGCCGCCGCCATGCGGCTTGTCGATGATCTCGCAGTCATGGCCGAGGCGGTTCAGCCGGTCGATCGCGCTGGCGGAGATGCCGCGCTCCACCTGCAACTTGCCGAGGCGAGGGAACAGGCGCGGCGCGTCCAGCGCCTCCTGCACATCCAGGCCGTAGTCGAAATGGTTCGCCAGGAACCAGGTCTGGCCCATCGGCTGGAAATGCCCGCCCATCACGCCATAGGGCATGATCGGTTCAAGTCCCCTTGGACCATTCTTCATCACCATGCCGGGGATGATGGTGTGCATCGGGCGCTTGTCTGGGGCGATGCAGTTCGGGTGGCCTTCCTGCAGACGGAAGCCGTAGCCGCGATTCTGCAGCATCACGCCGGATTTCTCGGCGAGCAGGCCACTGCCGAAGCCCTCGAACAGGGAGTTGATGAAGCTGCACGCATTGCCGTCGCGATCGACGACGCTGAGATAAACCGTGTCCTTGTGCTTCGCCCAATCGGCAAAGCCGGGTTCTGGCAATTCCGCCATCGCCTTGTCGTCCGAGATCAGCTTGGCGAGGCCGTGCAGATAGGAATCCGAGGTCAGCTTCGCCACCGGCACCTCGACCTGCGAAGGATCGGCCAGGAAGGCCTCGCGGTCGCGGTAGGCGAGGCGCGCGGCCTCGACATGGCGGTGCATGCGCTCGACCGAATCCGAGCCGCCTTCGGACGTGCCGAACTGCTCCATCATGCCGAGGATCATCAGCACGATCAGCCCCGAGCCGTTGGGCGGGCATTGGAAAACTTCCATGTCGCGCCAGCGGCGGCTGATCGGCGCCACGAAGTCGGCGACGCTGGCGCCGCGCGCGAAATCCTCCTCGGTATGCGTGCCGCCTGCGGCGCGCAGCGTGGCGACCATGTCGGCCGCGATCTCGCCCTCGTAGAAGCCTTTGGCGCCATGGCGCGCGATGGCGCGCAGCGTCTTGGCGAGTGCGGGTTGCACGAAGCGGTCACCGAGCGCAAAGGCCGCGCCCTCCTTCAGGAAGTGCCGCCGCGCGGCATCCTGGATCGAGAGCTTGCCGACCGAGCTCGCCCAATCGCTCGCGACACGCTGCGAGAGGAAGAAGCCGTTCTCCGCATGCAGGATGGCGGGTGCCAGCAGCTCCTCCATCGGCGTGCGGCCATGCGCGGCGTTGAGCGCCATCCAGGCCGAGATCGCGCCCGGTACCGTCACGCTGTGCGCCGAAGTCGGCTGCATGGCGGTGAGGCCGGATGCCCGCAGCGCTTCCGGCGTCGCCCCGCGCGGCGCGCGGCCAGAGCCGTTGATGGCGATGACCTTGCCGGTTCCGGCCGGTGCGTAGAGGCAGAAGCAATCACCGCCGATGCCGGTGCTCTGCGGCTCGACCACCGCAAGCACGGCCGCCGCGGCGATCGCGCCATCAAGCGCATTGCCGCCGGCGCGCAGCACGTCGAGGGCGGCGAGGGTGGCTTGCGGCATGGAGGTCGCCGCCATGCCGTTGGCGGCATAGACCGCGCTGCGGCCGGGGGCATGGAAGTTGCGCTTCATTCGGGACGATCCTCAGGCATAAATCCAGGCGGCGTGACCCTTGCCACGCCGAGGCGCCGACCGGCGCCCGCGGCCAATGCCGCGTGCACAAAGCTACTGCGTCAGGAAGCCGCCATCGATGACGAGGCTGGTGCCGCTGATCATCGCACTCGCCGGCGCCGCGAGAAACACGATGGCGCCCATGAGGTCCTCGACCGTCATGATCCGGCCGAGCGGCGTGCGGCGCTCATGCCCTGCGCGGAATTTCGGGTCGGCCAGCACGCCCGCCGTCAGCGGCGTTTCGACGAAGCCGGGTGCTATGGCGTTCACGCGGATGCCGTGCGCGCCGAGCTCGGTCGCCAGCGCCTTGGTCATGCCCTCGACCGCATGTTTCGTGGCCGTATAGACGCTGCGATTCGCCCCGGCGACATGGCCGTTGATCGAGGAGAGGTTGATGATCGCCCCTCCCTGCGCCCTCGCCACCATGCCTGCCGCCACCGCCTGCGCGACGGTGAACATGGCCCGGACATTGAGATCGAGCAGCTGGTCCAGCGCCGCATCCGTCACGTCCAGGAAGGGCTGGCGGATGTTGGTTCCGGCATTGTTCAGCAGGATGTCGAAGGGTCCCGACGCCTCGACCAGCGCGCGCACCGCGGTGCGGTCCGTCACGTCGAGCTGCGCGGCGCGGGCAGCGTGGCCCCCCTCCGACAGCGCCGTGGCGGTTTCTTCCAGCTCCGCGAGGCTGCGCGCGGCGAGCACCACTTCGGCTCCCGCCAGGGCGAGCGCGATGGCTCCGGCACGGCCGATTCCCTTGCTCGCGCCGGTGACGAGGGCGCGCTTCCCGTCCAGGCGGAATGAGGGCGTGACAGGCAACATGGCGAGGAACCTCCGCGGGGCGCAGGGACAAGCGCACTTCCCTTGCCCCCGACGCCAGCCCGGCGCAAGGGGGCGGCCCGTCTTGGCAAGAGCACTCTTCCCCCGCACGCCTTCGCGCGCTAGATCGCGCCATGGATCAGATCGACGTCTCCGTCTTCGAACAGATCGAGGTGCGCGCCGGCACCATCGTCGATGCGCAGGCCTTCCCCGAGGCGCGAAAGCCCGCCATCAAACTGTGGATCGATTTTGGGCCGTCGCTCGGCGTGCGACAATCCTCGGCACAGGTCACCGCGCATTATGTGCCGGACCGGCTGATCGGGCGGCAAGTGATTGCCGTGGTCAATTTCCCGCCGCGCAAGATCGCAGGGTTCGAGAGCCAAGTGCTGGTGCTCGGCCTGCCCGATGAGAACAACGAGATCGTATTGCTGCGGCCGGACATCAAGGTGCCCGATGGCGGCCGGATGTATTGAGGGAGAGGCCGCATGGCGCCACGTTACTACATCGTCACCTGGGACCAGTTGCACCGCGACGCCAAGGCGCTCGCCTGGCGGTTGGTGGAGCGTGGCCCCAAGGGCGGTCCGTGGGTGGGCATGGTGGCAATCACCCGCGGCGGGCTGATCCCCTCGGCGATCATCGCGCGCGAACTCGACTGCCGGCTGATCGAAACCGTCTCCGTCGTCACCTATGACGAGGAGGAGCGCGGCAAACCCCAGGTGGTGAAGCCGCCCGAGGCAGCGCTGGCCAGCGGCGGCGAGGGCTGGCTGCTGATCGATGATCTGGTGGATACCGGCACCACGGCGAAGGTGGTGCGCGCGATGCTGCCCAAGGCCTATTTCGCCACCGTCTATGCGAAGCCCGCCGGCAAGCCGACAGTGGATGCCTTCATCACCGAGGTCAGCCAGGACACGTGGATTTTGTTCCCCTGGGACACCGAGCCGCAATTCATCGCGCCCATCGCCAAGGCGCATGCGGCGGGCAGCTAACCCGCGAGCTTCTCCTCGTCGCAAAGCACCTCGAACAATTCGGCCGTCTCGGCATCCGCGATCGCAGCCGCGTTGTGCCGGGGCACCTCTGTCGGAGGCGCGAGCGCGGCGTGGCGCAGAAACAGCGCCATCACGCGCGCCACCGTCGCCTCGTTCACCTCGCGCAGATCGGGGCCGAAGCTTGTTCCTCGCGCCTGCGGGCCGGTGACGATCTCGTAGGAGGGGAAGTACCAGCACTCGGGGTCCTCGCGGCAGAATTCTTCCGCCGCGGCGCGCAGGATGGATTTGCTCGCCACCGTCGAGACCAGCACATGCCGCGCCTCATAGGTCGCGACCAGCGGCACGGGGGAGACGGTGAGCACCAGCTTCGCGCCCGGATTCACCGCCCGCAGCGCGGCGCGGAAGGCACGTAGATCGGCCAGCACCTCGGCCGTGGTGAAGTTGACGAATTCATAAGCGGCCTCATCCATCGCGCCCGCCACCACGCCGGGCGCGAGTGGAAAGACCGCGCCATCGGCCTTCGCGCGCCAGGCTTCGGTGAGGCCGAGCGTAAAGACGAACACCTCCACCCGCCGCAGCATGCGCCGCACGGCCTGAAGGTGGGGGCGGCGGGCCTCGATCACCTCGGCGCGGGTCGCGAAGCCGCCGGCGTCGATCTGCGGGCGGAAGGGGTCAACCCAGCGCCCATCCGGCCGCTGCCAGGGCGCATCGGCCGGGCGGAAGCGGCCCTCGGCGCGCTCGACCAACTGCACCATCTGCCGCGCCGAGTAGATGTTGCCGTAGCGCGCCGAGAAGCTGCCCCAATGCCCGGCCTCGATCTGCGCCGGCGTCAGCTCTGGCGGCGGCGGCTCGGCGACCATGTGGTTGAACCCGGCCTGCTTGAGCGTGCGCGCGATGTGCTGCGCGAAGCAGCTGCCGGCGGTCGCGATCGCGGTGCGCGGTGTGATGTGGAAGGGCGCGGCGATCACCGGATCGACCTCTGGCCCCGGCGTCTCCGTCATCGCCTGCCGCCAGTATTGATGCGCCGGCAGGCCGCGATAGGGGTTGCCGCCGGTCTTTGGCAAAGGGGTTGCCAGCAGCGCCGGCAATTCCTTCGCCAACGCCTGCCAGACCGGCCCCTCGAAGCGCGGGCAGGCAAGGCTTGCGGGATCGATGCCGGATAGCTGTGCGAAGCTTCGCTCGATCATCGAATCGAGGTCCAGCACCTCCACCTGCTCCATCCCCCCCACGATCCGGGAGGGCAGCTTGAAGGCGTAGTCACCGGCGAGGCCGAGCCGCAACGCGATCTCGGGATAGACCGGCAGAACCAGGCTGCGCGCCAGGGCATCGGAGACGAAGCGCTCGGGTCGCGCCACCGCCGCGCGGAGCCCGAGGCGGGGGAGGATCGCACGCGCGAGGTCGGCGATCAGATGCAACTGCGGGTGGTTGGGCGAGTACATGAAGCAGCCGCTGGCGGCCCATCCCTCCAGCGCCGCCTCCAGCAGCAGGCCGCTCGCTTCGCCCTCGGCCAGCAGGCTGCGGCGGGAGGAATCCCACAGGCTGAAATAGCCGGCACGTTCGAAGACCTCGCTGCGGAACAGGCGCCGTGTATCCGCCGCGGAACGCCCGCTCATCCAGCCAAGTAGCGTCAGCGCCGAATGATACTGGCCGAGCACGCTGCCGAAGACGCGCCCCTCGCGATGCACATACACGGCGTCGGGATGGAAGGCGGCGAAAATCAGCCGCGGCCAGGTGATGACCCGCTCGGCGAGTGCCGGCGGCACCGCTGATTGTTCGCCTTGCAACAACACCCAGTCGTTGCTCTCGGCGAGGCCCAGCAACTCGATCGGCGTGGCCGGCCCGCGCGCGGTGACCTGCAATCCCGCCACCATGGTCGAGAGGCAGGAGGCCAGCCCCGCCGATTGGCAATTGCCGATCACCGTCACGCGCATCGCCAAGCGATCCCCCACCGATCAGCGGCTCAAGCCGGCTGGTCTTCCCGCACCGCCAATACCTTGTCCACGCGCCGGCCATCCATGTCCACGATCTCGAACCGCCAGCCGGCCCAGGCGATTCGGTCGCCCTCCCGCGGTACGCGCTGGAGCAGCGCCAGCATCAGTCCGGCGACGGTGTGGTAGGTGCCCTCGCGCGGCAATTCTGGCAATTCGAGCCGCGCCTTCAACTCGTCGGACGCCATCATGCCATCGAGCAGCAGCGAGCCATCATGGCGCCGCACTGCGGGGCGCGATTCCGCCGCCGGCGCTGGGCCGAGTTCGCCCACGATGGCCTCCAGCAGGTCGGAGGCGGTGACCACGCCCTCGAAGCTGCCATATTCGTCCATCACCAGCGCCATGCCGATCGGGTCGCCGCGCAGGCGCTCCAGCGCATCGAGCGCCGAGAGCGTATCTGGCAGCACCCGCGCCTGGCGCAGCGCGCGCGCGACGGACAGCGGCGTGCCCTCCAGAAGTTGGTCGAGCAGATCCTTCGCCGCCACCACGCCCACCACATTGTCAATGCGCCCATCGGCCACGACGAAGCGCGTGACGCCGGAGGCACGCAGTCGTGCGGCGACATCCTCGGGGGGGGCGGTGCGGTCGATCCACTCCAGGTCGTTGCGTGGCGTCATCAGCGCACGCACCGGCTTGTCGGCCAGGCGGAGCACGCGCTCGATCATGTGGCGTTCCTCAGTCTCGATGGCACCGGAGGTCGCACCCTCGGCCACCACCGCCTTCACCTCCTCCTCCGTCACCGAGGTATCGGCGGCGATGTGGCGGCCGAACAGCCGCAGCACGAGGGCGGAGGAACTGGAAAGCACCCAGATCAGCGGCGCCGTCATGCGGCCGATATAGGCGAGCGGCCGCGCCACCACCACCGCCACCGCCTCCGGATGCCGCAGCGCCAATTGCTTCGGCACGAGCTCACCCAGGATCAGCGAGAGGTAGGTGATCAGGAGCACCACCACCGCGAAGGCGATTTCCTTCGCGAAGGGCGCCAGCACTGGGATCAGCTCGATGAAGTCATCGAGGATCGCGGCGAGGCGCGCGCCGCCGAAGGCGCCGGCCAGCACGCCGACGAGGGTGATACCGACCTGCACCGTGGGCAGGAAGCGCTGCGGATCATCGGCCAGGGCGAGCGCTGCCGCCGCGCCCTCGCTGCCGCGCCGCTGCATCGCCATCAGCCGGGCCCGGCGCGAGGAGACGATAGCCAGTTCGCTCATCGCGAAGGCCCCATTCAGCAGCACCAGTAGCAGGATCAGCAACAGTTCGAGGACGATATCCACCAGGTCGGTCCATGAGATTGTGGCGGTGATGTAGCGTTGCCGGGCCGCATTCGCCACCATACGGGCTTGCGGTGGGCGGTGTCCCGGGCAGAGTGGGGCAATGCAAGCCTTCGTCCGCGGCTCCCCGCTGCCCGCACTCGCCTGGCTGCTCGGCTTGTCCGGGCTGATCCCCTTTGCCCTCCTCGGACTTGGCACGGCGCTGGGTTGGGACGGGCTGCGCTTTCCGCTGCTCGCCTATGGCGCCACGATTCTCGCCTTCCTGGGCGCGGTGCATTGGGGCCTGGCGCTGCGGGCTGCACCCGATGAGAAGCCGGCGGAGCGCGCGCGACTTGTGCTGGGCGTGGTGCCATCGCGGGTCGCTTTCGTGGCGCTGGTGCTGCCGGTGCCGCTGGGGCTCGCGCTGGTGGCGGGTGCGATTTTGCTGACGGCGGCGATGGAGACGGTTGCGCATCAGGCCGGGCTGATGCCGCCGG
>JBBSCP010000023.1:0-21784 GCA_038250135.1 Acetobacterales bacterium | reverse complement strand
CTTCTCGAAATGCTGGCGATATTCCTTGTAGGTGGTGCTGCCGACGCAGCGCAACGTGCCTTGCGCCAGCGCCGGCTTGAGCAGGTTCGACGCGTCCATCGCACCGCCGCTGGTGGCGCCCGCACCGATCACCGTGTGGATCTCGTCGATGAACAGGATGCTGCCCGGCTGCGCCTCCAACTCGTTCACCACGGCCTTGAGGCGTTCCTCGAAATCGCCGCGATAGCGCGTGCCGGCGAGCAGCGAGCCCATGTCGAGTGCGTAGATCGTGGACTTCGCCAGCACTTCCGGCACGTCGCCCTCGATGATCCGCTTGGCGAGGCCCTCGGCGATTGCCGTCTTGCCGACGCCCGGATCACCCACATAAAGCGGGTTGTTCTTGGTGCGGCGGCAGAGGATCTGGATGGTGCGCTCGATCTCCTGGTCGCGGCCGATCAGCGGGTCGATCTTGCCGGCCTGCGCCTTCTTGTTGAGATTGACGCAGTAGTTCGTCAGCGCGTCCTGGCCGCGCTGGCCGCGGGCGGGCTTCTCATCCTTTTCCGGCGTTTCTTCCGGCGGGTTGTTCGGCGTACTGCCGGCGACGGGTCGCGTCTGGCTTCGGCCCGGGGCCTTGGCGATGCCGTGGCTGATGAAGTTCACCGCGTCCAGCCTGGTCATGTCCTGCAACTGGAGGAAGTAGACGGCGTGCGATTCGCGCTCGCTGAACAGGGCGACGAGAACGTTCGCGCCGGTCACTTCGTCGCGGCCGCTCGACTGCACATGGATGGCCGCGCGTTGTACGACGCGCTGGAAGCCGGCGGTCGGCTTGGCATCGCCGGCGCGGTCGGAGACCAGGCCAGCGAGGTCCTTGTCGAGAAACTCCGCCAGGTCGCGCTTCAGTTTTTCGGCATCGACGCCGCAGGCGCGCAACACGGTGGCGGCGTCCACATCGTCGGCGAGGGCGAGCAGCAGGTGTTCGAGCGTCGCGTACTCATGCCGGCGATCATTGGCGAGGCCAAGGGCGCGGTGGAGCGTCTGCTCAAGGTTTCGGGACAGCATGGTTGACGCTCCCTATCAGGTGGACACGAGGTTCAAGCGAGCGCCGTGCTACAGGTTACCCAAAGAATGGCCTCTTCCCCCTCATTTCAACAGCCCATCCGGCCGATATCCTGACCGGATGATTCCTTCTCGCCCCATCATTCCTTCTCGATGGTGCACTGCAGCGGGTGCTGGTTCTGGCGGGCCAGATCCATCACCTGCGTTACCTTAGTTTCCGCCACCTCATAGGTATATACACCGCATACCCCGACTCCGCGACGATGCACGTGCAGCATGATGCGCGTCGCTTCCTCCCTTGTCTTCTGAAAGAAGCGTTCGAGGACATGCACGACGAATTCCATCGGCGTGTAGTCATCGTTCAGCATCAGCACCTTATACATGGAGGGCTTGCGGGTTCGCGGACGCGCTTTGACCACCACGCCAGTGGTTGGTCCTTCAGTGCCGTTGCCCTGTCCGGGGCGCTTGTCGCTATCGCTCATGCCTACCTTGGCGCTCATGCCTGCCTTGGCTGTCTGTCCCGGCAGGTTGCCGGGCCGTTCCTTATGTACATGATATCGGAGTGCGAGGCCCGACGAAAAGGGCTTGACGACATTCTGACAGAAGATCGCGAGGGAAGTGTTACCCGAACTGCCGTGAAGCCGGTCCCCGAGGCCAAAAAAAGAAAAACCCGCCGGGTGCGTCGCGCCTCCCGGGGGGGAGGGCGGCGCACCGCAGCGGGTCGCTCCGTCAGATGCGCCGGGCCGAGGCCTCAGCGCGGTTGCTCACGCGGCGAGCGGCTTGCTCATCTTCTCGACCGCGAGGTTCATGCGGGCCGTCAGCGGCGCGCCGGCCTGCTCGGCGAGGCGCATCGTGGCTTCCTGCAGCTTGGAGGCTTCGTTCATCGCGCGCTCCATGGAGGCCTTGGCGAAGGCGGCCTGGATGTCGGTGGCCTCCTTGAGGCTTTTCACGGTGGCGAGGGCCTTGGCGCTCTCCATCGCGTGGTCCGTCAGGGCCTGCGACATCGCGAAATACTGCTTGCCGAGGTCCTGCATGCCGACCGTGAGGGTCTGCGTGGCCTTGGTGAAGGCCTCGATGTTGCCGCGGCCGAACTCAGCGGCCTCCTCGGCGGCCTTGAAGAAACCCTCGGCCGTCTTCGTCGCCTTTTCCATGCCCTGCTCCATTGCGACGCGCGCTTGGCCGGCGCCGTCGTCGATCATCGTCTTCGCCTGCGCCGCACCCTGCGTCGCCGCATTCTCGATCAGCGCGACCGTGCGCTTGGTGTCCCTGATGTCTGCCGCCATGATAAAAGACTCCTGCAATCTTGTTCTCAGGCGCGCGGCGCCTGATCGAGAGCCTGATCCGGCTCCGGGGAATTGCTGCGATGCAGCACGAGAGGTTTCTACCCAGTCCGCCGCACCTGAGGCAAGCGATTTTTTTGCAGTGCAGCATAAATGGGGTCCGGGCTCGCGGGATCGTGCGACGACGTACGGGCCCCGATCTCCGCGATGTTTCGCCGAGAACCGCAAGAGCGTCCGTTAACCCTTTGCCGCACCACGAAGTTCATGCGACTCGGTGGTGGACATCCGGGGAGGCTTTCCCTAGGTTCTGTGCCAGGGATGTTCGCCGAAGCTTCGGGGGTGGCTGTGATGTCGAAGGGCCTGAGGATCTGGTTTGCCGCCTGCGCCGCGCTGGTGGGGCTGAGCGCGCTGCTCGCCGCTGTGCCCGCATCGGCGCAGATCGGCAGCCATCGCTATTCGGCCATCGTGCTCGACCACCGGACCGGCAATATGCTGGTCGCCGCCAGCCCGGACGAGACGCGCCACCCCGCCTCGCTCACCAAGATGATGACCCTTTATATGATGTTCGAAGCGCTGCGTGAGGGGCGGATGCGCCTTGAGACGCCGATCGTCATGTCGGAGGAGGCGGCCTCGCGCCCCCCCTCCAAGCTCGGCATCCCGGTCGGGCAGAGCATCACCGCCGAACAGGCCATCCTCGCCCTGGTCACGCGCTCGGCCAATGACGTCGCTGCTGCGGTAGGCGAGCGGCTCGGTGGGTCTGAGGAGCGGTTCGGCCAGCTCATGACCATGCGCGCCCGCGCGCTCGGCATGACCAACACCACCTTCCGCAATGCCTCGGGTCTGCCGGACCCGGACCAGGTGACCACGGCGCGGGACATGGCGACACTCGGGCGCCGGCTGATCCACGACTTCCCGAACCGCTACCATTATTTCGGCGTGACCCATGCGCAGTTCGGCGGCGTGCGCATCCGTAACCACAACCGCATGCTGACCGACCATGAAGGTGTGGACGGCATCAAGACCGGCTACATCCGTGACAGCGGCTTCAACATCGTGACCAGCGCGGAGCGCGGCGGGCGGCGCGTGGTGGGAGCCGTGTTCGGCGGCGCTTCCTGGGTGGAGCGGGACGCGCATATGGCGAGCCTGCTCGACCAGAGCTTCGAGCAACTCGGCGTGGCCTCGCGCCGCGACCCTGACTCGCGCCCCTCCCTGGTGCGCGAGGAAAGCGCCGGACCGCTGCCGCGCGCCACGGCGACAGCTCAGGCCGGCCGGGCGCAGCCTCGCCCGGCGGCTGCCGCGGCCCGTCCGGCCGCCGCCCGTCCGGCCGCGGCCCGTCCGGCCACCGCCAGTCCGGCCACTGCGACGGCGCGCCGGGCAGCGGCGCGCGCGCAGGCTCCGCGGCAGGCTCAAGCGCGGGTGATGCCCGCCCGCAGCGCGGCACCGGCACCAACACGCGCTGCGCGTACGGCGCCGGCGCGGGCGGCGAGCGCGACTGGCACGCTGGCTAGCCCGGCGAGGACCCTGCCGTCCCTGCCGCCACCGCGTCCGCCGGCCACGGTCCGCACGGCTGAGCTGCGGTGACGGCCAACCGGAAAGCAAATCCTAAAAAAGAAGATAATCTGAATAAATACTACTAGAGGGTGCGGCCGAGTGGGCAATCTCTTATTTAGAGCCGTCCGCTTCATGGCGCGGACCCAGCAAGGCACCCGAGTCCACGAGCGGCACCATCTTCCTCACCCAGACCCACCTCCAGATCGAGGGATGAAAGGGCACAACCTTTGTCGAGATCCCCCGCTCCGGTTCCACCGACCAGGCCGTCACGATCACCTATGGGATCGCCGCGGATGGTGTGACGCCAGGGGCGGATTTCCTCGCCGCTTCCGGCGCCATCGCCTTGGCCGTGGGGGCGGCTCGTGCCTTCATTCCCATCACCATCATCAACGACGCCATCGGCACGGCGGTGTTCGGTAGCTCCGCGGATGATGCGGTCGTTGTATCCGCCGCAGGGTTTGACGCCGGGCTGGTGGCCGGCATGGAGCTGCTCGCGGCCGGGCCCTACGAGGAAAATGGCCTCGGCGTCGCGACGCAGACAGCGGGCGGCGTCTTCGTCTTCGACACGGCGCGCAGCCTGCTGCTATGGGGCACGGCGTCGGCGTGGCACCAACTGTCCTGATCGCGAACCTCATCGGCGCGACGGGCTTGAGCGGCCGCGAGATCATCGTCATCGCCTGACGATTTCCGCAGAAGCACTCGGCACCGCGAAATCATTCGGATCGATGACGTGAAAGCGGCTGACAGCGACTCCGTGCCGGCCGATAATGCCGGCGCAAAATGGAGAATCGCATGCGGATCCTGGTGCTTGGCAGCGGCGTCGTCGGCGTGACCAGCGCCTGGTATCTCGCGCGGGCGGGCCATCAGGTGACGGTGATCGACCGCCAATCCGCGCCAGGCATGGAGACCAGCTTCGCCAATGCCGGCCAGGTCTCGCCGGGCTACTCCGCGCCCTGGGCGGCGCCGGGGATTCCCATCAAGGCGATGAAGTGGTTGATGATGACGCATCGTCCGCTGGTACTCTGGCCGCAGCTCGACCAGGGGCTCTATGCGTGGCTTGCCAAGATGCTCGCCAATTGCACCGAGGACGCCTATGCGCGCAACAAGGCGCGCATGGTACGCCTTGCCGAATACTCGCGCGACTGCCTCAAGGAACTGCGCGCCGAGACCGGCATCCAGTACGATCAGCGCACCCAGGGCACGCTGCAATTGTTCCGCACACACAAGCAGCTCGACCATGTCGGCGACGACACAGCCGTGCTCGATCAGTTCAGCGTGCCCTACGAGGTGCTGGACCGGGCCGGTTGCGCGGCCGTGGAGCCCGCGCTGGCGCGGGTCTCGGGCAAATTTGTCGGCGGGCTGCGCCTGCCTGGCGACGAGACTGGCGATGCGCATCTGTTTACGCAGCGTCTGGCCGCGTTGGCGGCGCAGGATGGCGTGGTGTTCCGCCATGGCATCGTGGTGAAGGCCATCGAGGCCTCGGCCGGGCAGGTGAGCGGCATCGCCACGGATCAGGGGCTGTTGCTGGCGGATCGCTATGTCGTGGCGCTGGGCAGCTACGCGCCGGCGCTGCTGCGCCCGCTCGGCGTGCGCGTGCCGATCTATCCAGTGAAGGGGTATTCGCTGACTCTGCCGGTCACCGACGAAGCCGGCGCGCCTGTCTCCACCGTGATGGACGAGACCTACAAGGTTGCGATCACGCGGCTCGGCGATCGCATCCGCGTCGGCGGCACGGCCGAGCTTGCCGGCTTCTCGCTCAAGCTGCGGCGGCCGCGGCGGGAGACGCTGGCGCATTCCGTCGGCGATCTGTTTCCCGATGGCGGCGACATTCCCAATGCCAGCTTCTGGACAGGGCTGCGGCCGATGACGCCAGATGGCACGCCGGTTGTCGGGCCGACAGCCTTGCCGAACCTGTTTCTCAACACCGGCCACGGCACGCTGGGCTGGACCATGGCCTGCGGCAGCGGGCATCTGCTGGCGGACCTCATGAGCAATCGCCAGCCGGCCATCGCGCATGATGATCTGGCGCTGTCGCGCTACGAAACCGCGTAGTTCATCCGCGGCGCAGCGCTGTCGGGTAGAGGCGCCCACCCGCTTGGACGCGCATCGCCTCCAGCACGTAGCCGCGCGGCAGGTGAAGCAGTTCATGCCGCGGCGGCGCATCCTCGCTGGCAACGAGTGCGGCGTGCAGCGGGCGGCCCTCCATGCCCTCGGGCGCGAGGCCAAGCACATGCAGCACGGTGGGCGCGATATCGGTCAGGTCGGCTGGCTGCGCGGCGACAGCGCCACTTCGGAAGGGGCCGCCCTGCATGACCAGCACGGTTGCAAGCTCCGCGCGGTGCAGGCCGCCGTGCATGCCGCCGCCTTCCGGCACATCGGGCGCGTCGAAGGGCGCGGTGCCGGGCAGGCCCCATTCATCCGGCGCCTCGCTGCCCGCGAAGGTGACGACCAGATCGGCGCTGCGCCGATGCGCCGAACCGAGCAAGGCCAGCGGGATGGCCTGGCCTTCCGGCAGCAGCGATGGGTCGCGCGCCAGCAGCGGGCCGGCCCAATCCTGCGTCGCGAGAAAGGCGGCGATCTGCGCCGCAAGCGCCGGATCACGCAGCCACAGGCCGGGCGCGGCAGCAGGTGCGACGACGATATCGACATCGGGCGCCATGCCCGTTCCGGCGCGGAAGCCGGCGCGCTGCAACTCCGCCTGGAGCGATCGCTTGCCGACCCCGGTGACATGGCCATGGTCGGACAGCACGATGATCGCGATCTCCGCCGCATCGGGCTGCGCATCGCGCCAGGCGACGATGCGGCCGAGCAGCGCATCGGCGTCGCGCAGCGCATCGCGCGCATGCGCGCACAGCAGCCCGCCCCAGTGGAAGGAGACATCGGGCTCCGACAGCCAAAGCAGCGCGACATCGGGGCGCAACTGGGGCAGCACCATCTCCAGCAGCACGCGCCCGGCATGTTCGACGCGCGGCGTTGCGGGCACGCTGGCCGGCGGTGTGGCACCGAAAACCGCGCGTACGCGCGCGGCGGTCTCGCCTGCGGTGTCCTCGACATTCCAGCTGAAGCTGCCGAGACGCGTGGCGGCCGGATGCAACAAGGCCGCCGCCCCCTGCGTGCCGGCACTCACCAGCGCGAAGCTTCGCCCCGCTGCGGCGAGATGCTCCGCGAGGCTCGCGCGTTCCATCGGCGATTCGCGTCCCGCGGCAAGCACCTGGAGGTCGGCCACCAGCTTGGTTCGCAACAGACGGTCCGGCGCGACGGCCGCATCGAACAGCGTATTCGCCACCATGCCATGCCCACCAGGCCGGCAACCCGTGCTGAATGAGGGCGTGGCAGCGCGCGTCTCGGAGGGAAAGACGCTGCGCGCATGCGCAAAGCGCGTGCCGCGCGCGGTGAGTGCGGCGATGTGCGGCGTGGCCTCCGGTAAGACCATGTCTGGCCGCAGCCCGTCGAAGGCAACCAATACGAAACGTGTCATTTTGTCGGCCTTCGGCTGGGCGACCGATTCACGCCTCCGGGCCATTCGGCCCTCGAGCGATCGGGCGCCTTATCGCAATGTTGGGTCCAGCCGGTCGCGCAGCCAATCCCCAATCAGGGAGACGGACAGCGTGGTGAGCACGATGGTGAAGGCGGGCGCGAGCAGAATCCACGGCGCGCGCGTCAGGTATTCGCGCCCGTAGCCGACCATGGAGCCGAGCGAGGTCTCTGGCGGCTGCACGCCAAGGCCGAGGAAGCTCAGCCCCGATTCCAGCAGGATGATCTCCGGAAACGCCAGGGTCATCGACACGATCAGCGTCGAGGCGATGTTCGGCAGCACATGCCGCCCATAGATCCGCAGCGGCGTGGCGCCCAATTGCCGCACCGCCGCCGCATAGCCCTGCGCGCCGGCGCTGATGGCGAGGCCGCGGGCGATTCGCGCGTAACGCTCCCAGGCATGAAAGCCGAGCAGGCAGACGAACAGCACCATCGAATTGCCAAAGAAGGCCAGCACCGCCAGAGCGAGGATCAGGAAGGGCAGGCTGGCCGAGAAATCCACCAAAGCGAGCACGATTTGCTCGATGAATCCCCTGAAATGCGCTGCAAGAAAGCCAAGCGTGGTGCCGACCACCGCGCCGATGATGGTGGCGCCGAAGGCAATCAGCAGGCTCGTGCGGATGGAGTAGATCAGCCGTGCCGCGACATCGCGGCCGAGCTCATCCGTACCGAGCGGATGCAGCCAATTGCCGCCAAAGCCGATCGGCGGCGAGAGCCGGTTGCGCAGGTCGAGCGCGGTATAGGCGTAAGGGCTGACCACATCGGCGAGCAGCGCGATCAGCAGCATCAGCGACAGCCAGGTCAGGCCGAACATCACCAGCGGCGGCGGCAATGGCTGCTTCAGGCGCGGTTGCTCGATGGCGAGGGGCAGGGGCGCTTCGGGCATCTCAGCCAGCTCCCGCGCCGCGTGGCGCGCTGCGTAGCCGCGGGTCGAGCACGCCGTAGAGCAGATCGACCACCAGATTCGCCGTCACCATGGTCATCGCCACCAAAAGCAGAATGCATTGCACAACGGCGAGGTCGCGATTCGCGACGGCAACCACCAAAAGCCGCCCGACGCCCGGCCAGCTGAAAACGCTCTCGACCACCACGGCGCCGGCAATCAGGCTGCCGACCATGAAGCCCACGATGGTGACGGTGGGGATGGCCGCGTTCGGCAGCGCATGGCCCCAGACCACGTCGCGCCAGGACACGCCCTTGGCGCTCGCCGTGCGGATATAGGGCTGGCCAAGCACTTCGAGCATCGCGCTGCGCGTGAAGCGCGCCAGAACTGCGGCGCCGCCGATGCCCAGCGTGACCACCGGCAGGATCGCGTGCCGCCAGCTTTCCTGCCCGCCGGAGGGCAGCCAGCCGAGTTGCACCGCGAAGACCAGCACGAGGATAAGGCCCAGCACGAAGGAGGGCACCGTGAAGCCCGCGACAGCCATGATCATCAGCACCCGATCGATTGGCGCATTGCGATGCAGCGCGGCGTAGATGCCCGCCGGGATGCCAAGGCAGAGCTTGATGGCGAGCGCCGGTAGCGTCAGCGCCAGGGTCGCTGGGATGCGTTCCGTTACCAGCACGATCGCCTCGCGCCCGTCGCGCATGGAACGGCCGAGATCGCCGCTGAAGATCGCGCCAAAGTAATGCAGATACTGCAGCCATACCGGCTGGTCGAGGCCCCAGGCGATTCGGAACGCGTCCACCGCCTCTGGCGGCGCATCGGCGCCCATGATGATCTGCGCCGGATCGCCAGAAAGGCGCAGTACGACGAAGGCGAAGGTCACGACCATGATGATCGTGATGCCCGCTCGAAAGAGTCGGGTTGCGAAGAAGCGCAGCATGTCAGGCAGCCCTCGCCAGCGTGTCGGCTTCGCCCTGCGCGACGTGGCAGGCGACAAGCCTCCCATCCTCCGCACGCGGCTTCAGGATCGGCGCGTCCACCGCGCAGCGCGGCACGGCGGCGGCGCAGCGCGGGTGAAAGGCACATCCGCTCGGTCGGTTCGCGGGGCTTGGCGGGTCACCCTGCAACACGATGCGCCCCGTCTTGCCGGGCTGCGGAATCGCCGAGACCAGTGCTTGCGCATAGGGGTGCGCCGGGTTCTGCAACACGGCGTCGGGCTCGCCCTCCTCGACGATACGGCCGAGATACATCACGGCGATGCGGTGGCTCACCTGGCGCACGGCTCGCAGATCGTGACTGATGAACAGCATCCCGAGTCCCAGCCGCTCCTGCGCATCGAGCAGCAGGTTCATCACCTGCGCCTGGATCGAAACGTCGAGCGCGCTGATCGGTTCGTCGCAAACCAGGAAAGCAGGGTTGGTGGCCAATGCGCGCGCGAGCACGGCGCGCTGCCGCTGCCCGCCGGACAGTTCGTGCGGGTAGCGCGCCCCCTGATCCGCCCGTAGTCCGACGGAATGCAGCAGTTCGGCGACGCGCTCAGCGTGGTCGCTGGTGCTGCCGATGCGATGAATGGCGAGCGGTTCGGCAACCTGCTCACTGATGGTCAGGCGCCGGTCAAGCGCGCCGAGCGGGTCCTGGAAGACCATCTGCATCTGCGCACGCAGGCTCCGCCAGGCGGGTGTGTCGGGCGGCGGCATCGGCTTGCCGTCAAATGCGACATGTCCCGCATCCGGCGCCTCCAGCCCGAGCACGAGACGCCCGGTGGTGGATTTGCCGCAGCCGCTTTCGCCTACGAGGCCAAGCGTGCGCCCGCGCTCGATGGTCAGCGTGACGCCATCGACAGCGCGCACATCGACCGCGCGGCCGAGCACGCCGCGACGCATCGTATAGCGACGAACCAGGCCCTCGGCCCGCAGCAGCGACGCATCCTGCCTCATGCCATCACCGTATCGGCCATCTGCGGCGTCGCCGCGCGCAGGCAGGCGGCGCGATGGCCGGGCGCGGGATGCGCATCGGCGGGCGTGCCGACGTCGCAGGCCGCAAAGCGCTCGCCGCAGCGGGGCGCGAAGGCGCAGCCGGGTGGCATCGCCCAGGGCTCCGGCACGCCGCCCGGAATCGCGGCGAGCCTTCGCCGCGGCCCGGTGATCGGCGGCAGCGCGCCGAGCAGGCCGCGCGTGTAGGGGTGCGCCGGCGCCGCGAATAGTTGCGCGACCGGCGCTTCCTCGACGATGCGCCCTGCATACATCACGCAGACCCGTTCGCAGGTCTCCGCCACCACGCCGAGATCATGCGAGACCAGTACCAGCGCCATGCCGAACTCGCGTCGCAGCGATTGCAGCAACTCGAGAATCTGCGCCTGGATCGTCACGTCGAGTGCGGTGGTCGGCTCATCCGCCACCAGCAATTCCGGCTGGCCGGCCAGCGCCATGGCGATCATCGCGCGCTGGTTCTGCCCACCGGAAAACTCATGCGGATACGAATCGAGTCGTTGAGCCGCATCGGGAATGCCCACGAGATCGAACAGGCGCTTGGCCTCGGCCCGCGCCGCCGCGCCAGTCAGGCCGCGATGCAAGCGAAGCGCCTCGCAGATCTGCTTGCCGACGCGATGCACGGGATTGAGGCTGCTCGCCGGGTCCTGGAAGATCATCGCGATGCGCCCGCCGCGCACGCGTTCCAGCACGTTGGCGGGTGCGCCGATCAGTTCCAAGCCGGCGAGCGTCACGCTGCCTTCGATCCGCGCCTTGCCGGGCAGCAGCCCGAGCGCGGCGAGCCACGTCACCGACTTGCCGCATCCCGATTCACCGACGAGGCCCAGCGCCTCGCCGGGCGCGATGCTCAGGTCGATGCCGCGCAGCGCCGGCTGCCCAGCGAAGGAAACCTTCAACCCGTGCAGCGCAACGAGCGGCGCCATGCCTCAGGCTCCCCAATTGCTTGCGCGGAAATCCATCACGAAGGATTGCGAGGACTTCCAGCGGATGTCGCGGCGCTTCGCTGTGAAGTTGCCGTTGCGGTGCAGCACCGTGTAGCCGGGGTCCTCGCGCTCCACGATCTGCAGCATGCGCGCCCAGGCGGCACGGCGGCGCGGGCGATCCATGCTGGATTGCAGTTCGTCGCCGAGTGTCGAGAATTCCTCGTTCCGCCATTCGCCGTTGTTCCAGGTGGCACCGTTGCGCCCCCAGTTCGGTACGATCTGCGCGACCGGGTCGGGCAGCGCTGCCGTCTGCGACCAGTCGCGAATCGCGCGCGTGGGATTGCGCGCGGTGATCTGGCCCCAATTCTCCATCATCTGAAGCTGCACGTTGATGCCGGCGGCGCGCCAGCCTTCCACCAGAATCTGCGCGGTCGCGGTTTGGTTCGTGTAGTAGTTGTTCAGGCAGCGATAGGGGATGGGCTCCCCACGATAGCCCGCTTCGCGCAGCAGGCGGCGGGCTTCGGCCAGGTCGTACCTCGGTGCTTCATGCTCGGCGATGAACATGTCGGCGTAGTGATCCCAGTTCAGGCCGCGCGGCACGCTTACCCGCCCGCCCCACAGCGCGTCGATGATCGACTGGCGGTTGATGCTGTGCGTCAGCGCGCGGCGCACCAGCGGATTGGCCAGCACGGCATGGGTCTGGTCGAAGACGATGACGCGCGTGTTGTTGATGACGCCGCCCGAGACCTCAAAGCGCGGGTTGCGTTCGACGGTTGCGATCTGGTCGGGCGGGATGTCACAGGCGAAATCGACCTCGCCCGACAGCAGCGCGTTGATGCGCGAGGACACCTCCGGAATTTCCATGAAGCGCAGCCGGCGGATAGGTGGGCGGCCGCCCCAATGATTGTCGAAAGCATCCATCACCAGGATGCGGTCCGGGTTGAATTCCGTGATCTGGTAAGGCCCGGTGCCGACAGGCTTACGCGCCCAATCCTGCCAGGTGGGCGCGGCCGCGAAGGCGCGACGATTGGCGATGACGGCGGCGGTGCGTGCCATCTGGCCTTCCAGCGTCAGGTCGGCAGTGCGATTGACGAAGCGCACCGTGTGGCTATCCATCACCTCCATGCGCTCGAAGCCGGGGAAGCTGCGGCGCGCAATCTGCGGCGCCCCGGCCGGCGGCGTCTTGCCCATGGGGCCGTTGCCCCACATGCGGTCGGGGCCGAAACTGAAGGCCACTTCCTCGGCGGTGAAGGGATCGCCGTTGTGGAAGCGCACGCCCTGGCGCAGCTTGAATTCCACCACGCTGTCGCTGATGCGTCGCCATTCGGTGGCCAGGCCTGGTTGCAGCGACATGTCGCCGAGCCAGTCGGTATCGACCAGTGGCTCGACGAAGTTGCGGAAGATGCGGCTGCCGACATTCGATTGCTCGGCGATCATTTCCAGCATGTTGCTGGTGGTGATTTCCTGCACCGCGATGGTGATGACGGGGCGCGAGTCGGATTGCGCCAGCGCCGGCGCGGCAAGCGCCGCCGGCGTGGCGAGAAGGGCGCGACGGCTGAGGCGCATCGCTTCAGGACCCGAAATTGCCGGGGCGGAAGTCCATGGCGAAGGCGGGGCTGGCCTTCCAGGCGATGTCGCGGCGCTTCGCGGTGAAGGTCGCGTTTTGATGCAGCACCGTGTAGGCGGGGTCTTCGCGTTCCGCGATTTCCAGCAGCCGGCGGAACACGGCGCGGCGGCGGGCCCGGTCGGTGCTGGATTCCAGTTCTCCCGACAGGCGGTTGAATTCCTCGTTCGTCCATTCGCCGACCTGCTGCTGCTGCCCGTTCGGGCCATGCTGGTTGACGATCGAGCTGACGGGGTCGTTGAAGGGGGCGCTGTTCGACCAGTCGCGGATGGCGCGTGGGCTTTCGCGCGAGAAGATCTGCGCCCAGTTCTCGACCACATTGATCTGCACGTTGAGGCCAGCGGCGCGCCACATTTCCACCAGTACTTGCGCGGTCGCGTTCTGGTTCGTGTAGTAGTTGGAGAGCAGTCGGTAAGGGATCGGCTCGCCGCGGTAATTCGCCTCTCGCAGCAGGCGGCGGGCTTCCGCCAGGTCAAAGCGCGGAACGCTCCAGTCGCTGTGGAACATTTCGCCGTAATAGTCCCACTGCAGGCCCTTCGGCACCACGGTGCGGCCCGACCAGAGGCTATCCACGATCGTCTGGCGGTCGATGCTGTGCGTCAGCGCGCGACGCACCCGCGGATCGCGCAGCTGTGGGTGGTTCTTGTCGAACACGGTCAGGCGGTGGTTGAGGATGGTTCCGCCTTGCACCTCGAAGGCAGCGTTGCGCTCGATCGCGGGGATCTGGTCGGGCGGAATGTCACAGGCAAACTGGTACTGGCCCGAGAGCAGTCCGTTGATGCGCGACGATACTTCCGGCACTTCGACGAAGCGGATCTGCCGGATCGGCGGGCGGCCGCCCCAATACTGGTCGTGCGCCACCAGCGTCAGTGACACGTCGGGACGGAACTCCGCCACCATGTAGGGACCGGTGGTGATGGGCTTGCGCGCCCAGTCCAGCCAGGTGGCTGCTTCGGCGAAGCCGCGGCGCGAGCAGATGTCGCTGCCATACCGCGCGAGCCGTCCTTCCAGCGTGACATCCGGCGTGCGGTTCACGAAGCGCACCGTGTAGCGGTCGATCGCCTCCACCTTCTCCAGCGAAGGCCAATTGCGGCGAGCCACGGCGACCACTTCCGCCGGCAGCTCCTTCCCCTGGAAGCCCTGGCCCGGGATGCGCGTGAACAGCGTACCGGTGGCGCCCGCGCCACCTGTGCCGAACATTCGGTCCGCACCGAAGGAGAACACGACATCCTCGGCCGACATCTCATCGCCGTTGTGAAAGCGCACGCCCTGGCGGAGCGTGAGTTCCACTGTGCGGTCGTCGATGCGGCGCCACTCGGTGGCGAGGCCCGGCACGCTCTCCAGCGCGCCGCGCCAATTGCGGGCGATCAGCCCTTCCCACAGCGAGGAATAGAACACGCGTTCGCCGACATTCGACTGCTCACGCAGCACTTCGAGCGTGTTGCTGTTCACCACCTTCTGCACGGCGATGGTGATGGAGGGGCGCGTGTCGGACTGGCCGACGGCGAAGTGCGGCAGGGTCGATGCGGCGAGCAGGCTCGGCGCAGCCAGAAGGGAACGGCGGGCGATCATGGTCTTGTCTCCTTGGTTCATTCGGCCGCGTCGCGCAGGCGCGGCGCGGGCAGGGCTGATAGGCGTTCATCGAGCCCCGAGGGGGTGGCGCGGAAATGCGTGAGCGTGCGCTCGGCGTGTTTCATGCGGTGCGACAGCGCCTTCTGCGCATAGTCACGCACCACGCCGGCATGGGCGGGTTCGTCCGCCAGATTCTCGAAACAGTGCGGATCTTCGTTGAGGTCGAACAGCAACGGCGGCAGGGCGGCGAAATGCACGTATTTGAAGTCCTCGTCCTGCACCACACACAGGCTGCTCTCATCCATTCCGAGGCCGAGAGCGGTTTCAGGCTTGGAGTAGTGCACGTCGCGGAAGTCGTATTCGTAGAACAGCAGGTCGCGCCAATCATCGGGCCGTTCGCCGCGCAGCAACGGCAGCAGCGAGGCGCCGTCGCAGGCGCGCGGAATCTGCCCACCCAGCGCTTCGAGGATCGTCGGCATCACGTCCACGCTCTCGGTGAAGGCGGATTCAATGCTGCCGGCGCGGGCGCTCACGCCCGCATCCTTCACCACCAGCGGAATCCGGAAGCTCTCGTCCTGGTAGCCGATCTTGCCGAGCAGCCAATGGTCGCCAAGCTGCTCGCCGTGGTCGGAGGTGAAGACGATCATCGTCTCCTCCCACTGACCGGTCTGCACCAGATGGGCGAAGACCTTGCCGAGGCTGTCGTCGATCTCGCTGATCAGCCCGGCATAGGTGGCGCGCATCAGGCGGATGGCGTCATCGTCCAGTGCGGTCACGGAACCGCCCGCGCCATGGAAGAAGCTGCCCTGCGACTGTCCCTGCAGGTAGTGCCGCAGCAGCGGGTGCTGCGTGGCCTCCTGCTGCCAGGTCTCGCGCCGGATCGGCGCAGGCATGTCGGCGGCCGCGTACATCGTGTTGTAGGGCGCGGGCGCGATGAAGGGCGGGTGCGGGCGGTAGTAGCCAAGATGCAGGAACCACGGCTTGCCGTTGCGGCCCTTGAGGTAGGTCAGCGCGCGTTCGGTGAAGAAGGCGCTGTCCGAGAATTCGGCCGGGATGCGGCAGGGCAGGGCGGTGGCGCCTGGTACGGCATCCATGCCTTCCGGCAGCCAGATATCCTCGCGCTTCGCAGGCAGTTCGAAGCCCTTCTGCGCGAGCCAGCCGAAATAGCCATCCATGTTCGGCTCGAAGGCCCCGACGCTGCGGAAGCCGTCCATCAGATCGCCAAGCGTGGTGAAGCGCGGGTCGCGCGGCCCGGTGGTGCGGGGGTCGGGTGTCGTGGTCGTGTAGCCGATCAGTGCGGGATCATAGCCGATCAACCGCAGCGCCTTGCCGAGGTTGGTGTGGCGCGCATCGAGCGGCACGGTGTTCTGCACCGCGCGATGGTTCATCAGGTAAAGGCCGGTGAGGAGCGAGGATCGCGCCGGCCCGCAGGGCACCGCGGTGGTCACGTGGTTACGGAAGGTCACACCCTCACGGCACAGCCGGTCGAGGTTCGGCGTCCGCAGGAAATCCGCACCGAGAGCTGGTACGAAGTCCGCGCGCCACTGGTCCACCACGATGAGAAGCACGTTGCGCCGCTGCGCCATCGCCATCCGCCCCGATCCTGTCGAAGCGCGAATTACCGGTGGGTGCTGACCAACGTGTGACGGTCCTGCTTATCCTTCGTGACAGAAGGCGGGGTCGTGCGCCGCACAAAATGACTCTGCGGATGAGTTTCGTATCTCATCCAGGCCTATCGCCAGCTTGTCGCGCGGCCAGTCCCACCAGGCGAGGCGCAGCAGCGAGGCGCACACGTTTTCGGGAAATCGGAATCGCAGCAGCCGTGCCGGATTGCCCACCATGATGGCGAAGGGCGGCACGTCCTTCGTCACCACCGCGCCGGCGCCGATTGCCGCCCCCGCACCGATGGTGACGCCCGGCAGCACGATCACGCCAGGCCCGAGCCACACATCGGGGCCGAGTGTGACGCGATGCGACCGCCGCCAATCGAAGAAGCCGGCGTCGTCCGGGCCGAGTCCATAGGCGCTGGCGCGGTAGGTGAAGTGGTTCAACGGGGCAGGGCATGTGTGGCTGGATTTCGGCTGCCCGCCGGCATTGCTCAACGCAGGCATTTCATGTCTTCAGGCAGCTATCGGGACGCTGTGAGGAACCGCCCATGACCGCTGATGCGCGCGCGAGCGTGTTCGTCAACGCCACTGATCTCGCCGCTGAATTGGCGGGTACGCGCCCGCCAGTGCTGCTGTGCGTGCGCAGCGCGGGGCCGCAAGGGCCGGCGGGCTTCGCCACGAGCCCGCGTATCGCGGGCGCCGTCGATGTCGATCTGCCGACGCAACTCGCCGGTCCGGGCGGCGGCACGCGCGGGAGCCGTCCCTTGCCCGAACTCGCGATTCTGCAACGCGATGCGCGCCGCTGGGGCATTCGCCAGGGCGATCGCGTGGTGCTCTACGACATGGACCGACTGTTGATCGCGGCGCGTGGTTGGTGGCTGCTGCGTTGGGCGGGCATCGCGAATGTGCGAATGCTCGACGGCGCCCTGCCCGCCTGGCTCGCGGCAGCACTGCCCCTGGTGACGCAGGCACCCAACCCTGCACCTGGCGATGTCGTGCTCTCGCCCGGCCACATGGCGGAACTCGATGCGGATGCCGCGCAGACTATCGCGCGGCAGGGCGTGCTGCTCGATAGTCGCGTACGGCCCAACTACATCGGCGCCATCGTGGCCCCCGGTGCGCCGCGTCGCGGGCACATTCCCGGCTCGCTTAGCGCGCCTGCGCCAGACAACCTCACCGAGGCAGGCACTTTCGCCGAGGCTGAGACGCTGCGGCACCTCTACGAAGCGCTCGGCGCGGATGCCACGAAGCCCATCGGCGTGTCCTGCGGCGCCGGCGTGTCAGCGGCGCATAACGTCGCGGCCCTGGCTTCGATCGGTATACAGGCTGCCATGTTCGTGGGTTCCTGGTCCGCCTGGAGTGCGGATCCTGCGCGAACGGTGGTGATTGGGGGGCGTCCGGGCTGAATTGCCCGTTGCGCCATCGCGCAACCTTGCAGAGACTGTGCCCGACCGATGGAGATCACCAGGATGAATCGCCGCCAGCTTCCGCTAATGCTCGCCGCACCGTTCCTGGTGCCGCATGGCGCGCGCGCCCAGGGCGCCTTCCCGACGCGGCCGCTGCGCATCATCGTGCCCTTTCCCGCGGGTGGCGCGAGCGACGCGATGAGCCGTGCCTTCGCCGACCTCGCCGCGCCGCATCTAGGCCAGCGCGTGCTGGTGGACAATCGCCCAGGTGCCGGCGGCAATATCGGCGTCGAAGCCACGGCGCGCGCGCCGGCCGATGGCTATACGCTCGTGACCAGCGGACCCAACATCATCAACACTCGTTATTTGATTCGTGACACATCCTTTCGGTGGGAGCGCGACGTCGAATGCCTCGGGCTGATGTTCTCCTCGCCCAACGTGCTGGTGGTGCATCCCTCGCTGCCGGTGCGCACTGTGCCGGAGTTCGTGGCTTACGTGCGCGCCAATCCGGGCAAGCTGAACTTCGCCTCCGCAGGTGCGGGCGGCTCGATCCATCTCTCTGCCGAGATGTTCATGAAAATGACTGGCACGCAGATGGTGCATGTGCCCTATCGCGGCGATGCCTTGGCGCGCGCTGACCTCACCAACGGCGCAGTGCAGGTCATGTTCAACTCCATCGCCACGTCGGTGGAGCCGGTGCGCGTGGGTCAGTGGCGCGGCATCGCCACCACGGGACTGCGTCGCGCGAGCATCCTGCCCGACCTGCCGACGCTTGATGAGGCGGGCCTGCCCGGTTACAGCGTGACGAGCTGGATGGGCCTGTTCGGCCCAAAGGGCATGCCGGCCGATGTGCGTGCCACGCTTCAGCGCGCCTTCGACGCCGCCTTCGCCGACCCTGGCATGCAGGTTGCCGCGACGCGGCTCGGTCAGGACATCATCACCTCGACGCCGGCCGAACATCTCGCCTTCATGCAGCGCCAGGAAGCGGCGTGGAAGCCGATCCTGGAAGGCATCGGCTTCGGCGCATGATCGAGATCTGGTCCGCCCGCACTACCAACGGTCTGCGAGCCTCCATCATGCTGGAGGAGCTCGGCCTGCCCTACCGCGCGCATCTGGTCGATTTCGATGACAAGGACTCGCTGCCAGCCGAGATGCTTGCGATCAACCCATCGGGCAGCGTGCCGGTGATATGCGATCACGACACGGGCATCGGCATGTCGCAGAGCTTCGCGATCATGCTCCACCTGTGCGAGAAGGCCGGCCGCTTCCTGCCGACTGAGCCCGCCGCGCGCGCCGCGACGCTGCAATGGATGGCTTTCGTGATGACGGATGTCATCGCGGCGACGCATCCGATCTTCGTGCTGAACAGCGAATTGCAGGACACGCCACCGCACATCATCCGCCATTACGAGGGCCGGCTGATGCGTTTCCTCGGCGTCGCCGACGCGCAGCTTGCGAAAGCGCCCTATCTCGCCGGCGACGAGGTGACGGTGGCGGATTTTGCGCTTTACCCAACCGTGGCCTTTCGCACAAAGTTGCTCGACCGCCTCGGCGGCGTTGGCCATTTGCGCGGATGGATGGAACGCATGGCCGCGCGCCCAGCCCTGGCGCGCGGGATGCTCGTGCCGCTCTAACGCCGCGCGGCGCGCCAGACTTCATAGGCCGCGAGCGTCTCGGCATTGGCGGGGTAGGTGCCGGTCAGTGGCGCGCCGGCCTTGATGCGCTCGACGATGAAGGCCTCCATCTCCTCGCGCGCGAAAGCGGCTTCGGCCACCTTCGCAGCATGCGCGGCAGGCACCAGCACCACGCCATTGCCATCGCCCACCAGGATATCGCCCACCATCACGCCGACGCCATCGCAGCCAATCGGCGCGCCGATCTCGACGAAATGCAGGAACAGCGAAGCCGAGGTCGCTGCATTGCCGCGCGCGAACACCGGCAGGTCGATGCCGGAGATCGCCTCGCGGTCCGAGACACAGCCATCGATGACGATCGCCGCGGCGCCGGCGACCTGCGCATAGGTCGCCATGATGTCGCCAAAGACCGAGGCGCGCATGTCCGCGCCCGCATCGATCACCAAAACATCATCTCGGCCGAGCGATTCGAAGGCCTTGTTCTGCAAATCCGGCAGTTCGCCCGCCGCGACACGGGCGCGCAGATCCTCGCGCGTCGGAATGGCGCGCAGCGTGACGGCGCGGCCGACGAAACGCTTCGCCGCACCGATTGGCACGACGTGGCGCATGTGATTGCTGCCGAGTCCCGACTTCGCCATCACGGCGTTGATGGTGGGCACGGCGCAGGCGTGCAGTTGGCGGGCGATGTCGGGGGTCAGTGTCATGGACGAGTCCTTATCAATGGCAACAGACTAGCGCGAATTACCCCACGCGGCACAATTGCCAAATTCGCGCAGGACTCCACGCTCATGCAGACGCTCCGCATCGCCGCCGAGAAGGCCCGCTTCACGCCGCCCCGCCAGGTGACGGACGACACCAGCGTGCTGACACTCAAGAATTTGGCACTGGAGCCGCTGCTGCGCTGGGAGGATTCGCGAATTCTGCCGGGACTCTTTACCGCCTGGCGGCATGAGCAGGGCGGGCGGCGTTGGAGCTTCACCATCCGCGAGGGCGCCGCCTGGCAGGATGGCATGCCCTTCGTTGCGCAGGATGTGCTGGAGTTCGTGGAGGGCGTGCTTGGCTCGCTCGACATGTTCGGCATGAAGTGGAGCTACAGCCGTTACCTCGCCGAAGCGCGGCTCACGGCGCAGGATGCTCGGAGCGTGGTGGTGGAGAACCCCACGCCCTTCGCCGACATTCTCGACATTTTCTCCGAGTTCTACCCCTGCCGCCTGACGCCGGAAGGGCTGCCGCTGCTCGGCACGGGTCCGTGGCGGGTGACGGATTATGCAGCCGAGTCGCGCGTGATGCTGCAGCGGATCGTGCCGGGAGAGGGCCCCAGGCGCATCGATTTCCGTGCTGTGCCCCACGCCGAGGATCGGCTCGCGCTGCTGCGCGCGGGAGAGGTGGATGTCGCGATGAATCTCGAACGGGTCGCGGCGCGGCTGCCCTTCGAAGCGCCCTTCACCTGGGGGCGCGCGGTGAACACGCTTTCCGTCATGTACTACCTCAACTGCTTCCGCGGGATATTCACGTCGCCCGCGGCACGGATGGCGGCGAACCTCGCGCTCGATCGCCGCGCGATGGTGGAGGAGGTGTTCCACGGCCTCGGCCAGCTTTCGACCAGCGTGGTCAGCCCGATGCATCTGGGCGGCCGCACGGCAGGACTCGCGCCGATCGCCCACGATCCGGAACGTGCGAAGCGCCTGTTGGAGGGGCTGCACGTTGAGAGCCCGCTGCTGCTGCGCACGCCCGAAACCCTGCCGGAGAAGGCGCTCGAGATCAGCACGCGCGTTGCCGCCGCGCTGGAAGCCATCGGCCTGCCCTGCCGGATCGAGGTGCAGCCCGACCGCCCGGAATATGCGCGCGAGGTCGGGCGCAAGAACATCGGCGACCTCGCCATCTTCGACAGCTCGCCGCACAGCAGCTTTCGTGTGCTGAACGACAAGATTTCCCCGGCCGTGCAGGGCGTCTGGTGGCAGGGGCATGACGATCCGGCGTTGGAGACGATGATCCTCCGCGCCAGTCACGCCGTCGATGATCCGACGCGCGAGGAAGCTTATGCGCGCTGCCTGCGGCAACTGCACGCAAACCCGCCTTGGCTTTACCTGTTCCACCCGATCGACGTGTATGGCGCGGCATCAGGCGCGCCGTCGATGGCCCTCGACTCCAAGGGCATGCTGAGCCTCAGGCGGTGAGCGGCTTGCGCTCCGCCGCCTTATCGAGCGTGCCCGCCGCGCCACGATCGGGAACAGGTCGAAGACCTCAAAGAACACCTTCGAGCCACGCGGTGCCGCTGCCAGCGAGGTTTCGAGATTTTCCCGTACAGTGAGGCAGGGAAAGACCTCGCGCCCTTGCGGCACATAGCCGATGCCGGCGCGCGTGCTCGGCCGGCGGCGTGCGCGTGATGTCGCGGCCCACCCAGGTGATCGAAGCCTTGCGCACGCGCTCGAGCCCCACGCCCGCGCGCAGCGAGGGGGACTTTCCAAGCCCTTGCGCCCGAGCACGACGGTAACGCGCCCGGCTCCGCCACTGGCGAAACGCCGTGCGGTTACAGGCTCGCGCCTCATGGCAGGTCGAAGGTGTCGACGTTCAATATCCAGAGCACGCTGCGTTCGATTGAACGCAGTGTGCTCTGGAAACCTTCAAATCTGGAGCTGTAGATTCGCCTAGATGATTCTATCTGAACGCACATTACCCCGGCGGCCCAAATACAATTCAGCGATGCGCGGGTCGTTCTGCGCATGATCGATGCAGCCCTCGCT
>JBBSCP010000022.1:0-21979 GCA_038250135.1 Acetobacterales bacterium | reverse complement strand
GGCGCGCAGCGCCTCACGGTCCACGCGGCCATGGCGCGTCGTGCCGGGGAAGGCGGCCTCGATCGGCGCGACGGCCGCGCCGCCCTGGGCTTGCAGGCTGTGCACGGCGGCGTCGGCGTCGAAGATCGGCAAGCCGAGGCGCCGCAACGTCGCGGCGGCGGTGGATTTGCCCATGCCAATCCCGCCGGTCAGGCCGATCACCTTCATCCCTGTTTGCGCCACGGACTCACGCGCCGCTCCTCGGCCGCGAGTCGGGCGGAATGTCATGTGCGACGAAAGCGCGAAGCTCGGCATCGACCTGCGGTGCTGCGCCAAACCAAGCCTCGAACCCAGGCCGCGCCTGGTGCAGCAGCATCCCCAGCCCATCGACGCCACGCAGCCCGCGTGCCCGCGCCGCCGCGAGCAGGGGTGTCTCCAGCGGCACATAGACCATGTCGGCCACCACGGCGTGCGGTGGCAAGGGCGTGAGGTCGATGGCCAAGGGCGGCTGCCCCGCCATGCCGAGCGAGGTACCGTTCACCAGCAGCGCTACGCCGTGCAGATCCGGCTCGCGCGCCACCTCCACCGCGCCGCCGAGGTCGCGCGCCAGGGCCTCGGCGCGTTCCACCGTGCGGTTCACCAGGATCAGGCGCGGGCAGCCGGCATGGAGCAGCGCCGCCGCCACCGCCCGCACCGCGCCGCCGGCGCCGAGGATCACCGCCGGACCCTCGGCGGGCGCGAAGCCGGGCGCCTGTTCGGCGAGGGATTCGACAAAACCGTAGCCATCCGTGCTCGTGCCGCGGATCGTGCCGTCCTCGGCAAAGATAAGCGTGTTCACCGATCCCGCGCGATGCGCGACGGCGTCCACACTGTCGCATAGCGCAAAGGCGGCCTCCTTATGCGGGATCGTCACATTGGCGCCGGCGAAGCCGAGATCGGCCAGGGCGCGCACCGCCGCCTCGAACCGCTCCGGCCGCACCGGGAGCGGCAGATAGGCGCCGTCGATCCCATGCCGCGCCAGCCAATAACCGTGCAGCCGCGGCGAGCGCGAGTGCGAGACGGGCCACCCAAGGACCCCGGCCTTGCGGGCCTTGCCGGACAGGACATGCATGGCCGGAAGTGAGCCCGCCACCCCGCGCCGGTCAATGCCCCCCATTGGGCCCCCCTTTCCCGCTGCGCCCCGCCATGCGACGCAACACGCAACCCCAGGCGAGAGAGCCCGAACCATGACGAAGACCCTGAAGGTCGCGGTCCAGATGGATCCCATTGCCAGCGTCAACATCGACGCCGACAGCACCTTCGCGCTGATGCTGGAAGCCCAGGCGCGCGGCCATGTGATGTGGCACTACCATGTGCGCGACCTGGCCCTGGCCGGCGGCCGCGTGCTGGCCCAGGCGCAGCCCGTGGCGGTGCGGCGTGAACAGGGCAACCATTTCACCTTCGGCCCGACCGAGGAGCTCGACCTCGCGCAGGTCGATGTCGTGCTGATGCGCCAGGACCCGCCGTTTGACATGGCCTACATCACAGCCACGCATATCCTGGAACACATCCACCCCAAGACCCTGGTGGTGAACGACCCGGCCAGCGTCCGCAACGCGCCCGAAAAGCTGTTCGTCACGCATTTTCCGGAGCTGATGCCGGAAACTCTCATCACCGCCGACGTCCGCCAGATCCGCAAATTCCGCGAGATGCATGGCGACATCATCATCAAGCCGCTGTTCGGCAATGGCGGTGCCGGCGTATTCCACCTCAAGCCGGAAGACCCCAACCTCAACGCGCTGACCGAGATGTTCACCGAGAAATCGCGCGAACCGCTCGTGGTGCAGCGCTACGTCCCAGACGTCCGCAAGGGCGACAAGCGCATCATCCTGGTGGAGGGCATCGCGATGGGCGCCATCAACCGCGTGCCCGCCGCCGGGGAAGCACGCAGCAACATGCATGTCGGCGGCCGCCCCGAACCCACGACGCTGACCGACCGCGAACGCGACATCTGCGCCGCCATTGGCCCGGCACTGCGCGAACGCGGCCTTGTCTTCGTCGGCATCGACGTGATCGGCGGCTACCTGACCGAAATCAACGTCACCTCGCCGACCGGCCTGCAGGAAATCGCCCGCTTTGACGGTACACACCTGGAACGCGCGATCTGGGACGCGATCGAGGCGAAGCGCTGAGTGGTTCCTGGAGAGGGCGCTGCCTCCTCCAAACCTCCCCAACCAACTGCCGGTGGGCCCTTGGAACCCTCGCGAATATTGCACCGCCCCGGGTTGGCCGGAGGCTTATTGGGTTGAGGTGCGCGGCGATTTTGGTATTTAGAGAATATTTCTCGATCAAGTGTCGCTTTACAGAGGTTACGATCGTAGTTGCGGACGACCTGGCGGTTGGCCTTGGGTGGGATCACAACCGATTCGTCGGCGGCGATCAGCGTATCCGCATCCAGGCCGCCGCGCCGGAAGCCCTAGCGCACTATCGGTTCAATTGAACCGATTTCGTGCGCTTTAAACGCCTGAATCTAAAGCACGGACTTTGGTTCAAACGATTCCGTTTGAACCAAACGTGCTTTAATGCAGCCGTGGTACTTTCAGGAAACCCGCGCGGTCGGCGCTGACCACAGTCGTGTTCAGGCGTCTGCCATCGCGTTCCGCCCGAAAGGCCACGCTGACCCCGGCCGGGCCCCGCGACCACAGGCGGCGCCAGAGGGACGCCAGGTCGGTCGCGTCTTCGCCATCCAGGCTCAAAATACGGTCGCCGGCGCGCAGGCCCGCGCGTTCGGCTGGGCCCTTGGCGGCGACGGAGGCCACCACCACGCCTTCCTCCTGGTCTGCGGCATAGAGGCCGATCCAGGGCCGTGCCGGCTTGTTCACGCGGCCATAGGCCAGCATGTCCTCCAGGATCGGATGCAGCAGGCCGATCGGTACCACCATATTGAGGTCGAGCTTGTGCCCCTTCGGGTCCTGATGCTGCAGCACCAGCGAGCCGATGCCGAGCAGCCGGCCATCTGGCCCGATCAGTCCCGCGCCCCCCCAGGAGGGGTGCGCCGGCGCGGTGAACAGCGCTTCCTCGAGCAGGTATTCCCAATAGCCGGCGAAAGCTTCCCGCGCCACGATCGAACAGGCGATGGCGCCGCCACCGCCAGGCGCCGCCGCGCTTCGGCCGGGCTGTGGCGCCGCGGCGAGGATGGTTTGCGCGCCGGTCTCCGGCAGGATGCCGTTCGCCAACTCGAGTGCGGGGCATTCCAGCCGGCCAAGCGCCTGTACCAGCCCGAAGCCGGTCTCGAAATCATAGGCGAGTGCGTGGCCGGGCACGACGCGGCCGGCGGAGGTCGTGATCCAGACGCTTTCGGCCTCGCCGATCAGGTAGCCGATGGTCAGCACGAGGCCCGGTGGGACGCCAGGCGCGCGAATCGCCACGCCGCTACCCTCGCGGTCCGTGCCCAGTGTGCGGGCCGAGAAGGCGTCGGCCGGCACGCGGGTGCGCAGCGCCACGACGCAATCCAGCGCGGCCTTCACGTCGAACCTGAAATCCGCCTGATCGGGCCGGAGATCCTTGGGGATGTTCCACTCATCGTCGTCGGGCATCGCGAAACCTGCGCCAGTGGGTTGGCCTCAAAAGGTGGCGCCGGGGCGGAAGCCCGGCGTATCGACACCGATATCGGGCGGCGTCAGGAAGCCGGGAACGGCGCCCGGGCAGCGGAAGGCGATGCGGTAGTCGGTGACGCCGATCTCGGAGCGCACGACCTCGAATTCCCGGTCGCGGACGGCACAAAAGGCGCGCGCTTGCGTCACGCCCGTGCGCGCCGCGGTGGCCGGACTCGCCGCCTGCATGGTCAGGGCGAACAGCCCTCCCTCAAGCTCCACCACTTCACTGCGCGTGGCGCATGCGGGGAGCAGGAGCAGCGGCAGCAGCAGGGCAAGGCGGGGCAGCATCGGTCTCCGAAAATTGCGCGGGGCGTAAGGTTAGGCCCGCCAGCGCCCTCCTGCCAACCTCATCGCGGATTCTTCGCTTCGCGCCGGCGGCGGTGCAGCACGAATTCGGTATAGCCGTTCGGCTGTGCCGCGCCCTCGAAGATCAAGTCGCGGGCGGCCTTGAAGGCCGGGCCGTCGAAGCCGGGCGCCATCGGGGTGTAGAGCGGGTCCGCGGCGTTCTGGCGGTCCACCACCGTGGCCATGCGGGCCAGCGTCTCCTCGACCTGGGCGTGCGTGGCAATGCCGTGGCGCAGCCAGTTGGCGATGTGCTGGCTGCTGATGCGCAGCGTCGCGCGGTCTTCCATCAGGCCGACATCGTTGATGTCGGGCACCTTGGAGCAGCCCACGCCCTGGTCCACCCAGCGCACCACATAGCCGAGGATGCCCTGCGCGTTGTTGTCGAGCTCGGCCTGCACATCGGCGGGCGACCAGTTGGTGTTCTCGGCCAGCGGCACGGTCAGGATGGTGCCGAGTTTCGCGCGGCGGCCGCCGGCGGCGAGTTCAGCCTGGCGGGCAGCGACCGCGACCTCGTGATAGTGCAGCGCGTGCAGCGTGGCGGCGGTGGGGGAGGGCACCCAGGCGGTGCTGGCGCCGGCGCGGGGGTGGCCGATCTTCTGCGCGAGCATCTCCGCCATCAGGTCGGGCATCGCCCACATGCCCTTGCCGATCTGCGCCCGGCCGCGCAGCCCGCAGGCGAGGCCGACATCGACGTTCCATTCCTCATAGGCGGCGATCCAGGGTGCGGCCTTCATGTCGCCCTTGCGCACCACGGCGCCGGCTTCCATGCAGGTGTGGATCTCGTCGCCGGTGCGGTCGAGGAAGCCGGTGTTGATGAACACCACGCGGTCCTTCGCGGCCTGGATGCAGGCCTTGAGGTTCACCGTGGTGCGGCGTTCCTCGTCCATGATGCCCATCTTCACCGTGGCGCGTGGCAGCGACAGCGCATCCTCGACGCGGGCGAACAGCAGGTCGGCATGCGCTACCTCCTCCGGCCCGTGCATCTTGGGCTTCACGATGTAGACGCTGCCCTTGCGGGAGTTCATGCGCTTGCCGCGCCCGGGCGGCTGGATGTCGTGCAGCGCGATGGCGACGCTGACCAGCGCATCCAGCACCGTCTCGGGCACCTCGGCGCCGTCGAGCGTGACCACATCGGTCATCATGTGATGGCCGACATTGCGGATCAGCATCACCGACCGCCCATTCAGCGTCACCCTGCCGCCTGCCGGCGTGGTCCAGGCGCGGTCCGCGTTGAGCCGGCGCGTGATGGTCCGCCCGCCCTTGCTGAGCTCCGCCGTCAGGTCGCCCTTCATCAGCCCGAGCCAGTTGCGATAGACGTCGATCTTGTCGGCGGCATCCACCGCCGCGACGCTGTCCTCGCAATCCATGATGGTGGTCAGCGCCGCTTCCATCACCAAGTCTGCGAGGCCGGCGGGGTCCTCGCGGCCGATGTCGCTGGTGCGGTCCAGATGGATCTCGATGTGCAGGCCGTTGTTCACCAGCAGCACCGCGGTGGGCGCCCAGGGCTCGCCCTGGAAGCCCACGCATTGCCCGGGCCGCGCAAGGCCCAACTTGCGGCCATCGTGCAGCGTTACCGTGAGCGCGCCGCCTTCGATGCCGTAGAAGGTGCTCTCGGCATGGCTGGCGCCGCCGGCGAGCGGGGCAGCCTTGTCGAGCACGCCGCGCGCGAAGGCGATCACCTTGGCGCCGCGCTTGGGGTTGTAGCCGCGGCCGCGCTCGGCGCCCTCGGTCTCTGGCAGGGCATCGGTGCCATACAGCGCGTCGTAGAGGCTGCCCCAGCGCGCATTGGCGGCGTTCAGTGCGTAGCGGGCGTTGGAGACGGGTACGACCAGCTGCGGCCCGGCCATCTCGGCGATCTCGGCGTCCACATCGGTGGTGCCGATGGCGAAATCAGCCGGCTCGGGCAGGGTGTAGCCGATCTCGCGCAGGAAGGCGGCGTAGGCGGCCTGGTCGATCGGGCGGGCGGGGTGGGCGCGGTGCCAGGCGTCGATCTGCGCCTGCAGCGCGTCTCGCTTCGCCAGCAGGGCGGCGTTGCGCGGCGCCCATTCGGTCAGGATGGATGCGAGCGACGACCAGAAGCGCGCCGGCTCGATCCCCGTGCCGGGCAGGGCTTCCGCCTCGATGAACGCCCGGAAGGCGGCGTCCACGCCGAGTTCTCCGATCTTCACCGTCTGGGCCAAAGCTGCATCTCCTTGCCTGCGGCCCAAGGCGAGTGCGGACGCGCATCGGCGCGCGGTTTGCGGGCATTCGACCCGGGTGGCAATAGGGCGCGGTCTTGGCATTGTGGTTGGGGGGCCTGACCCCCCTGGTTGGCCCGCAGCGAGCGTTGCGACGATCTGGAATCTCGGATCCAGGTATCCAGACTTGCTCTCTTTTATCTGGATGCTTAGTTTCCGAAGCATGTCGACTCGAGGCTCGCACCAGACATCGCCCGCCGGTCCGCCACGCGGCGAGCCCCCGCCTTTGGTCGGCGCCGCGCGCCGCCTGACCCCTGTTCACGCCCGCACCATGGTCGAGCAGGCCGCCGAGGCCGTGGCCGCCGCCGCCGCCCGCGGTGCCTTCCTGCCTGGCGACAGGCTGGTTGAGGCCGAGATCGCCCGTGAACTGGGCATCAGCCGCGTGCCGGTGCGCGAAGCGCTGCGCCTGCTGGAAAGCCAGGGCATTGTCGTCAGCACGCCCTACAAGGGCATGCGCCTGATGCGCGTGACCAATCGCGGCGTGGCCGAGCTCATGCGCGTGCGCACGGCGCTCGAAGTGCTGGCGATCCGGGAGATCACCGAGGCCGGCCCGCTGGGGGAGGAGGCGCTCCGGCCCGCCCATCAGGCCGCGGCGCGTTACGAGGCAGCCGCAGGCTCCGGCGACAGGGCGGAGATCGTGGCGGCGGATGAGGCGCTGCATGCGCAGCTGTGCCGCCTGTCGGACAACGCCGCGCTGCTCGGCATCTGGTCGGGTCTGGCGCGGCAGCTTTCCGTGGTCTGGGGGCTCGGTCATGCCGTGCGCCCGCAGCAGGTGACCGCAGGCGAGCATGCCGCGCTGCTCGATGCCCTTGCGCGCGGCGACCGGGAGGCGGCTGAACGGCAACTCGCGACGCACCTCGCCTGGCACAATGAGCTCGATTTCGAAGCCGAGATCGAGGCCCGTTGCCGTGCCCGCGGCACCGCGTAACACCCTCCCGCTTGCCGACAGCGTGAGCGCCCGCTAACCCTTCCCGCGGGCCACGCCCCCCCACCGGGGCGCATCTGCTTCTGGAAGGGAGCCACCGCCATGATCACCAAGCCGGACATCCGTCCGAACAACCCCCGCCCCGCCGACAAGCCGGAAAATCCAAGATTCTCCTCCGGTCCCTGCGCCAAGCGTCCCGGCTGGACGCTCCAGGCGCTCGCCGACGCTGAACTCGGCCGCAGCCACCGCGCGAGCGGGCCGAAGGCGCGGCTGAATGAGGTCATCACGCGCTCGAAGGCCGTGCTCGGCATGCCCGATGACTGGCGGCTCGGCATCGTGCCGGGCTCGGACACCGGCGCGGTCGAGATGGCGATGTGGTCGCTGCTCGGCGCGCGCGGCGTGGAGATCCCCGCCTGGGAATCCTTCTCCGCCGATTGGGCGGCCGATGTGGTGAAGGAACTGAAACTCGCCGACGCCCGCGTGGTGAAGGCGCCCTATGGCAAGCTGCCGGACCTCAAGGCGCTGGATTGGTCGCGCGACGTCGTGTTCGTCTGGAACGGCACGACGAGCGGCGTGCGCCTGGCCAATGCCGATTGGATCCCCGATGACCGCGAGGGCCTCGCCATCTGCGACGCCACCTCCGCCGCCTTCGCCATGGAATTGCCTTGGCACAAGCTCGATGTCGTGACCTGGTCCTGGCAGAAGGTGCTGGGCGGCGAGGCCGCGCATGGCATGCTCGCCCTGTCGCCGCGCGCCGTCGCCAGGCTTGAATCCCACACGCCGGCCTGGCCGATGCCGAAGGTGTTTCGCCTGACGAAGGGCGGCAAGCTCACCGAGGGCATCTTCAAGGGCGAGACGATCAACACGCCCTCCATGCTTTGCGTCGAGGATGCGCTCGATGGGCTGCTTTGGGCCGAGGGCGTCGGTGGCTTGAAGGGCCTCGTCGCGCGGTCTGAAGCCAACCTCGCCGCCATCTCGAGCTGGGTCGCGACCTCCGAATGGGCTGCCTTCCTGGCGGAGGATCCCGCCACACGGTCCTGCACCTCGATCTGCCTGAAGATCGTCGCGCCGTGGTTCGTGGCCCTCGACGGCGAGGGTCAGGCGGGCGCGGCGAAGAAGCTCGCCTCGCTGCTGGAGAAGGAGAACGTGGCGCTCGACGCCGCGAATTACCGCGACGCGCCGCCGGGCTTGCGCATCTGGGGGGGTGCCACGGTCGAGACCGCCGACATCGTGGCATTGCTGCCCTGGCTCGACTGGGCCTTCGCGAGCGTCGAAGCCGGGTTTGCGAAGGCCGCCGCGTGATGCCGAAGGTCCTGATCAGCGACAAGCTATCGCCCGCCGCCATCGCCATCTTCAAGGCCCGCGGCATCGAGACCGATTTCCGGCCCGGCCTGACGCCCGTGGAACTGCGCGCCATCATCGGCGAGTATGATGGCCTCGCCATCCGCAGCGCGACCAAGGTGACCCGGGAAATGCTGGACGTCGCGCCGAAGCTGCGCGTGGTGGGGCGTGCGGGCATCGGTGTGGACAATGTCGATGTGTCGAGTGCGACGGCGCGCGGTGTGGTGGTGATGAACACGCCGCACGGCAACGCCATCACCACGGCCGAGCACGCCATCGCGATGATGTTCGCCCTGGCGCGCCAGATCCCCGAAGCCTCCGCCTCCACCAAGGCGGGCAAGTGGGAAAAGAACCGCTTCATGGGCACCGAACTCTCGGGCAAGACGCTCGGGCTGATCGGCGCGGGCAATATCGGCTCGATCGTCGCCAATCGGGCGATCGGGCTGCACATGAAGGTGATCGCCTACGACCCCTTCCTGAGCGAGAAGCGCGCACTGGAACTGGGGGTCGAGCGGGTGGAGATCGACACGCTGGTGGCGCGCGCCGACATCGTGACGATCCACGCGCCTTACACCGAGCAGACCAGGAACATCCTCAACCGCGCGCGCATCTTCGCGCTGAAGAAGGGTGCCCGCGTGATCAACTGCGCCCGCGGTGGGTTGCTCGATGAGGCGGCGCTGTTCGAGGCATTGCAATCGGGCCACCTCGCCGGCGCGGCGCTCGATGTATTCGAGCATGAGCCCGCCACGGACAGCCCGCTGTTCGGCCTGGAGAACGTGGTCTGCACGCCGCATCTCGGCGCCGCGACGGCCGAGGCGCAGGAGAATGTGGCGCTGCAGGTAGCCGAGCAGATGAGCGATTTTCTGCTCACCGGTGCGGTATCCAACGCCATCAACATGCCCAGCGTCAGCGCCGAGGACGCGCCGCGCCTCAAGCCCTATATGGAGCTCGCGCGGCAATTGGGCGCGCTGGCGGGACAGCTCACCGCCGCGCAGGGCGATGAGATCAAGGCGATCCGCGTGGAATACGAAGGCCAGGCGGCGGAACTCAACCACCGCCCGCTGACCGCCGCAGCGCTGGCGGGCGTGCTCACGCCGATCATGGGCGCGGTGAACATGGTGAACGCGCCGGTCGTCGCGCGAGACCGCGATATCGAGGTGGCCGAGACGGTGCTGGAACGCTCGGGCGACTACGCCACGCTTGTGCGCGTGACGGTGGTGACCAAGGGTCTGAATCGCTCGGTTGCCGGCACGCTGGTCGGCACCGGCAAGCCGCGCCTGGTGGAGATCAAGGGCATCTCGGTGGAGGCCGATTTCGCAGCGCATATGCTTTATGTGACGAACCAGGATCGGCCCGGCTTCATCGGCCATTTCGGCATGACGCTGGCCGAGGCCGGCATCAACATCGCCACCTTCCACCTCGGCCGCAACGCGCCGGGCGGGGACGCGATATGCCTGGTGAGTCTCGATGCGCCGGTGCCCGATGCGGTACTGGCGGCGGTGCGGGCCCTGCCGCTGGTGGTGCGCGCGGTGCCGCTGGCCTTCTGAGCGGGGCCTAACTCCGCCTGGTCCGCCGATCCCGCCGGCTGATCTCGACATTTGCCGCGCCGGCCGCTTCCGCCACGCGGGGAAGGCGCGGCAGGTTCGACAGGCGGCGGAGGGTGGCCGGCCCGCCGAGCGGGAAGGCGGGGCCGGTCAGCGCCGCCTCGGCCCGCGCCACGCTGCCCGCATCGAGCGCCGCCGACGCCTCCCGCAGCGCGCCGATGACCAGGTCCGGCGGTGCGTCCGGCGCGATGCCGATCGCCTGGCGCAGCTCGGCGCGGCCGAGACGCGTGGCGTTCAGCACGCTGATGCTCGCCTCGATGTTCCAGCGCGGATCGGTGTGGAAGCCCTCGGTCAGCACTTCGAGCTGCACCGCCGCCAGCGCTGCCTCGCTCGGCCGGCCCTGGAGGCGGGAGGTATCGCCGAGCATGCTGGGCGCGGCGAGCGAGGCGGCACGCACCGGATCGCCGAAGCCGAGCAATTGCTCGGCCGCCGGGTCGGCGCAGGCGGCCATGGCGACAAGCGGCAGCGTGAGCAGCAGGCGGCGGCGCATGGGCGTTCTCCACGATCCTGCCTCAGATGGCGCAGGCGACGTGCGCCGCCAAGCTGCCGCGCAATGTGTTGAGACGTTTCGTCACTAGGCGGGAAGGGGAGGTGTCGCGCTTGATGCGCTGCACCAGACCGGAGCGCCACATGTCCATTCCCTTTCCGCGCCTCGCCCGCCGTGGCCTGCTGCTCGCCACGCCGGCGCTGCTGCTGCGCCCCGCCGAAGCGCAAACGCCGCGCACGCCGCCCCAGACGGAAGGCCCCTACTACCCCCGCGCCATCCCGGCCGATGCCGATGCCGATCTGCGCCGTGTCGCCGGGCAGGCCGGCGCCGCGCGCGGGCTGCCGCTTCTGCTCACGGGCTCGGTGCGCGGGCCGGATGGGGCGACACTGCCGGGCGCGCTGGTGGAAATCTGGCAGGCCGACCACAGCGGCATCTACCTCCATCCTGGCGATGCGCGCTTCGCCGAACGCGATGCCGCCTTCCAGGGCTATGGCCGCACCGTGGCGGATGGTGCCGGGCGCTACGCCTTCCGCACCATCCGCCCGGGGCTGTATCCCGGCCGCACCGTGCACATCCACCTGCGCGCCCAGCCGCCCGGCGGCGGCCCCGCACTGACCACTCAGGTCTACTTCCCCGACGAGCCGCGCAACGAGGCCGACTTGCTGCTGCGCCGCCTCTCGCCGGCCGCGCGCGCGTTGCTGATCGCCGAGGTGAGCGCGACGGATGAGGGCCAGCGCGCCGGGTTCGACATCTTCCTCGCCTGAAGGCCTGAAGGGGCGGCAGGGGTTGCGGCGAGCGCCCCCCCCTGCCACACACGGCGCCGCCCTCTCGGCCCTTCAGATCCATGACCGACGACCCCCCGAACCCTGCCCTTCTGCCTGCCGGCCTCGCCGACCTGCTGCCGCCCGAGGCAGAGCAGGAAGCCCTGCTTGTGGAGCGCCTGGCCGAGAGCTTCGCCCGCCACGGCTATGAGCGGGTGAAGCCGCCGCTGCTGGAATTCGAGGACAGCCTTTTTGCCGGCTCCGGCGCCGCCATGGCCGAGCAGACCTTTCGCCTGATGGACCCGATCAGCCAGCGCATGATGGGGCTGCGCGCCGATACCACGCCGCAGGTGGCACGCGTCGCCGCCACGCGCCTTGCTGGCGTGCCGCGCCCGCTGCGGCTGAGCTATGCCGGGCAGGTGTTGCGCGTGCGTGGGTCGGAACTCGCCCCGGCGCGGTAGTTGCCGCAGGCGGGGATCGAGCTGATCGGCGTCGATACCCCCGCCGCCGACGCCGAAGTCGCCGCCGTGACGGCCGAGGCGCTGCGCGCGCTGGGCATCACGGGTGCGTCGCTCGACATCACCATGCCGCGCATGGCCCCCGCACTGCTCGACGCCGCCGGCGTGGGCGGCGAGGCACGGCGCCGCCTGGCCCGTGCGCTCGACCGCAAGGACGCGGCGGCGGTAGCGGAGCTCGGTGCCGCCGCGGGCATGCCCCCCTCCCTGCTGCCGGTGCTGCTCGCCGCGGCCGGGCCCGTGGACGGCGCGCTCGCAGCGCTGGAGGCGGCCGATCTGCCGCCCGCCGCGCGCGCCATGGCCGACAACGCTGCCGCCGTGGTCGCCGCGCTGAGGGCGCTGGAGCCCGATCTGCGCATCACGCTCGACCCTGTCGAGTTTCGTGGTCTGCGCTACCATACCGGCGTCGCCTTCACCGTCTTCGGCGAGGGCATGAGCGGCGAGTTGGCGCGCGGCGGCCGCTATATCTCCGGCGAGGAGCCCGCCACGGGCATGACGCTCTACCCCGATGCACTGTTGCGCGCCGTGCCCGCCGCGGCGCTGCGCCCGCGCGTCTTCGTGCCGCTCGGTGCCAGGCCCGCCGCGCTCGCCGCACTGCGCGGCCAGGGCTACGCCACGGTTCGTGCCCTTTCGGCCGCCGACACGCCCGCCCGCCTGCGCTGCACCCATGTGATGCGCGCGGATGGCGAGCCGGCCCCTCTGGAGAATTGACGCAATGGCCAATGTCGCCGTGATCGGCGCCCAATGGGGCGATGAGGGCAAGGGCAAGGTCGTCGATTGGCTGGCAAGCCGGGCCGACATCGTCGTGCGCTTCCAGGGCGGCCACAATGCCGGCCACACGCTGGTGGTGGGGAACGAGACCTACAAGCTCAGCCTGCTGCCCTCGGGCGTGGTGCGCGGCAAGCTCGGCGTCATCGGCAATGGCGTGGTGCTGGACCCGGAGGCGCTGCTCGCCGAGATCGCCCGAGTCACTGCGCAGGGGCTTTCTGTCACGCCAGCCAATCTGCGCATCGCGGAGAACGTGCCGCTGATCCTGCCGGTCCATCCTGCGCTGGACAAGGCGCGGGAGGTGGCGCGCGGGGCGCATGCCATCGGCACCACCGGGCGCGGCATCGGCCCGGCCTATGAGGACAAGGTGGCGCGCCGCGCCATCCGCCTGTCGGACCTCGCCGAGCCCGAGGTGCTGTCCCGCAAGCTCGACGAACTGCTGCTGCACCACAATACGCTGCTGCACGGCCTGGGGGCGCCGACCTTCGAGAAGCAGGCGCTGCTCGAGCTGCTTCTGGGCCTCGCGCCGAAGCTGCTGCCCTTCGCTGAACCCGTCTGGGCGCTGCTGGAGGACGCCCGCAGCGCCGGCAAGCGCGTGTTGTTCGAGGGTGCGCAGGCGGTGATGCTCGATGTTGATCACGGCACCTACCCCTTCGTCACCTCCTCCAATACCGTCGCCGGCAATGCGGCAGCGGGGTCCGGGGTGGGGCCTAAGCAGATCGGCTACGTGCTCGGCATCGCCAAGGCCTACACCACGCGCGTCGGCAGCGGGCCCTTCCCAACCGAGTTGCAGGACGAAACCGGGCGCCTGCTCGGTGAGCGCGGGTGGGAGTTCGGCACCGTCACCGGCCGGCCGCGCCGCTGCGGCTGGTTCGACGCCTGCATGGTGCGCCAGGCCGTGAAGGTCGGCGGTATCGAGGGGCTGGTCCTGACCAAGCTCGACGTGCTGGACGGGATGCAGGAGCTGCTGGTCTGCACCGGCTACCGGATCGACGGCGATGTGGTGAAGCGCCTGCCCGCCTCGATCGCGGCGCAGGAAAAGGCGCAGCCGATCTATGAGGTGCTGGCCGGCTGGCCGGGCTCGACCAGGGGTGCCCGCAGCTATGCCGAGTTGCCGGCCGAGGCGGTGAAGTATGTCCGCCGGATCGAGGAGTTGGTGGAAGCGCCGGTGGTGCTGCTCAGCACCTCGCCAGACCGCGACGACACGATCATGCTGAAGGATCCCTTCGCGGGGTGAACCGCGACTTGACCCCCGAGCCCGGCGAGTGGTGCAGTGCGGCATGAGTATCCTTCCCCTGGCCCGCTTCCGCTCGACCTTCGTCGACATCGAGGAAGGCCAATCCGGCTTCCGCCACCTGACTTTCACCATTGAACTCTCCGCCGCGCCGGAGAGCGCAGTGATGGTGTCCTTCGCCTCGTCCAACGGCTCGGCCATCGCCGGGCAGGACTACGACCGGCGTGTCGGCAGCGTGACCTTCGCGCCCGGCGAGACGGCGAAGAACTTCCTGGTCCGCGTGCTGGGCGACACGGTGCATGAGGCCAACGAGACCTTCACCATGGAAATCACCGCCGTGACCGGCGGCGGGGCCGCGGATGTCACGCGCCAATCGGCGCTGGCGACCATCGTGGATAACGACCCGCTGACCATGCCGGCGGCCTTCTTCGTGACCGAGTACGCGTCCATCGCCGAGGGTGCGTCGGGTTCGCGCAACATGGTGTTCACCGTGGGGCTGACCGAGGCCGCGCTGACCACGGTGCGCGTCAGTTTCGCCACCAGCAACGGTTCTGCCCGCGCCGGGGAGGATTATGCCGCGCGCGACGCCACGCTGGTTTTCGCACCTGGCGAGACGCGCAAGACCTTCGCCGTGCCGATCTCGGGCGACCTCGCCTTTGAGGCGAACGAGACCTTCTATCTGGACCTCACCGGCGTCACCGGCGGTGCGGTGCTGGCGACAGCGCGCACCTCGGCGCTCGGCACCATCGTTAATGATGACGTGCCGAGCCTGCCCGCGGCCTTCTTCGCGACGGAGTATGTGGACGCCAAGGAGGGCAATGCCGGCACGAAAAGCCTGGTCTTCACCGTGGCACTCTCGACTGCCGCCGCAACCACGGTGCGCGTCGCCTTCGAGACCTCGAACGGCTCCGCGCAGGCGGGCGTGGATTACCTGGCGCGCAGCGGCACGGTGAGCTTCGCCGCGGGCGAGACCCGGAAAAGCTTCGCCGTGACGCTGCTCGGGGACACGGCCTTTGAGGCCAATGAGACCTTCTACGTGGACCTGACCAGCGTCGCCGGCGGCGCAGTTCTGGGCAGCGAGCGGACGACGGCGATTGCCACCATCGTCAACGACGACCCGGTGCCGGCGACCGGGGATGTCTGGACCTGACGGTCAGCCGGCCTCGGCCAGCAGCGCCGGCATGTCGAGGCGCTTGGTGAACATGGCGAGCTTGCCCGTGACATCACGCGGCCACTCCGCCCGGTCGCGATCCCGATAGAGCTCCACGCCATTGCCGTCGGGGTCGCGCAGATAGAGCGCCTCCGACACGCCGTGGTCCGACGCACCTTCAAGCGGCCAATTCGCAGCCACCAGCTTCTTCAGCGCCTGCGCCAGGCTGGCGCGGTTCGGGTAGAGCAGCGCCACGTGATATAGCCCGGTGGTGCCTAGGCCCGGCGGGCTGCCGCCGGCGCTCTCCCAGGTGTTGAGCGCGATGTGGTGGTGGTAGCCATCGGCCGAGAGGAAGGCGGCCTGGTCGCCCAAGCGTTGCTGCACTTCAAGCCCGATCAAGTCGCGCCAGAAGGCGAGGGAGCGGTCGAGGTCGGCGACCTTAAGGTGCACATGGCCGATTCGTACGCCAGCGGTGACCGACCGGGCTGCGGTGGTGGGGGTGTCGAGGGTGGCGGACATGGGGTTTCTCCTGCTGCGGCAGGCAGATGGGCCCGCGGTGTCGGACACTCCAATGCGGAAAGACGATGCGCACCATTGTCAGGCGTGATCGCAAAGAGCATTGCCGTGCGCTGACGCGCTGACTTAAAAAAAGCGAAAGGCCCGGCGCATAATCTGCCGGGCCCTGCTGGGCTGACACTTTCCGGGCGGCCGGATGGATTGACCCTGACCGCCCGGCCGCGCCCGCCGCGCGTTAAACCGGTAGCCTTCGCTCGTTAAACCGCGAGCCTTCGCTGGTTAAACCGCGAGCCTTCGCTCGACGATCTGCGTCTTCATGCTCTTCTGCAGCTTCTCGAACGCGCGCACCTCGATCTGGCGCACGCGCTCTCGGCTGATGTTGTACTGTTGCGAGAGCTCCTCAAGCGTCGTCGGCTCGTCTTTCAGGCGCCGCTCGATCAGGATGTGGCGTTCCCGGTCGTTCAGCGTCTTCAGCGCCTCGCCGAGCAATTCGCGGCGGTTCGACATGTCCTGCCGCTCCGCGAGCTCGCTTTCCTGGCTCTCGCTGTCATCGACAAGCCAATCCTGCCACTCGCCATCCGAATCGGCGCGGACGGGCGCATTCAGGCTGTTGTCCGGCGAGGCGAGGCGGCGGTTCATGGACACCACATCGGCCTCAGGCACCTGCAGCACGCGGGCGATCTTCTCGACATGCTCGGGTTTGAGGTCGCCCTCCTCGAGGGCAGCCATCTGCCCCTTCAGGCGGCGCAGGTTGAAGAACAGCTTCTTCTGTGCGGCCGTCGTGCCCATCTTCACCAGCGACCAGCTATGCAGGATGTATTCCTGTATGGCGGCGCGAATCCACCACATGGCGTAGGTCGCCAGGCGGAAGCCGCGATCGGGGTCGAAGCGCTTGACGGCCTGCATCATGCCGACATTGCCCTCCGAGATCAGTTCACCGACGGGCAGGCCATAGCCGCGGTAGCCCATGGCGATCTTGGCGACGAGACGAAGATGCGACGTGACAAGCTTGTGGGCCGCCGGCTCATCGCCCGCGTCCTTCCAACGTTTGGAGAGGTTGTACTCCTCCTCCTGCGTCAGCATCGGAAACTTGCGGATCTCCTGCAAATAGCGGGAGAGGTTGCCCTCTGGGGCGATCGGGATGGACATGGCAGCCATAGGAAACTCTGCCTCCTTGGACACCAGCGCCCCCCGTGACGGCGGGGCGCCGATGCGGCTTATTGTGTGGCCGGACCCTGATGGACCCTCCCGTTTCGCGCCACCTCGGTCACGACGAGGCGGTAAACGACGGGGCTGCTCCGCAAGTGTCGCGGAGAGAGCTGGCGGCATCCGCCAAGGCTCGGCTTGGAAACCTGTATAGCGGCTTGCGGTTGCAAGGGCAAGAAAAACCAACCTGCAAGGTTGGTTTACGAGCGGTTACCGAGCCGTAACACTGGTGACCAATTAGGTCGTACCGAGTGCCGCCAACAGCGCCTGTATGTCGTCCGGCAGGGGCGCGGTGAAACTCAGCGCCGCGCCGGTGATTGGGTGGCGGAAGCCCAGGGTAGCGGCATGAAGCGCCTGGCGCGGAAAAGAAAGTGCGGCGTCCCGCGCCTCGCCCGCCAGGCCGCGTGCAGCGGCCGGGATGCGCCGCAGATAGACCGGGTCGCCGATCAGCGGATGGCCGATATGCGCCAGATGAACGCGAATCTGATGCGTGCGCCCGGTGGCGAGTCGGCAGCGCAGCAGGGCGGCGGCGCTGCCGAATCCGCGCTCGGTCCGGTAGCGGGTCAGCGCTTGTTTCCCCTGCCGGGCGCCGCCGCGCTCGACTACCGCCATGCGCTTGCGGTCGGTGGCGTGGCGGCCGATGGCAGCCTCGATCTCGCCCACGCCCGGGGCGGGCAGGCCCCAGACGAGGGCGAGGTAGTCGCGCTCCAGGTCGCGCGTCGCGAAGGCTTCGGACAGTGCCGTATGGGCGGCCTGCGACTTCGCCACGACCATGACGCCGGAGGTGTCCTTGTCGAGTCGGTGAACGATCCCGGGCCGTGCCTCGCCACCGATGCCCGAAAGATCCTCCGCCGCATGCGCCAGCACTGCGTTGACCAGCGTGCCGTCGAGGTTGCCAGGCGCGGGATGCACCACGAGCCCGGCCGGCTTGTCGATGACGATCAGGTGCCGGTCCTCGAACAGGATGTTCAGCGGAATCGCCTGCGGCTGGGGCGTAGCGGGCATCGGGGGCGGCAGGCGCAGCGCGTAGAGCGCTCCCGGACGCACGGGCTCGGCCGGGTCGGCCACCTGGGTGCCGTCACGGCTGGCATGGCCGGCCTCGATCAACGCCTTGACCCGGGAGCGCGACAGACCGCCTATCGCCTCCGTCAGGAAGCGGTCGGCGCGGGTGCCGGCGGCCTCGGGCGGGGCGAGGGTGGTGCGGGTTTCGCCCGCGTGATCGGAAAGGGGGTTTTGCGTGGCGGCGCTCAAATGGCTGGTCGGCGTAATGGGGGTGTTGATCGTGGTCGGCACCGTGGGCCTGGTGGTGGTGCTCGTCCAGCGCGCCGGCGGTGCGGCCGGGGAGGCTGTACTGCCGCCGTCCTCGCTCGGCCAGCCGATCGGGACGCGGATCATAGGAATTTCGTTGGCCGAGGGCCGGATCGCCGTGTTGGTGGCGCGCCCCGACGAGACCGAACGGATCCTGCTGGTGGAGCCGCGTCGCGGCCGGGTACTGGGCGAGTTGCGCGCGGCCGATTAGGAATGGCGCATCGGAAGCCACAGCTGCCGGAGAAGGTCTGCGCCGCGTGCGGCCGGCCCTTCGCATGGCGGAAGAAATGGGCGCGGGTTTGGGACGAGGTGCGGTATTGCTCCGATGCCTGCCGCGACGGGCGTCACGCGGCCGCACGTGCGAAATCCGGCGCGGGCCCGCTTGATCCCAAGCGGGGAGGGCGCTAGGTAGCGCCTCCCGCGGCGCGATAGCGCCGTCGGGGTTGGCCTTGGTCCCCTTCGTCTAGAGGCCTAGGACACCGCCCTCTCACGGCGGTAACAGGGGTTCGAATCCCCTAGGGGACGCCATATGTTTCAATGACTTAGAAGGCGCTCACTCGGCGGGGTCTAATGTGGGGTCTAATATCGCCCCCGGACCTACCGGGACGCCCGGGGATGAGTTGGCCCTCGCGGTGCCGCCGCTGACACTTGCGGGCAGCGGCCATCATCCTGACCCGCGGCCATACTCCACCATCCGGTCCTGCTGGCTCGCGACACTCCTGCCTCTCTGGTGATGCATCCGCGCCGGCAAGTGCGATCGCGCTTATCGTTCGTCAGGGATTGCTGGAGGCCCTGTCGTTCGGGGCCAGCAGGTTCACCTCGCTTCCAGGCAGGTCGGAAGCCTTGGCCTGACGCTTCAATTCGGCTTCCTCCGACTTGAGGTCGCCCTCGCCTGAGGATACGACCGCAGCCTCAGCCTGGTCCTCAGTCTTGTCTGCAGCGACCTGGCTATGTGGCCTGTCTCCGGCCGTGCCTGCCACGGCGGCGGCCCGACGTAACGGCACGCCTTCGGGAAATATGATCTCGCGCGCAGCGTCTGGCATCGAGACCCCCGCATCCTGAAGCGCACGCTTGACCTGCCGCATCAGGGACGAGCGCACCTTGAAGATCGAATAGGTTTTACCGTCAAACCAGAACTGCACCCTGATGTTCACCGTCGATGCTCCGAGTTCGTCAACGATGGCGGCTGGTTCCGGGGCATCGAGGACGGCGGGATGAGCACGGAGCGCAGCGAGGATCACATCCTGCGCCTTCACGATGGAATCTGCGTAGCCGATACCGACGGCGAATTCAGCCCGCCGGCCGGGATTGGTCGAGAAGTTCGTGACGACGCTCTTGTACACAAGTGCGTTCGGAATCAGCACATGATTGCCATCCAGCGTCAGCAGAATCGTTGTGCGCATGTTGAGGTTCTGCACGATCCCCTCATGCTCACCAACCTGGATCCAGTCGCCGGTTCGGAACGGGTTGCGCACACTTAACAGGATGCTGGCCAGCGAATTCTCGGCGATCTCGCGAAAGGCGAGGCCGACCACAATCCCAACAAGACCCGTGCCGCCCAGAACCGTAACGGCCAGGCGCGTCAGGCCCGCGATCTGCAGCACGAGGTAGACACCGATGAGGATGACCGGCAACGCGACGACGCGAGCCGCTATGTTCACCAGCAGCGGCGATGAAAGGCGCCGTTGTAGTGCGTGACGGGTCAGGGCCGTGACGCCGCGCGACAACAGCCAGAAAACGAGCAAGATGACAACGGAAGCGACGGCCAGCGGTGCGAACCATTGCACGCGATCGACCAGTCGTCCCAACTCTCGCCAGGTCGGGGTGAAATCCCAACTGATCGTCGGCTGCACCTCGATGCGGTTCACCACAGCCACCACATCCTGCGTGCGCAGCGCAAGCTGTTGTGCCCATTCCCGCCGATCATCTGTCTCGGTCTGCCCGTCGATGAACACGATGCCCTCGCGCACCGACACCGAGAGAGGCGTGAACCAGCCGCTGGCCCCCAGGATGCGTTCGAGACGGTCGGCGATCTGCGCGTCGCGCGCATTGGGCGCGACCGCGATCTCTCTGGTCGAACCGGCAGCCGTCGTATCACTGGCGGTCGGAGAGGTTTGTGCCTGCAAGGGCGAGCTGGAAAGACCGAGAACGATCGCCACCAGGATTGCGAGCTGCCCGCGACGCACGGGCCGACTCACTTAGGATGCCAGACCACGCGTCGCAATCAATACCTCTGGTAGCCGTAGTGTTGGTAAAGCCGATCCTCATAAGCGCGATCAGCGGTCGCGCTGGGATCGTATTCGGGGCTTTTGCTGACCTGATCACGTGTGAGGCTCACGTGAACGGTCTTGTCCGCCCAGCTTACCTCCTTGAACCACTGCGGTGCTACAAGGACCTTCTTTCCAGGCCACCAGTTCTTTGTGTCGACAACGAAGTACCGGATGTCCCAGCTATCGATGTCGACCAGCAGTTCCTCGACATGCCCGATCTCGTCATCGCTCGCGCTGATATGATAGCCAATGATCTCTTTGGCGCTGCGCAGATGAGGATCGCCGCTGGTCGGGTCGCTGCCGTCAGCGCGATACCCAGGTGGCTGACTCTGCCCGATGGGTACAGCGCCGAACATCCCCATGCCGTAACCGGGATACCAGTAGGGCGACCACCCGTAATGGCCATAGACACTGCCTTCGAGCTGCCGTGAAACGGGAGCATCGGCGTCGAAGATCGGGCTATCCGCAACCTGTTTGCGGGTAAGATCGACAGAGAACGCACGGCGGTCCGCCTCTGGCACACCGATGGCCGATGGCGGCAGCAGGACCTTCCTGCCCGATAGCCAGGATCCGGTGTCGACAACGCACCATCGCAGCGCCCAGTTCGTATCGTCGAAGAGAAGGTCGCTGACGCTGCCGATTGGACCATCGCTGGCCTCGATCCCAAAGCCCGAAACAACTGACGATTTCCAGAGCATTGTTATCTCCTGATCATGTATTATTTCTACGCTGCAAAATTAAATTCGAGATTGCCGCTCCCTGGTGTATTATTGTCCAAATCCTAAAATAGTAAGTTAGGATAGATCTACGACTCTTTGATTGATTAATATTTACGTGGGTTCTTCACCAGCCCCGTTCTTCGACGGATCCGATAGAACATAAAGCATGTCTGGCTGAGGAGTTGGTGGAAGAGGCTCACCGCGGACGACTGTCCGCTCTTTCCCGGTTCGCTGACCAGAGGGGCCAATCAGTTCATACTGACCGGAGTACGGAGCTGCCTGTCCTGGTTTCAAATGGTCCTGTGTCGGATTCTCCTTCGCCGGATCACGATGCTCAGGATTGTTCACGGCAGCGATTCTCCCTGCCCGGATCAAAACCGCAGCACGGCGGCGGCCGGTGCAGCGTCAGGCATTTCATCAAGCGAGAGGATGGTGACGGCGCCGCCGTGGCGCATGACTCGCGCCGCGACGTCATCGAGCAGATCGTGCCCGGCGGCCGTGGCGTCACCGCCCATGGTGACTGTGTCTGTGGCTTCATCGAACCGGCCCCACAGTTCCGCTCCTTCAGCCAGCATCAGCGTCTCGATACGCCCAAGATGAGCCGCCTTGACGATCTCTCCGGCGTCGAGCGTTGCGTGTGCGTCACCGCTCCCCAGCAGCGCAGCAAGCCGGTCGACCGCTTGCCTGCGGCCCTTCTCGAAGATCGGCCTGACGATGTCATAGGCGGCGGCATGCAGCGATTTGACATCCTGCGATTCAGGATTCGTCTCGACAACGCCCGCGAGCAGCGGGCCAAGGTTGCTCAGCTTCTGAAAATGGCCCTGGATCTCGGCATCGGCGACGAGCACGACCGGCAGCCGGTGCCTGGCCAGGTGGTGCTCCAGTTCCACGGCGATGCGGTGGACGAATTCCTCTGTATTCGCCTTGCGCCAATCTTCGGGACTTTCGCCCGCGACCTGCGATTTGGTGAGGTTGATGT
>JBBSCP010000021.1:0-22137 GCA_038250135.1 Acetobacterales bacterium | reverse complement strand
GGCCCGCATGGCGCAGATCGGCGCCGATCCGCTCGGCGAAGGCCCAGTGCCCTTCGCCGCAAGGCTGCGCGAGGATGTGGAGCGTTGGGGCGCGGTGGTGCGCAGCGCGGGGATCACGCTGCAATAGGTGAATTAGTCTCCGTGCGGCCTGCTCGGCAAATGCGCCACATAGACCGGCGAGGCTTCCCGCATCTCCTGCCGGGCCAAATTTTCCTGCTGACCGATGAAATCCATATAGGACATTGAATAGATGGCGCCGGCATTGGGCATGCGGAACACCCGCATGCCGCGCTCCCAGGGGTCGTTGATGTGAACCTGTGCACGCCGCGGATCGGGATCAGGGTCGAACCCCGTGACGACGCGGATATGCGCCCCGGGCACCGCCGCCGCGACCCAGAGGGGGCCGTAATTGTGCACGAGATCCATGAAGCCGGTGATGGAATAACTCTGCGGCACGACCGGCTCGATGCCCCAGGAGCTGAGGATTCGGCTGTCAGAGGGCGGCAGCCCCGTGGCGAGAAATCGCTGATAGCCATCACGCGCCGCAATCGCGCCGGGGTCGATACTGACGCGCTGCGCCCAGCCGAAGATCATCGCGATGGAGGCGGCCCAGCACCCCATCGATGTCTGTTGCGGAATCAACGACACGTGGTAGCGCATGCGATGATGCTCCTTCGTCAGCGTCAGGCCGAGCGTTGAGGGCCAGCATCCTTCACGCCACCGCGGGCATCATTTCAGTCTGTTTCGCGGCCGCCCGGCTCAGCGATTCGTGACCGCCAGGCCGAAAACCCGCGCGGCCTCGACCGGCCCGGCATTGGCGAGGCCCTGCATCTCGCCAATCACGATCGGGCTGGGCGGGCGCAGCGCGATTTCCAGCGTGCGCGGGTTGCGGATGAAACGGGCGATGGCCTCTCGCATCGGCGTGAGGGCATCGGGTGCATTGGCCGGCGCCGCGGCGCCGGCGCGGCCGCGCTGCGGGCGGGCGGGGGGCGCACCAGGGAGCGGAATGGCCAGCGCCATCTGGGCCCATTGCTCGCGCAGTTGTGCGGGCGATACACGCTGGGCGCGCGCCTGCGCGGCGAGGATGCGCTCCAGCAGCCCGGCCTCCTCCCAACGCAGCGTCAGGCCGGCGAGCCGTGCAGCGATCAACTGCGCGGCGTATTTTTCACTGTCGACGGGCGTACCAGGCACCCTGCGCGGCACGCCTTGGAGCTGCGCCAGCACGGTGAGCGCGCCAGCCTGTGCCCAGTCGATCCGGAACGGCTCGACGTCGAGGCGCCCGCCCTCCGGCCTTGCCGTGCCGCGGAGTTCCACGCCGCCGCGAACCTCGCGATAGCCAACCTCCTCAAGCCAGCCGGCCATGCCGGGCGGCAGCGACAGGGCGAAGCCCTCCAGCACCAGGCTCGCCGCCATCAGCCCGGCGGAATCGAGCGTTGTCTCGGTGACCAATCGGCCGAGGCTGACCAGCGGCGCACCATCCGCCGCCACCGCCAGCCCCTCGAAGGCGATGCGTTGCGGGGTGCCTGGAAAGGGCTCGGGCGGCTGCGCATTGTCGAGCACGGCGGCGAGCGTCGTCGCGGCATCGATGCCGGTGGCTTCGAGTCGGCCGAGCCGGACCATGCCATCGCCGAGCGCATTGAAGGGCACGGCGAGTGCGAGGCCCTCCAGCGACAGCTCCGTCAGCCGGCCTGGCGCCCAGTCGCGAAGTGCCACGCGGCCGAGCGTGATCTCCACCTCCTTGTCGGGGTCGCGCAACGCCAGATCTTCCAGCGCGAGCGCCGCGGCCGTGAAGCTGCGCGGGTCGATCTGCGCGGCGTCGGCGGGCGGCAGCGTCAGGCCCGTGGCGATCAGGCGACCAACGCGCACGCGCACGGCATCGCCGGCCGCACCGTCGAACCCGAAATTCTCGATCCGCCCGGCGCGCAGGCTGCCCGGCGCATAGCCTTCGATGGCCAGGCGTCCGAGGGTGAGCGTGCCATCCTCGCTGGAAATGGCGCGCAGCCCCTCCAGCTCCAGCAGGTCGAGGGCGAAGGTGCCGAGGTCGAAGCCCTGCCCTGCCGCCGGCAGGGGCAGGCCGCCAATGACGAGGCGGCCGAGGTCGATGGTCTGCTCCTTGCCGCGCTCGCCGCGAATCTGGCGAAGCTCCGCGCGGCCGAGGCGGGCTTCGCCGAGGTCGTTGAGCAGCACCTCGGCGATGGTCGTGCGGGTGTCCGCATCGGTCAGCAGCACGTCGGTCAGGCGCGCGCGGCCGGTGACGGGATCGACCTCGCGTCGTCCGATGGTGATGCGCGCATCGGGGCCGATCGCGCTGCGCAACCGCTCGATCGCGGCATCGAGGCGGCGATCGGCCTCAGCCTGGGCGAGCGCCCCGGCGGCAGTGAGGCTGAGCGCCCCGGCGACGGCCAGGCCGACATAGTGGATGCGCATGACGAACTCCGTGGCGTTGCCCTCAGATTAGACGTTTTGCCGGGGCGTCGTCCAACAGCAGCTCAAGCAACCGCCGCGGCGGCGCGCACGCCCTCGATCATGCTGGTCTTGATGAGATGCGCGCGGGCCTTCGCGGGGTCGGCCGCCGTGGCGCGCAGCTCGGCGAAGCGGGCGGCGCGGGCCAGGGGGTCCTTCTCCTCCAGGTTCTTCTTGTTGGCGATGGTCATCGCCTGCAGGAAGGCCTCGGCCACATGCCGGCGCTGGCGGTCATAGCGGGCGAGCCCGGCCTCGCCATCGCCTTCCAGCGCGGCGGTGATGCGCTCGGCGGCGAGGAAGGCGTCGTGGATGCCGAAATTCATGCCCATCCCGCCGAGCGGGTTGTTCACATGCGCGGCATCGCCGGCCAGCAGCACGCGGCCCTGGCGAAAGGTCCCGGCAACGCGCTGGTGCACGGGGTAGAGGTTGGTGTGCACCACCTCGTAGGGGTGATCCTGCGGGATCAGCGCGCGTACCCGCGTGCCGGCGCTGGCGAAGTCCAGCAGCGCAGCCTCCTCAGCCTCCGGGTCGGTCGGGAAGACGATGCGCCAGAGGCCCCCAGGCCCCTTGGGTGGCGCCTTGCCCGGCACCTTGAACAGCGCGCACCAGGTCTCGGGGTCGGAGACGTAGGAGGAAATCGCGTAGCCCTTCGCCGCCATGTCCTGCGGTGTGGTCACCACCAGGAATCGCTCGCGATAGGTGAAGCCCTCGAAGGAGATGCCCTGGGATTTGCGCACCACGGAGCGCCCGCCATCGGCACCGAGCACGTATTCCGCGCGATGCACGGCGCCGTCCTCGGTGGTGACGCTGACGCCCTCGGCATCCTGCGTCGCGTCGCTGACCGCGACACCCCACTGCACCGCGGCATTCGGGAAAGCTTCCAGCCGCTTCTGCAGGATGCGGCAGAGCTTGTGCTGCTCGCATTGCAGGCGGAACGGATAGGGCGTGATGTCGGCGAGGATACCGAGGTCGAACTCCGCCACCACGCCCTCCGCCCGACCGCGAAACTGCCAGACGGGCGCGACAATGCCCGCCGCGAGTAGATCTCCGGTGACGCCCGAGGCGGTGTAGAGTTCGAGGGTCGGCGGGTGGATGGTGGCGGCGCGAGGGTCCTCGAAGGGCTCGGCGTGGCGTTCCAGCACGCGCACGCAAACGCCCGCACGGGCCAGCATCAGCGCAGCCGTCAGGCCCGAAGGCCCGGCGCCGGCAATGATCACCTGGGTCATCAGAATTCTTCCAGGATGCGGCCGTGGCCCTCGATTCGGTCCGTGATGCCGGTGCGGCGCAGCGCGTCCCAGCTCAGCACCGTATTGATGGCGAGCACCGGCTTGCCCAGCCAGCGCTCGGCCTCCGCCGCCACGGCGCTGCCGGCGAGGTTGGTGCCGACCTGCACCAGCGCGTCGATGTCGGGGCCGTTCAGTTCGATCAGCGCCTCGCGAATCGCCTGGGGCGAGACCTGCGCGATCTCCCGCGGCGAGGGGCATTTCAGGCCCTTGAGGCGTACCACCTCGAACCCGGCCTCCGCGAACCAGGCCTGTACCATGGCGTCACCGCGCGGCTGGTGCGGCGTCAGCACGGCGATCCTTTTCGCCCCAAAGCGCTCGAGCGCCGCGGCGGTGGCGAAGCTGCCCATCGAGACGCCAACACCGGATTTCTGTTCAAGCTCCGCCGTCAGCGCCTTGGAAGCTTCGAGCCCGCCCCAGAAGGCCTCCAGCGCGACGCCCATCACGAGGTGCTCCGGCGCGCAGGTCATCACCTGCTCGATCGCCGCGCCGAGGCCATCGCGCATCGCCTGCACGTGTTCGAGAAACGCCTGTTCGCTGGTCAGCGGGCGTTCCTTGATGGAGACGCGGGCGAGGTGGAAGGTGACGCCGCGCGGGCGCAGCGCATCGACCTCCGGCTGCACGATGGTGTTGGTGGAGGGCACCACGAAGCCGATCCGTTTGCGCCAGCCCAAAGCGTCCGCCATCTCACCCTCGGTCCCTATGCGATCCGGCTTCAGGCTATCGCCGCGCCCTGGCCTTGCCCAGGGACGCGGCTGGCGCGATTGTTGCAACGCAATGCGCGCCCCTACCCCGGGGCGAGCCGAGGGAATAGCGACCGGATGGATGCCGCCTACCTGGCCGAATGGGCCAACCTGCTGATCCGCTGGCTGCATGTCATCACCGGCATCGCCTGGATCGGCACCAGCTTCTACTTCATCGGCCTCGACAACCAGCTCGAGCCCCCGCGCGACGGCAATCCGCGCGTCAAGGGCGAGCAATGGTCGATCCATGGCGGTGGCTTCTACCACAAGCAGAAATACGCCCTCGCGCCGGAACGCCTGCCGGATAAGCTCCACTGGTTCAAATGGGAGGCCTATTGGACCTGGTTGTCCGGGTTTGCCCTTTTCGTGCTGATCTATTGGGGCCAGGCCAGCACCTATCTGATCGATCCCGCCGTGATGGACCTTTCGGTCACGACCGCCATCGCAATCTCGGCCGTGATGCTGGTGGCGGGCTGGGTGGTCTATGACCTCGCCTGCCGGTCGAAGCTTGGCGACAACGAGAACCTGCTATTGGGCGTGGCCATCGGGCTGCTCGCCGTCTCGGCCTTCGTGGCGTGCAAGGTGTTCTCTGGGCGCGGCGCCTTCCTGCAGGTGGGCGCGATGACGGGCACGATCATGGTGGCCAACGTCGCCATGATCATCATCCCCGGCCAGCGAAAAATGGTCGCCGCCATGCAGGCAGGGCAGGAGCCGGACCCGAAATATGGCCGCTGGGGCAAGCAGCGCAGCCTCCACAACACCTACCTGACGCTGCCCGTGCTGTTCCTGATGCTGAGCCCGCACTACCCGATGACCTGGAGCGGGCAGTGGAACTGGGTGGTGCTGCTGGCAGTCACGCTCGCCGGCGCGCTGGTGCGGCAGTTCTTCGTCGCCCGCCAATTCGGCCGCAACCCGCTCTGGCTGCCAGCCGCGGCGACGGCGGTGGTGGTCGGGCTGATGGTGGTGCTGGCGCCGGCCCGCGGCCCGCAGCTGGCCGGCGGCGAGGTGCCCGCCTTCGCCGAGGTGCAGGCCATCGCGGCCTCACACTGCGCCGCCTGCCATGCCGCGCGCCCGACCGATGAGGCCTTCAGCGCGCCGCCCAAGGGCGTGATGCTGGAAACCCCGCAGCAACTCCGCCGCTGGGCCCAGGCGATGCGCCAGCAGGTCTCGACCGAGGCGATGCCGCCCGGCAACCTCACCGAAATCACCCCCGAGGAACGGGGCAAGCTGCTCGCCTGGGTGGCCGCCGGGGCGCCGGTGCAATGAGGGCCTCGGCACTGACCACGCATATCCTCGACACGGCCACGGGCAAGCCGGCCGTGGGCGTGAAGGTCGAGCTGTATCGCAGGGAGGACAGCGGCGCGGTACTGGTCACGGAGCTCCTGACCAACGCCGATGGCCGCACCGACACGCCGCTGATGAACTCGGAAAAATTCATCCCCGGCCGCTATGAGCTGCGCTTCCACATCGGCGCGCATTTCGGTGGCGTGGGCTTCCTCGATGTCGTGCCCATCGCGGTCACGCTCGCCGCCGGGGAGGGGCACTACCACGTGCCGTTACTGTGCACGCCGTGGTCCTACGCCACCTATCGCGGCTCCTGAGCGGCTTGTAGGCTACGCCCTGTTGGTGGGGGAAGCGGCGGGCATGGGCATCAAGGTCGCGGTGATCGGCGCGGGGACGATGGGGCACGCGCTCGCCCTGGTGTTCGCGCTCGGCGGGCATGAGGTGCGCCTTACCGATTCCTCCATGACCACGCTGGAGAAATCCGGCCCATTGATGGAAGCGGCGCTGGCCACCCTCGTCGCCGCCGATGAAGCGCCTGCCGAGGCCGGTGCCGAGTGGCTGCACCACCGCGTCACGCGCCTGCCCAACCTGGCCGAGACGGTGGAAGAAGCCGACCTCATCATCGAGGCCATCATCGAGCAGCCCGACGCGAAGCGCGCGCTGTTCGCCGAGATCGACCGGCACGCCCCCTCGGCCGCGATCATCGCGAGCAACACCAGCTACCTCGACCCCTTCCCGCTGATCCCGGCACGGCGCCAGGCGCGGTCGCTGATCATGCATTGGTACACGCCGCCCTATCTGGTGGACCTCGTGGACATCGTGGGCGGGCCCGAGACCGATCCGCGCGTCGTCGCCTTCGCGCGCGAGTTCTGCGAGGGCATGGGCAAGATGCCTGTCGTGATGCGCAAGTTCATCCCCGGCTATGTCGCGAACCGCGTGCAATCGGCGATCGCGCTGGAGGTGCAGAAGCTGCTCGACGAGGGCATCGCTTCGGCCGAGGAAATCGACACCGCGATCATCGAGGGCATCGCCCTGCGGCTGCCGATTCTCGGCGTGCTGGCGAAGGCGGATTTCACCGGGCTCGGCTTCACCCAGACGTCGCTGCGCAATCGGATGTACGAACCACCCCCGGTGCGCGGCCGCTCCGACACGGTGGATCGGCTGGTGGCGGAGGGCCGCACCGGCGTGATGGCGGGCGCGGGCTTCTACGATTGGGGCGGCCAGGACCCGGCCACGCTGTTCGAGGCGCGTGATCGGCGCCTGCTGGAATTGAAGCGCGCGCTGCGCAGCATCGGCACAATGGCAGGTATTGGGGCGGGCAAGGGGCGCCAAGCATGATCACCTACGACCTCACTGGCCGGACGGCACTGATCACCGGCGGTGCCTCGGGCATCGGCTACGCCACGGCGACGTTGCTGGCGAAAAGCGGCTGCAGCGTGGCGGTCAACTTCCTCGCCGGCGATGCGCGCGGCCCCGCGGCGGTGGCGCAGCTCCAGGCGCTGACCGATGCACCCATCCTGCCCGCCCCCGGCAACGTCGCCGACGCCGCCGATGCGGCGCGGATGGTGGCTCAGGCCGTGTCGGACCTCGGCCGGCTCGACTACCTCGTGAACAATGCCGGCACGCCCGGCACGCAAAGCGCCATCGCGCCGCATGAGTTCGACAAACTCACCGAGGAGTTGTGGGACGCGGTGCTGGAGGTGAACCTCCGCGGCGTCTTCCGCTGCGCCAAGGCGGCAGGGCCGGCGCTGCGCGAGGCGGGTGGCGCGATGGTGAACATCGCCTCCATCGCCGGCATCAATTCGGCCGGGTCCTCGATGGCCTATGGCGCGACCAAGGCGGGCGTCATCAGCCTGACGAAGAACCTCGCGCGGGGCCTCGCGCCGGAGGTGCGGGTGAACGCGGTCGCGCCTGGCGCCGTCGATTCCACCTGGATGATCGAATGGACGCCCGAGCAGCGCCGCTCCTCGATAGAGGGCGCGCTGCTCAAGCGCCGTTGCATGCCCGAGGATCTGGCAGAGGTCATCGTCTTCCTGCTCGCAGGTGCCGCGATGGTGACTGGCCAGACCGTGGTGGTGGATGGCGGCCTGACGGTGTGAAGCCCCTCGCCTCACCCTGCGTAAACATCTGCAAACTCGACGCGACAGGTGAACTTTGCCTCGGCTGCGGCCGCACCCTGGATGAGGTCGCAGCCTGGCCGCGCGCAGGTAAGGCTGAGCGCGCCGCGATCCTTGCCGCTGCCGCCGCGCGGCGTACTTCGCTACCGAAGCGCTGACGCCGCGCCGCCCGCGAATTCGATTCGGCACCGCACGCCGCCGGGCAGCGCGCGGTCCGCATTCGGCAAGGTGAGCCGCACGCCGAAGGTGCCGCTGGCCGCGTCGAACACGTCATCCACCACGCGAATCTGGGCGCTGTGCACGCCGCCCACCGGCGCATCCGGCCGCACCGTCGCCGTGGTGCCGACCCTCACTCGACCGTGGAGACGCACGGGCAGGAAAGTCTCGACATGCAGCGGGTCGAGCTGTGCCACCGAGAGAATGTGATTTTCCTGGTTCACATACTCGCCAGGGCCGAGGTTGCGGCCGATGACGACGCCATCGACAGGGCTGCGGATGGTGCGCTGTTCCAGCGCCGCCTCCACCCGCCGCGCCTCGATCGCCGAGAGGCGCCGGTTGAGCTCGGCGAGCGCCAATTCGCTGGCGGCGATCTGCGCATTGGCGCGCAGTTCTTCGAGCCGCTGCGTCGAGACGACGGAGCGTTCATGCAGGCTCGCCGCGCGCGCCAATTCGCTGCGGATCTGATCGAGCCGCGCCCGCCGTGCTTCGACCTCCGCCGTGCTGAGCGAACGCGCGCGTGCAAGTTCCAGCGTCGCGGCCTCGACCGAGCTTTCCATCAGCGCGACGACCTGCCCGCGCGTCACGGCCTGGCCACGCTCCACCTCGATGCTCGCGATGATGCCGGTGGTGGGGCTGCCCAGGCGCAGCGTCAGCGAGGGTTCGATGACGCAGTCGAAGCTTTCCTGCGCGAGGGCGAGGCCCGGCAGCAGTCCGAACGCCAAGGCCAGGCGACGAAGATGGCGCCTCATTCCACTTCTCCCGCGAAGGCCAGCATGGTGCCGAGCCGGCGCTCCTGTTCCAACAGATCGAGGCGGGCGCGCCGATGTGCGCGGCGCGCTCGCACCTGCGCCGCATCGAACAGCCAGCGCGCGCCCTGCATACCGAGCAGACGCGAGGGATGCGCCGGCACCAGCGCCAGCAGCGGATCGGACATCGAAACAATCGCTTCAGCACTGCCCGGCAGGCCACGCCGCCCGGCGCGGCCCTCGAGCTGCCGGTCGATGCGGCGCGTATCATGGCGCTCGGTCAGGATGACATGCAGCCCCCCCGCCTGCGCAACACCTTCGGCAAGCAGGATATCCACACCACGACCGGCCATGTTGGTGGCCACGGTGACGCGCCCTGCCTGCCCAGCGGCGGCGATCACACTCGCTTCCTCATCGTCCTGTTCGGCGTTGAGCACGGCATGCGCGATGCCCGCTTCGCCGAGCACTTGGCTCACCGCGCGCGACGCCGCGACCGAGCGCGTGCCGACCAGAACGGGCCGCCCGGAAGCCGTCACCTCCGCGACGCGCGCTGCTACAGCCTGCCACTTCGCGGCCTCATCCGGCAGCACCCGAAAGGCACCGCGACCGAGGCGCGACGGCAGGTTGGGCGGCACACGCGCGACCCGGAGCCGATAGACGCGCCAGAACTCGCCACGCGCCTCCGCCGCCGTGCCGGTCATCCCGGCGAGCAGGCGGTAGCGGCGGAACAGGCGCTGATAGGTCATGCGCGCGAGGGTGAGCTTGCGCGTGGTGACGGCCACACCCTCCTTCACCTCCATGATCTGGTGCAGCCCATCGCTCCAGGAACGATCGGCCATGATGCGGCCGGTGTTCTCATCGACGATCTCGACCTTTCCCTCCCGCACCACATAGTGGTCGCCGCGCTGGAACAGGGCGCGCGCGCTGAGCGCCTGGCGCGCCGCCTCCTCGCGCCGGATGCGCCCCGCCCAGATGCCGCCTAGCCTCTCGCCGATCTCGGCAAGCCGCGCGCGTCCTGCCTGGGTGAGTTGCACGCGGCGTTCCTCGCGCAGGATGCGGTAGTGCACGCCCTCGGCCAACGCATCGCCGAGCGAGAGCGCCTGTTCCGCCCAGCGCTGTTCCGCCGCCGCATCGGTCTCGCGCGAGATGATCAATGGCGTGCGGGCTTCGTCGATCAGTACGCTGTCGGCCTCGTCCACGATGGCGAAGTCAAGGCCGCGCAGCACCACGGCGGGCGCCGCCGCGGCCCCTTCCAATACACCCCGCAGCTTGCGCCGCGCGGGGCCGCTGGCACGGCCGAGTGCGAGCCTGTCGCGCAAATAGTCGAAGGCGAGTTGCTTGTTCGCGGCATAGGCGATGTCGCAACGATAGGCGTCGCGGCGCGCTTGCGGCGTGATGCCGTGCAGCACCGCGCCAACACTCACGCCGAGCGCTTCATAGAAGGGGCGCAGCGTCGCGGCGTCGCGCCCGGCGAGGTAGTCGTTCACCGTCACCACATGCGTCGCCATGCCGGCCAGTGCTGCGAGCCCGGCCGCCAGGGCGGCGGTGATGGTCTTGCCCTCGCCCGTGTCCATTTCAGCGATGCGGCCATCGAGGATGGTGAGCGCGCCGAACAATTGCACATCATGGTGTCGCAGGCCGAGATGCCGGCGCGAGACCTCCCGCAGCAGCGCCGCACCGCGCGGCAGCAAAGCGCGCGACAGGCCTTGCAGCCGCAGCGATTCGCGCAGCGCCCGCAGCTCTGCGTTCAAGGCATCGTCATCGAGCGACTCGATCGCGGGCTCGAGCGCGCCGGCCTCGCGCACCACCTGCCAGGCGGTGCGCGCGCGCTGCGCCGCGGCGAGCGCCCGCGGCAAGGCGAGCACCGCCGTCTCGACCCCATCGAGCCAATGCGGCTTGGGCTCCGCCCGCTCGGGATAGGGGTCGAGGTCTGGCGGCGCCCAGGCGGCCAGGGCGGTCATGCGGCTGGCCTGCCCCTCAGTGGACCGCGGCGGGCTCGGCCGTCGCGGGCTCAGCCGTCGTCGGCTCAGGCATCGTCGGTTCAGGCTGGGCTGCCGGCATCGAGGCCGGCGCGGTCGCCGCGGCCTGCGACAGGTCGAGCATGTCCTGGAAATGCCGCAGTGAGGCGAGGTGCAGGAAGGTGCATTCCAGCTCATCCTTGGCCAGCATGTCCGCCAGCACTTCCGGCGGCATTGCCTTGAGCTTGGCGCGATCCACCACCATGAAGCCGGAAAGCGAGCGCTGCTCGCCGCCGCCCAGCGTGAACTGCGCCTGCATCGGCTGCAGCAGCTTCAGTTCCAGCAGCCGGTCGCAATAGGCGCGGGTGCGCAGGAAGCGTGCCTGGTAGTCCTGCAGGAAGCCGAGCACGGTGCGCAGATACTGCGTCTGCTCGCCATCCGAATCGAACAGCTTCTCGCCGCGGCCGGCCTGGTTGCAGCCGCTGAAGGTCTCATCGATGTGCAGCGTGAAGGTCTTGCCCTCGGCATCCTGCGAGAAAACGAACGGATAGCGGCGCACGAAAGCCGGCACGTATTTGCCGCTCCACTTCCCCTCGGCGGTGACGTGCAGATTCTGGTTGTCGCGCACGCCGAGGATGATGGCGGGGAAGACCGACTGCTCGTTGCCGGCGAAGACCACCGGGTATTCGGCCGCAGCCTGGGCGAATTCGATGGCGGTGACTGGCACCGAATTCACATCCGCCGCGAAGGCGTAGCTCTCGCCGGTCTTGACCGACCAATCCTTGTGCCGCTGGAAGTTCACGGGCACCGCGGTGCGGTAGAACAATTGTTGAGTCGCCATGGTTCAATCCCCTCCTGCCATCGATCCGGCCGGGCCAGTGCTGCCCGAACGCGACGCGCATTGAGCCTGGAAAGCGCGTGGCCTGTGTTTCAGCGCCGCGCAACTCGGCTTCAGGGTGTTTCGCCGTGTTGCGCCGCGTCGCGCTCAGGGTGCCGTCGGCCAGGCCGGGCTGGCAATGGTCGGATCGGCTAAACTTGAAAGTGTCGCAAGAAGACCTGGCGCAGGCCGCGCCAGAGGCGGTTCGCCACCGGCTCGGCCTCATGGGCGAAGCGGACATGCACGCGCTCCCCGAAGCGCGGTGCCGCCTGCGCTGCCCCGTCGAACACCAGATCCATGTGCAGGAAGCGGCCGATGGTGCGCTGGTGCGCCGGGTCGGTAGGGTCGAGCGCGATGGAACCGCCACCCTGGACACTCAATGCCGGGCTCGGCACGCTGTCCTCCAGCCGCGCGCCGATGCGTTCCACGCGCGCGGGCCGCGCCTCGGCGCGCAGGCTCGCAGCGCGCACCGCGATGCCGCGCGTGCCTTGCAGCACCAGATCAGCCTCGTTCTCCGGCACGGCCACGCGGATCACCGGGTCGTCATGGCGCACGACATGGCCAATCAGCTCGCCTTTGCGGATAAAGCGGCCGAGCAGTTCCTCCGGCCGCCGCAGCGTGAGCCGCCCTTCCGTGCGTGCGCGGATGGTGAGCAGCGCCAGGCGCTCCTCCGCCGCGGCGAGGTCGGCGCGGGCGAGGGTGAGCTCCTCCAGCGTCACGCGCGCCCGCACAGGGTCCGAGACGTCACGCATGGCGTGATGCGCTTCGAGCTCGGCGACGCGGGCGGTCAGCATGCGCGCGCGGGCGCCGAGCGCAGGGTCTTCCAGCCTTAGCAGTGGCGCCTCGGCCGCGACATCGCTGTTGGGCGCGGCCAGCAGCGCCACCACCACACCCTCGGCGCCGGAGAATATGGCTGCCTCGCCGCGCACCCACACCACGCCCTCGGCCATCGTGGCGTTCGGCAGCGGCAGCACGAAGACCAGTCCGAAGCCGATTGCCAGCGCGCCGCCGGTGACGGCGAAGGCGCGGCCGCGATGCCGGCGCAGCGCCGGGCTCGTCACGAGAAAGCGCAGCCATTTGAACAGCGGCACCACCGCCATCAACACGATCGACCAGATCGCAATCAGCACACCGATGACGAAGAACTGCGTGCCGACCAGCAGGGCGATCGCGAAGGCGACCAGCATGCGGTAGAAGAACGAGGCGATGGCATAGCAGAACAGCCATGGCGCCTCGCCCGGCGCCATCGCCACCGGCTCGGCGCTGCGCACACCGAAGGCATGGCGCTGCACCAGATAGCCGATGTGGTTGTTGGCGCGCGCGGCAAGGTTGGGGATCTCGATCAGATCAGACAGCACGTAATAGCCATCGAAGCGCAACAGCGGGTTGCCGTTGAACAGCACGGTGGAAATGCCGCAGATCAGCATCACGCTGAAGGCAAAGGCACGCACCAGACCGGGCTCGGCATTCACCCAGACGATCATGGCGAGCGAGGCGAGCGCCACCTCCACCAATATCCCCGCACCACCCACCACCGCGCGCCGCCATTTCGAGGCGAAGGACATGCTGTCCGAGGCATCGACGTAGGGCACCGGCATGAACACCAGCAGCATCACGCCGATCTCATGCACCTCGCCGCCCCAGCGCTTCACCGCCCAGGCATGGCCGAGCTCATGCACGACCTTCACCAGCGGATAGGTGATCAGCAGCAGCAGGATGTTCTCGGCGGCGAGTACGCGGTCAGTGATGTCGCCCGAAAGCCCTTCCCAGTTCTGCCCGGCCAGCAGCAAAGCGTAGCCCACCAGCAACAGGAACAGCGTTGCGCCGAGGCCCGAGAAGATCAGCCGCGCGATCGGCGCGGTGGCGTTGAGGAACTCATCCGGGTCGAGCAGCGGCACGCGGATGGCGAGTGGGTTGAGCAGGCCAGCCATAAGCCGCTTCCGCCGCTGGCGCCGTCCGCGATCCGCCAACTCCCCGATATCGGGCGGAATGTCGCCGAACAGCACATCGGCGGCATGCAGCTGACCGAGCAGGCGGATCACTTCGTCCTGCGTCAGCGCATCGTCGCCGAGCTTCGCCGAGGCGGTGGTCCAGACTTCCTCGAGCGTGCGCCTGCCATCCATCAGCCCGACCAGCAAATGTGCCTCTGGCGAGAAGCGATGGAAGCGTCCCGAGGTACGATCCTGCAACACGTACCAGACCTGGCCGCGGAAGATCGTGCGATGGAAACGCGCATGCGCGCGCAGGCGCAGCTTCAGCGCGGTGACGCGATACCAGGACGGGCTGAGGAAGGATTTTTCGCTCACGGCGTCCAGCGCCAGGCGGCGAGGCGCAGCCAATCCACCAGGCGGCGCGTCCAGATGCGGATCAGCAGGCGCTCGCCGACCACGGTGCGGCCCACGCCCACCATGCTCGGCCGCAGCCGGTCGCTGGCACCTTCCAGCGCGGCCTCGACGCGGAAGAAGTTGCGGCCCTGGCCCTGCTCGGAGATCGGCGTGATGCGCTCGATCCGATAGCGCTGCGGCGCATCCAGCGCAGCGGCAAGTACCAGCGTGCCGGCCTGGCCGAGCGCGATATCGGCGATGTCGCCCTCCTCCACCTCCAGCACCACGCGATAGGCGTCGAGCGGGGCGATCTGGAACAGCTCCTCCCCACGCTCCACCGCGCCGCCGACGCGCTGGCTGAGATTGCCGCGCACCACCATGCCGCCGAAGGGGGCGACGAGGCGCGTGCGCGCGAGCTGTTCCTCCACCAGCGCCAGCTGCGCCTCTGCCTGGTCGATCTGCGCGCGCGCTATGTTGGCCTCGGCGCGCTGCCGCGCGGCCAGCGCGCGATCATATTCGTTCACGCGCTGCTGGCGCTGCGTCGTGAGCCGCAGCCGTTCCAGGCGCAGATCCTGGTCGTCGAGCCGCGCGAGCAGCTGGCCCTCGGTCACGATCTCGCCGGCGCGGGCGTGTTCGGCGCCGATATAGCCGGCGAAGGGGGCAACCATGCTGCGCTGGATGCGCCCTTCAAGCACTGCCGGCGAGGTCAGCGCGTATTCGCCGCGTGCGGTGGCGAAGAAGGCGAACAGCACGACCAGCATGAGCGTCGCCAGCTTGCGGCCGAAATAGCCGGCGCCGAGCAGGCGCTTCAGCTGCTCCGTCAGGCTCTGGGCGATCTTCACCGGCAGCAGCCGGTCATTCGCGCGCTTCTCGGCCAGCACGGGGCCGACCAGCGTCGCCATCGCGTCGAGCAGCTCGACCAGGTCTGGCGCGAATGCCTGGCCGGCGGGGCGTTCCAGCGTGATCGCGCCGACCGGCGTGCCCTGGTGGCTCAGCGGCAGCGTCAGCACAGCGCCCGTGCGATGCGCGGCGGCGAGTTCCGCATGCGCGCGCGTGACGCGAAACTCCCAGCCGGGCTGCGGCGGGAAGACGATGACGGCGCGCTGGTCCAGCGCCTCATCCATCGCCGCCGCAACATCGCGGATCAGGTTCATGCGCTCGGCGAACCAGGCGGCGTTGGAAAGCGCCTCGACGCGACTGTGCCCGCCGCGGCGGAAGCCGATGCTCACCGGGTCGCAATCGAAGCGACGTGCCAGTTCGGTGGCGAGCGCCGTGGCGGCCGCGCGCGCCTCACGATGTTCGAGCACCACGCCGAGCAGGTCGAAGGCGGTGGTCGCACGGTCCCGGATGGCGGCGTCGCTCGCCGATTGCTCGCGCCGCAACAGCGATTCCACCCAGCCCGCGCCCCATTGCAGCTGCCGCATGGCTGCCGCCGCGCTGGCCTGAGGCGCCAGCGCAATGGCGCAGACGCCGCACAGGCGCCCCTCCAGCAGGATTGGTAACGCAACGCAGTGCTCCCCCTCGCTCCCAGGCCGGGCGATGCCCTGGCGCTGCCGCAGGGCCTCCTCGGCCGCGGCCGACAGCGCGGGGGAGACCGCGGCGATGTCAGGCCAGGCAGCGGCGGGGCGGAAGGGCCCGGTCTCCGGCTCGCCCAGCACGAGCGCGCCAGCCGTGGCGCCTTCCACGAAGCGGCATTGCAGCGCGAGCCAGGCGGTGGCGAAGGCCTCGCCGCCCTGCGCTGCACGAAAACGACTCCAGAGCGCCTGGTCGAGCAGCGGGTGGCTGACCAGGCTGGGCGTGGCCTCCGCGGCGCGCCGGTCAGCGACCAAGCGAGGCCCCTCCCCCGGTCCAGCCGCGCGACCAGTCGATGGCGCCGGAGCTAGGCAGATTGGCGGGCGCGGCCGTCGGCGCGCGCAGATTCGCTGCCCAGGCCGGTTCGAGGAAAGCGCCGAGCCCCTCGACGAACAGCCGCGCCGTGCCTCCGGCGAGGGTGAGCGGCGGCTCGATGATCGCGGCGGCGCCCGCCACCGTCAGCCGGCGCCCGACATCGAGCGTCGCCGCCATCGCCGCCTGGCCCGGCGCATCATCGGCGAAGCCCATGACGTGGCCAAGCTCGTGCACCACAACGGAGAGAAGGTCGATGTGGCCCGCCGCCGCGCTGCCCACGGCAGCCACCATCGTGCCGGGCGCGAACTCCTCGGCACGCAGCGGCGTGGCGTCGATGAACCAGCCATGCCCGGCAGCATCGACATCGAGCACGATGCGGCTGCCCTGCGTGTTGCCGAGCATCAGCGCCGGCAGGTCCGCGACAGTCACGGTCACATCCGCGGTCGCGGCGAGCTGTGCCGCATTCGCCTGCCCACTCATCGCCCAGATCGCACGTGCTGCATCGAGCAGCGCGGCGGCCGAGGCAGAAGCGAGGGCCGGCACCGTCACCAGCAGCGCGGGCGCGCTCGCCGCGGTCAGCGGCGGCGTGCCTTCCTGGAAGATCTCGTCGGCCTGGCCACCGCCATCGATCAGGTCCAAGCCAGGGCCGCCCACCAGCGTGTCAACGCCCTCACCGCCGAGGATCGTGTCGTTCGCGCCGTTCAGCATCGCGGTGGAGAGGATCGCGTCGATGCTGTCGAGTGCCGTGGTCTGGATTTTTTGCGGCAGGGGATCGGGCAGGTTCGGCTCCGCCACCTTCTGCACGACGATGCCGTGGTCGCCGAAGATGATGTCGCGGTTCGTGTCGGCATTGCCGGCGTCGGAGAACTTGCCCTCGCCCTCCAGCGTGTCGCGCCCGGCCTGCAAGCGGTCGCGCATCTGGGACGGCGCTGGCGCGTTGAAGGTGCCGGTGATGTGCGCGTTGAGGTCGAGGCTCGGCGCGGGGCTGGCATCGACCGTCGTGATGAACAGCGCGCGCGTGGTGATGTCAACATTCACGCCGCTGTCGCCGTAGATGTGGTCCGTGCCGCCCTGACCCTGGATGCTGTCATCGCCGGAGCCGCCGGCGAGGTGGTCGCCCGCCTGGCTGCCGATGATGGTGTCGTTGCCAGCGCCGCCATAGGCCGTGATGCCGACCGTGGGCAGCGCGCCAGGCGCCACGCCCGCAAACAGCACGGTGGCATCAACGATATCGTTGCCGGCGCGGCGATAGAGGTTGGCGAGCGGGAAGATGAAGGCGGCATCTTCCTGCGCGCCCGGGCCGCGCGCGGGGAAAGGATCGAAGGGCTTCGGCCCGAAATTCCCACCCAGGACATGATGCGTGCGCCCGCCATACCAGGTGCCGTCTTGCGAGGTGTCGCCATGGATCACCAGCGGCGAGTCTGGTCCGCCACCGCCGCGCACCACGAAGTGGTCGCCACCGATGCGCACGCTACCTGCCAAGGTGGCATCGAAGCCGACGACGGTGAGCGTCTGGAGCAGCAGTAGCGGCAGCAGTGTTGCGCCGGTGAGGTCCATCCGCGTGGCACTCAGCGATGCGATCGTCATCGTCTCGGCATAGCCGGTGACGGAGACCCGCATGCCGGTCTTGAAACCTTCGGTGATCCAGCTGCCGGTGCTCCGCGTAAGCGCGCTGACCGAGACCAGCACCGGCACTGTCGCCTCGATGCGCTGCGGCTCCACCACGCTGACACGCATCGACGTCGTCGCATCGACCAGGAAGTCAGGGCCAGTCAGGACCAGCGTGGCGCCCTTGCCCCAAGAGTCGAAGGCGCCAGCGGGCCGAAGTGCGGTTCGGGCGTCCATGACTTCCCTGATGGTGCGGACGAAGCTCTCGCCGCTGAGCTTCACCTTCTGACCGACCGCGTAGCGTGCCTCCGGCCAATCGAGGCCATCGATGCGGGTGAGGTGCGTGGTGCCCTTCTCGGTCGCCATCTGGCCCATCGTCTCGAGCAGTTGGTTGCCGCCACCATGCAGCACGGTGAGCCCGCCTTGCGGCCCCGCCACCTGGAACCGCGCGGTGAGGTTGACCGCGGTGATCAGCGCCGTGCCCTCCAGCGTCATCGTCTTGCCATCCGGGGAGATGGCGGCGATGCGCCACCTGTGGTCGCCGACCAGCAGTTCCGCCATCAAAAGCTGGCCGGCGCGGAAGCCATCATTCAGCCAGTTGCCGCTGTCGCGCGACACGATGCCGCCCGTGCCGTTGGGCGTGGTGGTGACCGCGACCGGAAAGGAGAGCAGCGCATCCACCGCCGTCAGCGTCTGCTGACCGCTGATCGCCGGCAGCGGCGCGCCCTTCAGCTGCAGGACGCTGTGATCATTGGGGTCGGCCCCAGCGCCCATGATCGAGGCCACGAGCCAGGTTCCGGCCACGCCCTCGATCGTCACCTCCTGCCCCACCAGGAAGCCGGCGGCCGCGAAATCAAAGCCCTTCAGCGTGACCAGCCCGCCATCGGCTGACGGCGCGACATCAAAGTCGCCGCGAAGCACGATGGCGCTCTCGTTCGTCAGCGTGTCGGCGATCTCGACGCGATCATCGCCTTGGCCGAGCATGAGGTTGACCGCCTCGATCGTCGTCACGCTGGCGCCGCGCACCACCTGGCCGTCGATCACCGCGATCTTGCCGAAGGAGATGCCTTCCCCGAACGTCCCGCTCTCGCCGAAGATTTTCTCGGCGAGACCGAAATTCAGCCCGTCCGACATGGCGAAGCCGCGCACCGCCGTGGCATCCATCTTGCCGTCGAGGTTCTGCTGGCTGCCATCGCCGAACATGTTCAGGACATCGATCTGTCGCGATTCCGCGGGCTGCACGCCGACTGCGAGTCGGAACGCATCGCGCTCACCGGGCAGCTTCACCGCCAGGTTCAGGCTGCGATCCGCACCGGTGGAACCGCCCTCGACCTCAAGCGGCCCTTGCAGCTTGGAGAGCAGATGCACCGAGGTTGCGAAGGTCTTCACGGCTTCGCGGACCGGCGGCACGTCGAAGTGCGGATCGGCACGCAGCACGACCGTCTGCGTCGTCTGGAAGTCCTTGCCGGTAAAGGTGGCGACGGCGGCGATGCGTGACAGCGTCCAGGGCAGACGCGTGCTCAGATTGGTCGGGATCAGGCCCTCGGAGGTGAAGACGATGGTCTCGTCCTGCGTTGTGTTGTTGCCCAGGATCAGCGCGATCTTGAAGTCCGCCGTGACCTCGCCGTCGGAGAGGCGCACGCGCATGCCTTCGAGGAAGCCATCCTCCAGCCAGCCCGTGCCATCGGTGCGCGTCAGCGTGCGGTTGCTGCCGTTGACGACCATCTGGCCGCTGTAGCGCCCTTCGCGCGTCACTTCGCTGAGCGTGACGATGGTGTCCTTGGTGATGCCGGTCGGCTTGAATAGCCGCGTCACGATGATCTTCGTCGCGCTGACGCTGGCGATCGCATAATCGCCGTCGTGGCCAGCCGTGCTGCCGATGCGCAGCAGCTCGCCCGCACGGAAGCCTTCGTCGAGGAAGCTGCCTTCCTGGTCGCGCTCGATCTGGCCGCCGCCGAACGTGTTGCTGAGCGATGCGGCCCCCTGAAAGAACAGCGAGGCCCGGATGGTGCCGATATCCTGGTAGCGCGCCGCGACACCATCGACCGTCAAAACATCCGCCAGACCATCGGTGAGCAGCGCTACATTCACCGTGGAGGTCGGCTGCTGCGTCAAGCGGATCGTATAATTGTCCGTGATGCTCTCATCGAGCCGGGTCGCCAGGTTGTCCGGTGCCAGCACGGTGGAGCCAAAGCTCGGCTGGACCACGACACCCGCCGTGTCATTGTCCACCACCTGCACCGCCACGAAGGCCGGGCCGCTGCGCAGGTTGGGGAAGATGTAGTTTGGATCGCTCGTCGCCGCGTTGCGCGTGAAGGTGACGCGGACAGTGACCGTGTCCTCCTTGCGCGCGTCATCGCGCGCCTCGACCCGGACGATCACAGACTGGTCCCAGTTGGTGGCGTCGAAAGTGATCTGCCACCTGCCATTGACCAGCTTCATGCGCGCATCATTGAGCTCATTGAACAGCCGGATCTGCTGGTCCGCGAGGCCGTCGAGGTTCACGTCGAGCACCACTTCGGTGCCCGCCGCCGGCGGCTTGGAGAGTTGCACGACGACATGATCGGCTTGGCCGGTCGTGCCGTTGCCCTCGATCACCTGGCTGTGTCCATCCTCGAAGAAACCGCTGCTCTGGAACGCGCCCGGGAAGAGCTGGAACAGGTTGACCCCGGGCGTATCGTTGTCGCGGATCGTGATCTCCACATTGCGCACCGCGGCCCCGTGATAGGCCCCGACATTTGAGATGACGCTGTGCTGCACCACCGCCACTCGCTCGCCTTCCGCGCGCGTGTCGTCCGGCGCGTAGACCAGCACGGCTTGCCCGACGTTCCAGTTCGACGCGTCGAAGCGCAGCACCAGCGAGCGGTTCGGCACGATCGTCGTCACATTGATCACGACGCTGCGCTGGAAGCTGGCCAGCGAGGTGGTCGGCGAGGTCAGCGCCGAACCGAGCCAGATGCTGTCGCCAGCACCACCACCTAGTGGCGAGGGATCGCTGAAGCTGTTGACGGCCTTCTCCTGCGAGTTGCGGGCGGCGGAGACGGTGATGAAGACCTCCTGCTCCTCCACCAGGGCTTGGGAAAGCCGCATCAGGTAGATGCCCGGAAAGAATGTCGTGCTTTCTCGCACCAGCGAGAATCCGGCAATCTCGTTGATCACGATCAGGCCCTGGCTGGGGTCCGCCACGTTGTAGCTGAGGCCCTCGACCGCGATGCCGTCGTAATTCGCATCCCTCGAGGAGACCAGGTGATCCACCGCACCGGGCAGGCCTTCCAGTTCACGCGTCAGATTGTCCTCGGAGACGTCACCGGCAATGTTCAGAACATCGGTGCCCAGCCCTCCAATCACGCGATAGCCGGTGCCAGCTGCGGTGGATTGAACAAAGAAGGCGTCGTCGCCCTCCATGCCATCTGTCTCGAAGACCTCAACTGCGGCATCGCGCACATTGAGGCCAGCACCCATCAGGCCGTCGCGCGTCAGCACGAGGTCGTCGGCGAATTCCGTACCGATGACGGTGAGCTTGTCGAAGCCTATGCCGCCATCGACCGAGACCGGCCCGTTCACGTTGACGCGGACCTCGTCCTGCGTGCTGCCCAGGCGCAAGCGGCTGTCAGTGGCGAAGCTGAAGAAGGGGGTGGCAATGCCCGTCACCGGATCGACCGCGATACCGCCTGCCGCGCCGGCCGCGCTCTCGCTGCCGACCAAGGCCTGCGCGAACGCGCGCACGGTGATGAGGTCGTTGCCGTCATCGCCCTCAACGCGGAGCTCGGCCTTGTTGGCATAAACGCTCACCACATCATTGCCGGTGCCGCCATGCACCAGCATCGGCGCACTGTTGCCGGGGCTCAGCCAGCCCCGCGTCGTGGCCTGAATACGCGGGAAAGCATCCGCCGGCAGAAGGCCTCCCGTTGCGGAGTTGCGCGCCAGACCAAAGAGCTGGCCGACCTGCACGGTGTCGTCACCGGCGCCGCCATCGAGCGTGGCGGTCACTGTCGATTCGTCCACGAACATGACATCATTCCCGCCACGGCCTTCGACCGTCAGGCGCCCGTTGATGCCACGATCGTAGTTGATGCGCTGCACCTCGGCGGACGCCTCGTTCGACGCCGTCAAGTCGAGATAGGGCGCGATCGGCCCATGCAGCAGAGCGACATAGGCGGGGGTGTCGGACTTCTCGTTCGCGATGTCGCGCGTCGCCCGCATGACAAAGATGTCGTCCGTCGGGAAGGCAATGCCCGTTGCAATGTCGCGGCCGTTCTGTGTGCCATTGCGACCATAGATGAACAGCTCGTTGCCGAAGGCCTCGGTCGTGCCGCTGTCCAGCACGCTGATGATGTAGTTGCGACGATCCACGCCATTGCTGCCAAGCGTGGACACCTCATAGGTGTCCGCGCCGTCCTGACCATCGAGCGTCAAGGTGTGGGCCGCGAGCTGCGAGCTCAGAGCGGTCAGCGCCACCAGCTGCGCCGGAGAGGTTACGGTGGACGTGTCCTGCAGGAAGAACACGCGCAACCGGTCCTCGCCACCGCCTGCAGAGACGCGAGTACGCGAGCCGAGGAAGATGTAGCCGGCGTCGCCATGCACCGTCCCACCTGCGATGCCAGAGGCATCGCCGAAGTTGATGGTAT
>JBBSCP010000020.1:0-22645 GCA_038250135.1 Acetobacterales bacterium | reverse complement strand
TCGGCGCCATCGGCAGCGCCCAGATCAAGGGCATGGAGACCACCGACCTTGTCGCGCTGACCACGACTCAGGTCGCGGGGCTGACGGCAACGCAGCTCGGCGCGCTGACCTCCACCCAGGCGGTGGCGTTGGAGACGACGGACCTCGCGGTGCTCACGACCACGCAGATCCGCAGCCTCGCCAGCACACAGCTCGCCGCGCTGACCACCACCCAGGCGACAGCGCTGACCACCACGCAGCTTACAGCGCTGACCAGCACCCAGACGGCCACGCTGACCACCACGCAGATGGCCTCGCTGACCACCACCCAGGTAGGCGCATTGGCCTCGACGCAAATCGGCGGGCTCGGCAGCGCGCAGCTTGCATCACTGACCACGACGCAAATCGGCGCGCTGACCAGCACTCAGATGGGTGCGATCAGCTCGGCCCAGATCAAGGGGCTGGAGACAACCGACATCGCCGTGCTGACAACGACGCAGATCGGCGGGTTGAACTCCACTCAGCTCGGCGGGCTGACCTCGGCGCAGGTTGTGGGGCTGAGCACCACGGGGCTCGCCGTCCTGACCACGGCCCAGTTCGTCGGGCTTACGGGAACGCAGCTCGGCGCGCTGAGCACGACCCAGGTGGCCGCCATCACCAGTACCTCGATCACCGCGCTGACCACTCGGCAGATGGAGGGGCTGACGACGACGCAGCTTGCCTCGCTCAGTACGACGCAGATCACCGCGCTGGAATCGACCGACATCGCGGCACTGAACGAGACGCAAGTGGCGGGCTTCACCACCACGCAGATCGGCACAATGTCCTCCGCCCAGGTGAACGCGCTGTTCGCCTGACCACAAAGGGGAGCCGTGAGGCTCCCCTCACCGGTGACGATCGCCTCAGGCGGGCGCGGGCTTCGCCGCCTCCATCTGCAGGCGCTGCATGAAGGTCGCCTCCAGGAGGCGGCGGAAATGCGGGAAGTCGCGGATCAGATAGGCGTGCTCAGTCTCATCCGACTGTTCCAGATTGAGCGCCAGGCCGGGCCGCGAGAGCCAGAGCGCGAACAGATGGCACATGTTCTCAAGGTCCATCGGGTGCCGGCTGTGCAGCACCGTCAGCACGGCTCGCGGCGGACCCGGTGGCAGCTCATCGAGGTTGAGGCGATGGGGAATGCGCAGGATATTGTTGCGCAGCGTGGGCCAGGCGAGCGGCGCCGTGGCATCGAGGTTGACCTGCGGGTTCGAGACAACGCAGCTTGCCCCCAGTTGCAGCGCCCAATGCAGTGCCGCATAGCCCGCCATGGAGGAGCCGAAAAACAGGATGCGCGACGGCTGGTAGCCCGCGACCAGCGCCCGCAGCACGGCCCCGAATCGAGCACCGCCATCCTCGTGCAGGTAATAGCTGTTCGAAGGGTCGCGGAAGGCGAGGATATCGGCAGTCATGCGGCGATGGATGGCGTGGACCGAGGCATATCTCGCGCCGTTGTTGTGGGTCGCGAAGGTGACGATCAGCCGGCGCTCGGCATTCTGTGCGTTCGGGACCAGAAGGTTGGGAAACCCATCGGTGACGCGCTCGAAGCGCGCCACCAACTCCTCCTTGGTCAGCTTGGTGGTGTCAGCCTGCATCCACCACGGCGCGCTTCGCCATCACCGTCACCAGATGCGCGCGATACTCGGCGCTGCCGTGGATGTCGCCGTTCATGTCGCCAGCGTCGAGCGTGATGCCGGCGAGCGATTCGGGTGACCAATTGGCGGCCAGTGCCTTTTCCATCGCAGCTTCACGGAACACGCCGTTGTTGCCGGCGCCATTGACCGCAACGCGCACGCCGGCCGGACCGTTCGCCACGAAAACGCCGGCCATGGAGTAGCGGCTGGCCGGGTTTTTCATCTTCGCATAGCCCGCCTTGGTCGGCACCGGGATATGCACCGCGGTCACGATCTCGCCCAGCTCGAGCGCCGTCGTGAACATGCCGTTGAAGAAGTCATCGGCGCTGATCGTACGGCGATCGGTCTTGATGGTGGCGCCCAGCGCCAGCAGCGCGGCGGGGTAGTCGGCGCTCGGGTCGTTGTTCGCGACCGAGCCACCCATCGTGCCGCGATTGCGCACCTGCGTGTCACCGATGGTATGCGCCATTGCCGCCAGCGCCGGGATCGCCGCCTTGATTTCGGCCGAGGTCGCGACCTCGTGGTGCCTGGTCAGCGCGCCGATGACGAAGGTGTTGCCCTCACGCTTCACGCCGCGCAGCTCCGCGATACCGGACAGATCGACCAGCATGCTCGGCTTGTTGAGGCGCAGCTTGAGGGCGGGCAGCAGTGTCATGCCACCCGAGATCGGCCGTGCATCGGGATCCGCAGCGAGGAGCTTGACTGCATCGGCGACAGAAGAAGGTTTGTGATAGGCGAATTCATACATGGAGCAATTTCCTTTCACTTCGCGAAACCAGCCGATTCACGGCTCCGGGCCCTGCGGCCCTCTGCCGATCGGACGGTAGCCTTTTACTCGGCCGCCATACGATGGCCGTGGATGATGTTCCAGATCTTGTCAGGCGTCGCCGGCATTTCGACATGGCGTACGCCATAGGCCGTGAGCGCGTCTACCACCGCATTCATGACCGCGGGCGGCGAGCCGATGGCGCCGACCTCGCCACAGCCCTTCACGCCGAGCGGGTTGTGCGTGCACAGCGTGGTGTGGGTGGCGACGCTGACCATCGGCAGATCATCGGCGCGCGGCATGGTGTAGTCCATCATCGAACCCGAGATCAGCTGGCCTTCCGCATCGTAGATCGCAGCCTCCAGGAGCGCCTGGCCAATGCCCTGGGCGACGCCGCCCTGCACCTGGCCCTCGACGATCATCGGATTGATCACCCGGCCGACATCATCGACGGCCGTGAAGTTCAGCACGGCGACCTTGCCGGTCTCGGGGTCGATCTCGACCTCGCAGATGTGGCACCCGCCTGGGTAGGTGAAGTTCTTCGGGTCGTAGAACGCGGTCTCCTCCAACCCGGGCTCGATTTCATCGATCGGGTAATTGTGCGGCACGTAGGCTGCGAGGCTGATGTCGGTCAGAGTCTTGGTCTTGTCGGTGCCGGCGACGCGGAAAGTGCCGCGCTCGAACTCCACATCCTCGACCGAGGCTTCCATCAGGTGTGCGGCGATGCGCTTGCCCTTGGCGACGATCTTGTCCATCGCCTTGTCCATGGCCGAGCCGCCGACGGCGAGCGAACGGCTGCCGTAGGTGCCCATGCCGAAAGGCACCTTCGCCGTGTCGCCATGCACGATGTCCACATTGGCGATCGGCACGCCGAGCTTGTCGGCGACGAGCTGCGCGAACGTCGTCTCATGACCCTGCCCGTGGCTATGCGCACCGGTCAGCACCGTGACGCTGCCGGTCGGGTGCACGCGAATGGTGCCGACCTCGTACAGCCCCGCCCGCGCCCCGAGGCTGCCCACCACGGCAGAAGGCGCGATGCCACAGGCTTCGACATAGGTGGAGATGCCGATGCCACGCAGCTTGCCGCGTACCTTGGACTCGGCGCGGCGGGATTCGAAATCCCCCCAGCCGGAGGCGACCAACGCCTGGTCCAGCGTCGCGTGGTAGTTGCCACTATCATATTGAAGCGCGACGGGCGTCTGGTAGGGGAATTGGTCGGGGCGGATGAAGTTGCGCCGGCGGAACTCCACCTTGTCGAGCCCAGCCTCCCGCGCCGCGACATCCATCAGCCGTTCAAGCAGATAGGTCGCCTCAGGCCGACCGGCGCCGCGATAGGCATCGACCGGAACCGTGTTGGTGAACACCGCCTTCACCTCGGCATAGATCACCGGCGTGGAGTAAACGCCCGAAAGCAGCGTGGCGTAGAGGTAGGTCGGCACGCAGGGCGCGAAGGTGGAGAGATAGGCGCCCATATTGGCCAGCGTATGCACCTTGAGGCCGAGGATCTTGCCGCTCGCATCCAGCGCCAATTCGGCGGTGGAGACGTGGTCGCGGCCATGTGCGTCCGACATGAAGCTCTCGCTGCGCTCGGCAACCCATTTGATCGGACGCTTCACCTTGGCCGCCGCCCAGGTGACGATCGCTTCCTCGGCGTAGTGGTAGATCTTGCTGCCGAAGCCACCGCCGACATCGGGGGCCACGACGCGCAGCTTGCTTTCGGGGATGTGCAGCACGAAGGCGCCCATCAACAGCCGAATGACATGCGGATTCTGGCTGGTGGTATAGAGCGTGTAGTCGCCCGAATGGGGATCGAACTCGCCGATCGCGGCGCGCGGCTCCATCGCATTCGGCACCAGGCGGTTGTTCGTGGTCTCGAACTTCACCACGCGCGCCGCACCGGCGAAGGCGGCTTCCATCGCGGCGCGGTCACCGATGTGCCAGTCGTAGCAAATGTTGCCAGGTGCCGCGTCATGCACCTGCGGCGCGCCAGGCCGGATCGCGGCTTCGGTCTGCGACACGCCCGGCATGGGCGTGTAGTCCACCAAGATGGCCTCGGCCGCGTCGCGGGCCTGGGCACGCGTCTCGGCGATCACCACCGCGACCGGATCGCCCACGTGCCGCACCTTGCCCAGCGCCAGCGCCGGGTGCATCGGCTCGGCCATCGGCGAGCCGTCCTTGTTGTGGATCTGCCAGCCGCAGGGAATGCCGCCGATGTTCTCGGCCGCCATGTCGGTGCCGACGAAGATTGCCTTCACCCCCGGCATTGCCTTGGCCGCCGCCGTGTCGATGGCGTTGATCACGGCATGCGCATGCGGGCTGCGCAGCATCACCGCATAAGTCTGGCCCGGACGGTTGATGTCATCCGTGAAGTGGCCATGGCCTTGCAGGAACCGGAAATCTTCCTTGCGGCGAACGCTCGCGCCGATGCCCTCGAAGGGCTGCACCACATTCATCGTTCTTCCTCCCCGTTGACGTGCAACAGGTTGGCCCGCCGCGCCGCGCCCTCGCTCGGGGCGCTGGCGCAGAGCGCCCAACCGCAGGCTGGTTACTCGGCAGCGCTGGCGATCTCCGTGCGGCGGCCCTGCATGACATCGCAAGCCGCGGCGATGGCCTTCACGATGTTGTGGTAGCCCGTGCAACGGCAGAGATTGCCTTCGAGACCCTCGCGGATTTCCTTCTCGGTCAGGCCGCCCGGGTTCTTGTTTACCAGATCGATCGCCGACATCACCATGCCCGGCGTGCAGAAGCCGCATTGCAGCGCATGGTATTCGCGGAAGGCCTCCTGCATCGGGTGGAGCGTGCCGTCGGCCGCTGCCAGCCCCTCGATGGTGGTGATGCTCGCGCCCTCGCACTGGACGGCAAGGATGGTGCAGGCCTTCACGCTGTCACCGCCCATATCCACCACGCAGGCACCGCACTGGCTGGTGTCGCAGCCGACATGCGTGCCCGTCAAGCGCAGCTGTTCGCGCAGCAGATCGACGAGCAGCGTGCGCGTCTCGACCTCGACCGTCTGCTTTGTGCCGTTCACCGTCAGTGTGACCTGCGGCATTGCGAATCTCCCCGTGTGTCGATTGTCAGGCTCGAACTGGGGGCCCATCCCATGGGCGCAAGCCTCGCCCCGCGCCCGTCGGGCGTCAAGCGGGCTCATGCAAGCTTCGCCTCACCCGACGGCGAGCAGCTGCGCCCCCTTGGCCCCCGAAAGCGGATTGGCGGCCGGGTCACCGTCATGCAAATGACACGCGGCAACATGCCCCTCCCCCAGCGTGTCGACGATGGGCTTCAGCAGCGGCTCCTCCACCCGGCAGCGGTCGAAGGCGTAGGGGCAGCGGGTATGGAAACGGCAGCCCTTGGGCGGGTTGATCGGGCTTGGCACGTCACCCTTGAGGATGATGCGGTCACGCTGCGTGCCGGGCATGGGCTGCGGCACGGCGGAGAGCAACGCTTCGGTGTAGGGATGCTTCGGCGCGGCGAACAGGCTGCGCTTCGGCGCGACTTCGACGATCTTGCCGAGATACATCACCGCCACGCGATGCGTCATGTGCTCGACGATGGCGAGGTCATGGCTGATGAACAGCAGCGCCAGGCCGAGCTCGGCCTGAAGGTCCTGCAACAGATTGACGATCTGCGCCTTCACCGAAACGTCGAGTGCGCTGACCGCCTCGTCGCAGATGATCAGATCGGGCTCGCCGGCCAAGGCGCGGGCGATGCCGATGCGCTGGCGCTGGCCGCCCGAGAACTCATGCGGCCAGCGATTCACCGCATCGCGCGGCAGCCGCACCTTGTCCATCAGCAACCCGAGCCGCCCATCGAGGTCGGCGGCATTCTTCGCGAGGCCGAAATTGCGGATCGGCTCGGCCAGAATGTCGCGCACCCGCATGCGCGGGTTGAGGCTGCTGTAGGGGTCCTGGAACACCACCTGCATCTTGCGCCGCAGCGGGCGGAGCGTGCCAGCCGGCATGTCGTCGATCCGCGCGCCGTCCAGGACAACCTGGCCGCCGGTCAGCGGGAACAGCCGCAGCAGCGCCTTGCCCACGGTCGATTTGCCGCAGCCGGATTCCCCCACCAGCGCGAGAGTCTCGCCCTTGGCGATGGAGAAGGAAATGCCATCGACCGCATAGACCTTCCCGGTGATGCCACCGAAGAAGCCGCCGCGGACCGGGAAGTGCTTCTTGAGGTCGTTGACTTCGAGAATCGGCTTGCTCATGCCGCAAGGGCTCCCTCACGCGCGGCGTAGTGGCAGGCCGCGACGTGCCCCTCGGCCTTGAGTTCCAGGGCGGGTGCCACGGTGCGGCACAGATCGGTCGCGTACTGGCAGCGCGAAGCGAAGACGCAGCCATCGATCTTGCGCTTGAGGCTCGGCACCAGCCCGGGAATCTCGGCCAGCCGCGTCTGCTCCCCCGTCAGCGAGGAGCCGAGCTTCGGCACGGAGCCGAGCAGCCCTTGCGTGTAGGGATGGCGCGGGTTGCGGAACAGCGCATTGACCGGCGCCTCCTCCACCTTCTTGCCAGCGTACATCACAACCACGCGCTCGGCGACTTCGGCAACGACGCCGAGATCATGCGTGATCAGCACGATGGCCGCGCCGACGCGGTGCTTGAGGTCGCGCATCAGGTCGAGGATCTGCGCCTGGATCGTGACGTCGAGGGCGGTGGTCGGCTCATCGGCGATCAGCAGCTTGGGATTGCAGGCCAGTGCGATGGCGATCATCACGCGCTGGCGCATGCCGCCCGAAAGCTGGTGCGGGTATTCGCGCACGCGGCGCCGCGCCTCGGGGATGCCCACGAGGTTGAGCATGTCGATGGCGCGTTCCTCGGCCTCGCTCCTCGACAGGCCCTGGTGCAGGCGCAGCGTCTCGCCGATCTGGCGGCCGACATTGAGCACCGGGTTGAGACTCGTCATCGGCTCCTGAAAGATCATGCTGATCTCGTTGCCGCGGATGCCGCGCATCTCGCGTTCTGTGGCTTCCAGCAGGTTCTTGCCGTTGAAGCGGATGGCGCCGGCGATCTTTCCAGGGGGTTCGGGAATCAGCCGCAGGATCGACATGGCGGTGACGGATTTGCCGCAGCCGGACTCGCCCACGATCGCCAGTGTCTCGCCGGCATCGACGTGGAAGGAGACACCATCGACTGCGCGGTTGATGCCGTCCGGCGTGCGGAAATGCGTCTGCAGGTTCTCGACTTCGAGGAGTGCCATAGGTTCAGAGCCTTTTGGCCATGCGCGGATCGAGCGCGTCGCGCAGACCGTCGCCGAGCAGGTTCACGGCCAGCACGGTGATGGACAGGAAGATGGCCGGAAAAAACACGATGTAGGGCTTCACCTGCCACAGCGCACGGCCCTCGGCCATGATGTTGCCCCAGGAGGGGATGATGGGCGGCGTGCCGGCGCCGATGAAGCTCAGGATGGCTTCGGTGATCATCGCACTGGCGCAGATGTAGGTGGCCTGCACCGTGAGGGGTGCCAGCGTGTTGGGCAGGATGTGGCGGATGATGATGCGCGGCGTGCGCGTGCCCGCGGCGACGGCGGCATCCACGTAGGGCTGCTCGCGCAGGCTGAGCACCACGCCACGCACCAGGCGCGACACGCGCGGGATTTCCGCGATGGTGATGGCGATGATGACGTTCTGTACCGACCCGCGTGTTAGGGCCATCAGCGCGATCGCCAGCAGAATCGGCGGAATCGACATCATGCCGTCCATGATCCGCATGATGATGCTGTCGGCGACGCGAATGAAACCGGAGATGAGGCCGATGGTCAGCCCCGCCAGGCTCGCCAGGATCGCCACCGAGAAGCCCACCAGCAGCGACACGCGCGCGCCATAGAGCACGCGCGAGTAGATGTCGCGGCCCAGCATGTCGCTGCCGAACCAGAACTGGGCCGAGGGCTCACGCGTGCGCAGCGCCGGGGCGAGCGCCGTGGGATCCACACTGGTCAGCAGCGGCGCGAAGACCGCCATGAAGATCATCGCCAGCACCAGAGAGCCACCGAACGCGATCGTTGGGTTTCGGCGCAGGAAGCCCAGGAAACCCCCGCGTGCGCGCACCGGCGGCATGATGTCGCCCATCGGCGGCGCCGCGTTGATGCCCGCGGGCAGGACGGCGGCTTGCGGAAGTGTTGCCGTGCTCAATACCGGATCCTCGGGTCGAATAGCGTGTAGGCCAGGTCGATCGCCAGGTTGACCAGCACATAGGCGAAGCTGAACAGCAGCACGACGCCCTGGATGACCGGGTAGTCGCGCCGCAGGATGGCGTCCACCGTCAGGCGGCCGAGGCCCGGAATGGCGAAGACGCTTTCCGTGACCACCGCGCCGCCGATCAGCAGCGCGATGCCGATGCCGATGACGGTGATGATCGGCACCGCCGCATTCTTCAGCGCGTGCACGAACAGGATGGAACTCTGCCCCACGCCCTTCGCCTTGGCGGTGCGGATGTAGTCCTGTTGCAGCACTTCCAGCATTGTCGCGCGGGTGATGCGCGCGATCAGCGCGATATAGACGCTGCCGAGCGCGATGGCCGGCAGGATCAGGTTCTGGAGCCACGGCCAGAAGCCGCGTGAGAAAGGCGTGTAGCCCTGAACGGGCAGCCAATCGAGCTCGAGCGCGAAGATGTAGGCCAGGACATAACCGACCACGAAGACCGGGACGGAGAAGCCAAGAACGGCAAAACCCATCACCGCGCGGTCGATCGTCGTGCCCTGCTTCCACGCCGCCATCACGCCCATCGGCACGGCGAGGGAGACGGCGAGGATCAGCGTGACGACCATCAGCGACAGGGTCGGCTCGATCCGCTGCGCGATCATGGTGCTGACCGGCAGGTTGGTGAAGATCGACACACCCAGATTGCCGTTCAGGATGTCCCACACCCAGGCCGAAAACCGCACAAGGTAGGGGCGATCAAGGCCGAGGCTGGCCCGGATGCGCTCCACATCGGCCGGCGTCGCCTGGTCCCCCGCGATGATCGCCGCGGGATCGCCCGGGGCGAGATAAAGCAGCGAGAAGACGAACAGCGCCACCACCGCCATGACGGGGATGGTGGCGAGCACGCGTCTTACGAAGTAAGCGAACATCCGGGTGTTGTTTCCTTCGGATCAGGTCTTGCTGACGCCCCAGGGGAAGGGAATTGGCCCCTTCACGATTCCCGAGACGTTGCGACGCCAAGCCTGGTAGCTCAGGAAGAAGCCGGTCGGCGCATAAACCACGTTGTCCATCGCGGCGCGGTTGAGGCGCCCGATCGCCGCACGCTCCTCGGCGAGGTTGGACGCCGCGAGCCAGTTCGGTACCTCGGCTTCCAGCGAGGGAATGTTGGGCCAACCGAACCACGCCCCGTCGCCGTTCGCACGCACCGCGTTGTAGAGCACCGGGTTGATGGCATCGGCGCCGGCGTGCCAGGTGTGGAACATGCTCCAGCCGCCCTGGCCGGGAGGGTTCCTCATCGCACGGCGCTGGCCGGTCGTACCCCAATCGGTCGCGACGAAATCGACATTCATGCCCATGCGGCGCAGCAAATCCGCCGTGACATCGCCCATCGCCTTCGTGATCGGCTGGTCCTGCGCGACGACGCAAGTGACAGGTTCATTGTTGTAGCCGCCTTCTGCCAGCAAACGCTTGGCCGCATCCATGTTGCGCGGACCCTTGAGGATATCGCCGCCTTCCTCGGTGTAGAGCGGCGTGTTCGGCGTGAAGAACCCAGGCAGCGGGCTCCACAGCGCCCGATCATTGCCGACCAGGGCGGTCATGTAGTCTTCCTGGCTCATCGCCGTGAGTACCGCACGGCGGATGCGCACGTCGTTGAAGGGCTTGTGCAGGTGGTTCATGCGGAAGGAGCCGATGTTGCCGAGCGGGTCCGCGATATCGACCGCGATGTTGCGGTTGCGGCGCAGTACCGGCACCAGATCGGTGATGGGGTTCTCCCACCAGTCGATCTCGCCATTCTGCAGCGCGGCGGAGGCCGTCGCCGGGTCAGGCATGATGATCCATTCGACCCGATCGACCAGCATCCGCTTGCCGCCGGCGAGCCAGCTCGCGGGCTCGTCGCGCGGCACGTAGCCCTCATGGCGCGCAAACACGGCCCTGGCACCGGGTACCCATTCATTGAGCACGATGCGCATCGGGCCGGAGCCGACGAACTCATTGATCTGTGTGAAGCTGTCGAACCGCGTGGCGATGCGCTCGGGCATGATGAAGCACATCGGAGTCGCATTCTTGCCAAGCGCCATCTTCATCTTCGGGAAGGGCAGCTTCAGCACCCAGCGCAAGGTCGTATCATCGACCGCGACGAGTTCCTGGTTGATCGCGCGCAGCAACTGGCCCATCGGGTCGCGCGGCATCCAGCGGGTGATCGAGGCCGCCACGTCCTTCGCCAGCACCGGCGTATTGTCGTGGAAGCGCAGCCCGCTGCGCAGCTTGAAGGTCCAGGTCAGGCCGTCGGTGGAAACCGTCTCGCCTTCCACCATCTGCCGCTGCGGCTCGAGCTTTTCGTCGAAGCCGTAGAGCGTGTCCCAGACCAGCACCGCGGCGTTGCGCACGACATACTGCGTGCCCCAGATCGGGTCGAAATTCGCCAGATTCGCCTGCGGCACGAAGCGCAGCGTGCGGTTCGCCGCCTGGCTGTAGGCCGGCGCGGAAACGCCGCCCGCCGCCAGGCCGGCGCCAACGACTGCACCGCTTTTCAGGAAAGTCCTGCGATCCATGATTCAAATACCCCTTCTTGTCCCAGACGCCCCAGTATTGGGCAGGATGCCTTATCCCTGAGCGGCGCGCCAGCAGGCAGGCCTTTTCATGCCGCCCGCGCCCCGACCACGCCCAGCTGGAAGCACATGTCGTGCCACGCCGGCAGGGCGCCTTGTTCAGGCCTTCCCGATGTTCCAAAACACGGTCGCCGGCGCGCGGAACACGCCGGTGACGTTGCGGCGCCAGGCACTCGGCTGCCAGTAGTAGCCCAGCGGCAGGTAGTGCATGAACTCCATCGCACGGCGGTTCAGCGCCTCGGCGATGCGGCGGCTCTCCGCCGGGTCCCCGGTCTCGACCCAGGCGCCGCGCAGACGCTCGATCTCGGGGTCATCGGGCCAGCCGAACCAGGCATTCGCACCATTGGCGCGCAGGAACAGATGGAACACCGGCAGCGCCAGCGACTGGCCGGAGGAGGTGGTGTGGATGATGCTCCAGCCACCGCGCTCCACCGGCTCCTTGCTCGCGCGGCGCTGCACCAGCGTGCCCCAGTCGGTGGAGATCACCTCGAGGTTCATGCCCATCCGCGTGAGGATATCGGCGGTGACAAGGCTCAGCGCGTTGATCTGAGGATAGTCGCCCGGCGTGATAAGCACCACCTTCTCGCCATTGTAGCCGGCCTCGCGCAGCGCCGCGCGCGCGCGTTCGATGCTGCGGGTCTTGAGGATCTCGCTGCCCGCCTCATTCGCCAATGGCGTGTCGCAGGTGAAGACACCTTCGCAGACCCCCCAACCCGCCTGCTCGTTGCCCGCGACAGCGCGCAGGTAGTCGCGCTGATCGATGGCCATGGCGACGGCACGACGGATTGCAGGGTTGTTGAATGGCGCCTGCAGCGTATTGAAGCGCGCGATGCCGTAGGTGCCGTCGAGCAGCCGCTGCTGCACCACCATCTCGCGTGACCGGCGCAGCAGCGGCAGCAGGTCATGCAGCGGGTATTCCCAATAATCCTGCTCACCCTGCGTCATCGCATTCGCGCTCGTCGCGGGGTCGGTGATGATCGTCCATTCGATGCGGTCGATGCGCGGCGCGCGGCCACCGGCGAGACCATCCACCGGTTCCTGCCGCGGCACGTAACGCTCGTTCTTCGCCCAGACGGCGCGCTGGCCCGGGTTCCACTCGCCTGGCACGAAGCGGAAAGGACCGCTGCCGATCGCCTCGCGGATCTGCGTGAAGGCGTCGATACTGGCGATGCGCTCGGGCATCACGAAGCAGGGGAACTGCGTCTGGCCGAGCGCCATGGTGAGCAGCGGCACGGGGCGGTGCAGGCGGAAGCGGAAGCGACGATCATCCAGCGCCTCGACCTCCGCCACGCTTGGCCAGAGCACCTGCATGAACGGATCGCGCCGCGCCCAGCGCTTGATGGAGGCGACGGCATCCTTGGCGAGAACCCTTTCGCCATCATGGAAGAACAGCCCGTCGCGCAACGTGAAGGTCCAGGCGAGGCGGTCATCCGCGACGCTCCAGCCCTGCGCCATCTGCGGCCTGATCTCACCTGCCGCATCCTGCGCGCAGAGCTGGTCGTAGATCATGAAGGCGTTGTTGCGGGTGACCACCGCCGTCGTCCAGACCGGATCGAGCGAGGTGAGGTTCGCCTGCGGTATGACGCGCAACATGCGCGCCGCCCCACCCTGCGCGCCCACCACATTGGGCGCCATCACCGCCCCGGCTCCCAACCCTGCCCCTGCCGCCAGAATCCCGCGCCTGCCGATCATGGTCGTCTCCCGCTCCAGAGGTTCAGTTTCAGCCGCGCCGAATGCCCCAGTACAGCGCGAGACCCGGCACGCGCCCCCCAAGGTTCGCGCGCAGCGCCGTCATGGAAAGGTAGGCGCCGACCGGCACATAGGGCAATTCCTCCATGGCCTCGGTCTGCAGCTCGCGCGCCAGGCGCTGTTCGGCCGCGATGTCCGGCGCCTCGAACCAGGCGTCGCGCAGTTCCTCGAGCCTTGGCGCGGTGGGCCAGCCGAACCAGGCATCCGTGCCATTGCCGCGCAGCGGGAAGTGCGCGGCGGGGTTGGCGAAGTCGAAGGAGGCAAAGGCGGTGAACAGCATGCTCCAGCCACCGCGCTGCACCGGCTCGCGCGAGGTGCGGCGCTGCACGGTGGTGCCCCAATCGGTCAGCACGATGTCGGCGTTGAAGCCAAGCCGCCGCGCCAGATCGGCGCCGACTTGCGTCATGGCGGCAGGGGCGAGGATGTCGGTGGGGCCGATCAGGCGCATCGGCTGGTTGGTGTAGCCGGCGGCGCGCATCAGTTCCTTGGCGCGATCGATGCTCCGCGGGCCGCTGAGCGCGCCCATCGCCGCGTCATTTGCCAGCGGCGTGCCCGGCGTGAAGATCCCGCAACTGGCGTTGTAGATGGCCGGGTCGGTGCCGACGACGGCCTGCATGAAATCCTGCTGGCTGATCGCGGGCAGGATCGCCTTGCGCAGCGCCTTGTTGTCGAACGGCGGATGCAAATGATTGAAGCGCAGGATGCCGCAGAGCGGCAGCGGGTCGATCGCCTCGATCCTCACGTTGCGGTTGCGGCGCAGCAGCTGCTGGATCTCCGGCGGCGGCTGCTCGTACCAGTCGATCTCGCCGGTCTGGATGGCCGCCGCGGCGGTCGCGGCATCGGTGATGATGTGCCACTCGACGCGATCGAAATGGGCCACCTTCGGGCCGGCCGTCAGGCTCGGCGTGTCGGCCTGGACGGGCACGTAATCGGCGTTCTTCGTGTACACCACGAGGCTGCCGGAATTGAACTCATCGGCCTTGAACCGGAACGGCCCGCTGCCGATGGGCTCGCGCATCTGCGTGAAGGCGTCAGTCGCGGCGACCCGCGCGGGCATGATGAAAGCAGGGCTGTTCGAGACCTGCGCGAGGGCCGCGAACAGCATCGGGAAGGGCCGCTTGAGGCGGAAGCGCAGGGTTTTGTCGTCCACTGCTTCCAGCGAATCGGTCAGGCTGGCGAGCTTCTGGCCGAACGGGTTGCGGCGCATCCAGCGCTGCAGGCTCGGCACCACATCCTGCGCTCGCACCGCCTCGCCATCGTGGAATTTCAGCCCCTCTCGCAGCCGGATGCTGACGATCCTGCCGCCATCGTCGAGCACATGCCCGGCCGCCATCTGCGGCTGCGGCACGAACTGCGCGTCCATGCCGTAGAGCGTGTCGTAGATCATGTGCCCGTGGTTGCGGGTGATGTTCGCGGTGGTCCAGATAGGGTCGAGGCTGGTGAGGTTCGCCTGCGGCACCATCCTCAGCACGCGATTCTGCGCGGGCTGTGCGATGGCGACGCGCGCCAGCGATGCGGCCGCCCCCATGCCGGCACCAGCGGTCAGCAGAGCCCTGCGATCCATCACCCGTCTCCCCATCAGCATCCCGGAACCGATGAGAACAGGGGATGCGACATCCCGCAAGCAGGAATGGCGCCGGCGATTCCGCCGACGCCCTTGTCATTGCCGCAAGGACGGGCGCCGATCAGCCGCGCTGCACGTTCCAGAACAGCGGCAGGCCCTTCAGCACGCCCGTGATGCCGCGGCGATAGGCCGTCGCCTGGAAATACTGGCCAAGCGGCAGGTAGGGCACTTCCTGGAAGGCCACTTCCTGGATCTGCCTTGCCACCGTCTGCTGGCCCGCGAGGTCGGGCGCGTCGAACCAAGCCTGACGCAACTCCTCGAGCCGCGGAATCGTGGGCCAGCCGAACCAGGCGGCATTGCCGTGCCCGCGCAGGCTCTGATGCACGCCGGGGTTGAACATGTCCACGCCCGCCCAGAAGGTGAAGAACACGTTCCAGCCACCGCGATCGCCTGGCTCGCGGCTCGCGCGGCGCTGCACGACGGTGCCCCAATCGGTCGAGACGTAGTCCACATTCATCCCCGCACGGCGCAACATGTCGTTGCCGACCTGCGCGAGCGCATTGAGACTCGGGAAGTCCGACGCCGCCATCACCACGATGCGCTCGCCATTGTAGCCGGCGGCGGCAAGGTCGCGCTTCACCTTGTCCAAGTCGCGCGGGCTGGTCAGCGCGCCGAGCCCGGCATCGGAGGCGAGCGGCGTGCCCGGCGGGAAGAAGCCGACCTCCTCCCGCCACAGGCTGCGATCGGTGCCGATCACCGCCGTCATGTAATCCGCCTGGTTCACCGCGCCGAGCAGCGCGCGGCGGATCGCGGGGTTGTTGAACGGCGCATGCAGATGGTTGAAGCGGCAGATCGCCATCAGGCCGGTGGGATCAGGAATCTCCAGCACCACGTTGCGGTTGCGGCGCAGCACCGGCTGAAGATCGCCGGTCGGCTGTTCCCACCAATCCATCTCGCCATTTTGCAGCGCGGCGGAGGCGGTGGCCGGGTCGGGCATCACATGCCACTCGACGCGGTCGAAATGCACGCGCTTCGGGCCGGCGGTCCAGCTCGGCTGCCCCTCGGCGCGCGGCACATAGCCTTCGAAGCGCGAATAGACCACGCGCGCACCCGGCACGCGTTCATTGGCGATGAACCGGAAGGGACCGCTGCCGATCATGTCGCCCCGCAGCGGCGCATTGGGGTCCTGGCTCGCCAGGCGCTCGGGCATCATGAAGGCGACGGGGGTGGAGGGCTTGCCGAGCGCCTCGAACATCAGCGGGAAGGGCCGCTTCAGGCGGAACAGGATGGTCCTGTCGTCCGGCGCCGAAAGCTCGTCGGTGACGCTGAGCAGCACCTGGCCGAGCGCATCGCGTGCCGCCCAGCGGCGGATGGAGGCCACGCAGTCGCGCGCGCGCACGGCCTCGCCATCATGCCACTTCAGGCCGTCGCGCAGCTTCATGGTCACGCGCTTGCCGTCATCCTCGACGGTATGGCCTTCGACCATCTGCGGCTGCGCCTTGTAGTCCGCATCGAAGCCGTAGAGCGTATCCCAGATCATGTAACCGTGGTGGCGCGTGACGTAGGCCGTGGTCAGGATCGGGTCGAGCACCGCAAGGTCGGCCTGCGGGATGAATTTCAGCAGCCGCGAGGCGGCCGCCGTCCCTTGCCCGAGCGCCGGGCCGCCCAGCGTGGCGGCGGCCCATGCGGCCCCCGCGCCGGCCATCAAATGGCGTCGCAACATGAGCTTCACTCCCTGATGTCCGGCGTGACCTTCGCGGCCTCGCCCCGCCACGCATCAACCGCAAAGCGCCGAGCCTTGCAAGGCCCGGCGCCCAGAACCGGTTCACCCGCGCCGGATGTTCCAAAACAGCGGCGGCTGGCCCTTCAGCATGCCGGTCAGGTTGCGGCGAAAGGCCGTCGGCTGGTAGTACATGCCGGTGGGCACGTAGGGCACTTCGTCGAAGGCGATGCGCTGCATCTCGGTCGTTGCCGCCAGGGCGGCAGCCTCGTTCGGCGCCTCGAACCAGGCGTTGCGCTGCGCCTCCATGGCCGGAATGGTGGGCCAGCCCGGCCAGGCATTGTCGCCATGCCCGCGGATCGAGGCATGGCTCGCCGGGTTCCAGTGATCGACGCCGGACCAGAAGGTGAAAAAGCCGGACCAGCCCCCCTGCTCGAGCGGGTTCCTGCTCGCGCGCCGGGCCACCATCGTGCCCCAATCGGTGCTGACCAGATCGACGTTGAAGCCCATGCGGCGGAACAGATCGGCACCAACCAGCGTCGCGGCGTTGATCGAGGACAGGTCGGTCGCGTTGAGCAGCACAAGGCGCTGGCCCATACCCCCCGCCGCCTGGATCTCGGCGCGCGCGGCGTCGATGCTTTTCTTCAGTCGGTCAAGCCCGACATTGGACGCCGAGGGCGATTCAGGGGCGAAATAGCCGATGCCCTCGCGCCGCAGATCGGGCCGGCCATCGATGCCCGACAGGCCGATCACCGCGGTCATGAAGTCGATCTGGTTGATGGCGGTCAGCACGGCGCGGCGCACCGCGGGGTTGTTGAAGGGCGCGGTGGTGTGGTTCGGGCGGAAGATGCCGATCAGGCCGGAACCGTTGATGATGTCCACCGCGATGTTGCGCGCCGCCGCGCCACGCATGAACAGCGGGAACAGATCCGCCGTGGGCTGTTCCCACCAGTCGATCTCGCCCGCCTGGAGCGCCGCCGCCGCCGTCGCATGGTCGGACATGATGTGCCACTCGACCCGGTCGAAATGCGCCACCTTCGGCCCCGCCGTCATCGAGGTCGTGCCCGAGGGCAGCGGCACGTAATCCGTGTTGCGCACATAGGCGAGGCGCGAACCCGGCACCCATTCATTGGCGACGAAGCGGAAGGGCCCGCTGCCCACGGCCTCGGTGATGTTGGTGAAGGGGTCCACATTGCCGAGCCGCTCGGGCATGATGAACAGGCAGCTTGTCGTGACCTTCGAGAAGGCCTCGATCATCTTCGGGAAGGGCCGGTTCAGGCGGATCGAGAACACCCGGTCGCTGACTTCGTCCATCTGCGCGACACGCGCCATCAACTCCTGGCCGAAGGCGTCGCGGCGGCCCCAGCGGCGGATGGAGGCAACGCAGTCGCGCCCGCGGACCGGCGTGCCGTCGTGGAACTTCAGCCCCTCGCGCAGCGTGAAACGCCACAGCAGGCCGTCATTCTCCACCACATGGCCTTCGACCATCTGCGGCTGGATTCGAAACTGATCGTCCATCCCGTAGAGCTGGTCATAGACCAGGAAGGCGTGGTCACGCGCCACGAAGGCGGTGTTGGTGAAGGGGTCGATGTTGGGCAGGTTCGCATGCGGCACGTATTTCAGCGTGCGCGCGGCCGCCGGCTGGGCGATGGCGAAGCGCGGCAGGGCGGCGGAGGTGGCGGCAAGCGCGCCACCGGCCAGCAGGTCGCGACGAAGCATTTTGGCTGTCTCCAGAAGGGCGTGGCGGGAGGCTAGCTGAGCCGCGGCGTCACACTCAAGGGGCGTCTGGCCTATACCCAAAACCGAGCACGGGGTTGTCGGCGGTTTCCACCCACACGGCCTTGGATTGCGTATAGGCGTTGAGGGCCTCGATCCCCGAGGAGCGGCCATGCCCGCTGGCGCCAAAGCCGCCAAAGGGCGCGCTGACATGGATGGTGCGATAGCCATTCACCCAGAAAGTGCCGGCGCGCACCGCCCCCGCCACGCGATGCGCCCGCCCGCCATCGCGCGTCCAGACCGCGCCGGCCAAGCCATAGGGCGTGGCGTTGGCCAGCGCGATGGCCTCCGCCTCCGTGTCGAAGGGGATGGCGGCGACCACGGGGCCGAAGACCTCCTCCTGTGCCAGGCGGGCGCTGTTCGGCAGGCCGGCGAGGATGCTGGGCGGCACCCAATAGCCGCCCTTTGGCAGCGCCGGATCGCGCGGCGCGGCGAGCAGCGCAGCACCTTCCGCCACACCGGCGGCGAGCAGCGCCTCGATATGCGCGAATTGCCGCGCATTGCAGACCGGCCCGGCCTCCGTCGCCGGATCCAGCGGATCGCCGAGCCGGATTTTCCGGGACGCTGCCGCCAGTTGTTCCACGAAACGGTCATGCACGCTGCGCTGCACCAGCAGGCGCGAGCCCGCGACGCAGCTCTGCCCGCTGCCGGCGAAGATCGCCTGCTGCGCGCCCTGCACGGCGGCTGGCAGGTCGGCATCGGCGAAGACGATGTTGGCGGATTTGCCGCCGAGTTCCAGCACGCAGGGGATCATCCGCGCGGCACAGGCGCCGGCGATGCGCGCCCCGCTCACCGCGCCGCCGACGAAGGTCACCATCGCCACCTCGGGTGCGGCGAGCAGCGCCTCGCCCGAGCTCGGCCCCAGCCCCGCCACCACCTGCACCAGCCCAGGCGGCAGCCCCGCCTGCACCGCGAGGCGCGCGAAGACGAGCGAGGTGAGCGGCGTGTATTCGCTGGGTTTCAACACCACCGCATTGCCCGCCGCCAGCGCCGGCAGCACATTCCAGCCGCAGGTGAACAGCGGCGCGTTCCAGGGCGTGATCGCCAACACCACGCCCATCGGCTCGCGCCGCACATAGACCAGATGGCCTGACGGCACGGGGATGGTCCGCCCTTCGATCTTGTCGCACCACCCGGCCCAGTATTCGGCCATTTCGCAAACCCCGAGCACCTCGCCCCGGCAATCACGCAGCGGCTTGCCGGTATTGGCGCATTCGACCAACGCCAGCGCCTCGGCCTCGGCCCGGATCGCGGCGCCGAGCGCCCAGAGCCGGCGGCCACGCTCGGCGGCGGACAGCGCAATCCAGGCGCGCTGCGCCCTCGCCGCGCCTTCCGCCGCCAGGCGCGCCACGGATGCGCTGGCATCGGCATAGGTGAGCAGGTTCGCGCCGGTGGTGGGGTCGGCGAGCGCGATGGCCGCGCCCTGCCCGGCCACAATCTCGCCCTCGATCACGCTGCCGACCTGCCCGCCGAGCAGGCGCGCGATGCCTTGTTCCAGAGTGGCGCGCGCGGCGAAGGCGTTCACTTGGGGCTTCCCTCATGGATGGCGGCGGCGACGCGGTTGAAATCCGCCGCATCGGCCACCGCGCTGCGCTCCCACAGCGCGACGGCAGCGGCGCAGGCCTCGAGCGGCGCGCCCACGGCCTCCGCCAACCCCAAGGCGAGCCGCGCATCTTTGCGCATCAACCCCGCCGTAAAGCCCGAATCGAAGCCGCCGGACAGAATCCAGCGCGGGAAATTCACCTCGGTAGCCGCCGAACGGCCGGAGGCGGCGTTGATGACGGCGAGCAACGCCGCCGCGCTCACGCCGGCCCGCTCGCCCAGGCGCAGCGCCTCTCCGGCCACGGCCAGGTGGGTGGCGACGAGCAGGTTGTTCACCAGCTTCGCCACCTGCCCCGCGCCACTCTCGCCGACATGGATGATCCGGCTGGCGAGCAAGGCCAGCGCCGGGCGGGCACGCTCCAGCGCTGCGGCCTCGCCGCCGAGCATCATGGTGAGGCTCCCTGCCGCCGCACCCGCCGGCCCGCCGGAGACCGGCGCGTCGAGATAGGCCACCCCATGGGCCGCGCAGCTCGCGGCAAAACCGCGCGCCGCGATCGGGTCGAGCGTCGAGGTATCGGCTATGATGGCGCCGGCCTGCATCATCGGCAGCAGCGCCGCCAATACCGCGGCCACGGCGCGCCCCTCAGGCAGGGAGAGCACGACAACCGGTGCGGCGACCGCGGCGAGGCTGGCGGCGGGCGCTACGCCGAGCGCCATCGCGGCGGTGAGCCTCGCCGGGTCGAGGTCGCTGCCCGTCACGCTCGCGCCGGCCGCCACGGCACGGCCGGCCATGCCAAGCCCCATCTGGCCGAGCCCCACCACCCCGATCCGCATGCCCCATCCTATCTCTGTACCGAGAGAGGGTTGCAGTGCGGGGTGGGCGCGTCCAGCCGCCGTCTCGCCGCTTTTCGGTCATCTTGGCATGGTCTACGGCGCCCCGATGGACATTTTCCGCCTGCTCGAGCGCTTCCTTGGCCCGGTACGGGCGCGCCTGGCGCTGCAATTCCTGCAATTCGGCATGGTCGGCACGATCGGCTTCGTGGTGGATACGGCGGTGCTCTATGCCGGGCTGGCGCTCGGGCTCGGCCTCTATGGCGGGCGGGCGCTTTCCTATGTGGTTGCGGCGACGACGACCTGGGCACTCAACCGCGCCTGGACCTTCAGGGCGGCGGATCGCACGCCGGCGGCGCGGCAATGGGCGGTATTCGTGCTGGTGAACCTGCTTGGCTTCGCCTGCAATTACGGCACCTACGCGGTGCTTGTGGCCAGCCTGCCCGTCGTGGCGGCGCATCCGGTGCTGGGGGTTGCCGCGGGGTCGCTCGCCGGCATGGTCGGTAACTTCGTGTTGTCAAGGCGTTACGTTTTCCGCAACGCCTGAGAATGTGCGGAAAACGCGATTTATGTTTCCAAAGGCAAACTGATGCACTATTGTTTGTAACAGTCTGGGATGAAGCTATTGCAGCATGCGGGCCTGAAAGGGCCGAGGTTCCGTTTGTTGCTTCGGCGCGACATGCTAATATGAAGCGGAGCGAACCATTCACGTCAAAGAGCCGGCCCGGACACGGATACGCGCATGTCGGAAGCACAACTCAGACTTGCCGCCACGGGCGGAGAAATCCCCCAGATTCCGGGACCGCCCGACGCTGACCGGGCGAAACTGGCGGCTTTCAGCGCCTTCCGCTCGGGAGATCCGGAGGGTCGGCTGCGCGACCTGGTCGCCTTTGGCCTCGCCTGGGAGGCAGCCAAGCCCGTGGCGGCCGATGAAATTCCTGATTTCCGGCGCAAGGCCGAGGCGGAGTTACATGCAAACGCTTTTCGCGTACTGCATAACCGTGTGCAGGAAATCCGCCTGGAAGCCATGACGGAACAGGCTGCCCTCAGCAGTGCGGGCGCCGGCTACGCCCGCCTCATTGTGGCGCAAATGATTGCAATGCTGCTGTTTGCCATCGGATCCGTGATAGTCTGGTGGCTGCTGATCGCGACGCCCGAACAGGTGGGCCCGCCGTTTGCTGCGGCCGGTGGGCGTCTGGGGTCCGTCCTTGGCGGCACGGCTGCGGCGATCGAGACAGGCTACACTTGGCTGGGCGAAACGCTGAGCCGGCTTTACACGAAGATGGCCGGAAAGGGCTGATTGCCATGTTGCGCCCGATGTCCCTGATGCCCGGCATGCAGGAGAAGGCGCCGGAGACCGTGCTCTCCAAGGCCCTGGCCAATTGCCGGCAGCAGCTGATTGCCGTGGCCTTGTTCAGTGGCGTGGTGAACCTGCTGCAACTCACCGTGTCGCTCTACATGATGCAGGTGTTCGACCGCGTGCTGTCCACGCGCAGCATGGACACGCTGTATTACCTGACGCTGATCGCCATGTTCGCGCTGCTGGTCATGGCGGTGCTGGATGGGCTGCGCGGCCAGGTGATGCAGCGCATCGCCGCCTGGGTCGAGGGCAAGGCCGCGCCGGAGGCCTTCCTCCGCGCCATCGAGAGCCAGCTTCGCGGCCGCCCTTATCGCATGGAGGCGCTGCGCGACCTGTCGATGTGCCGCAACTGGCTCGGCTCGCCGGCCTCGCTCACCATGTTCGATGTGCCCTGGGTGCCGATCTACCTCGCCGTCATCTTCGCCCTGCACCCCATACTTGGCTGGATCGCCCTTGGCGGCGCACTGATTCTGTTCCTGCTGACGCTGGCCAATGAATGGGCCACCGGCGCCCTGGTCCGCCAGGCCAGCACCGCCGGCATGGCCAGCCAGCGCCGTGCCGAGAGCATCGTGCGCAATGCGGAAGTGATCGACAGCATGGGCATGGCGCCCGCCGTGCTGCAGCGCTGGCGCGAGGGCCTGGCCTCCTCCATGCCGCCGCAGGAACGCGCGGCGGACCGCGCGGCGATGCTGCTCTCCATGACGCGCTTCTTTCGCCTGACGATCCAGGTGGCGGTGCTTGGCGTCGGCGCCTGGCTGACGCTGGAGCAGCAGCTGACCTCAGGCGCGGCCATCGCCGCCTCCATCATCATGGGCCGTGCGCTGGCGCCTGTGGAGCAGATGATCGGCGGCTGGAAGCAGCTGGTGCAGGCGCGACAGGCCTATCGGCGGCTGACCGGCTTCATGGCACTGCCGCGCATCCGCCCGCCCGGCATGGCACTGCCCGAACC